>CAIZES010000292.1 GCA_903932045.1 uncultured Silvanigrella sp. | reverse complement strand
TGCACAAAAGCTTTGGCAACACAGTCGCCCTTTAGCAATGACATCACCCGACCGACCGTCTGATGCGAGGGAACTCCATTCTCAAAGGGAAGATAGGTTTGCAGCCACTCTAGCCGATCCTCGCCAAAATCCTCAACTCCACGCCAACTCTCTACCCCGCACAAAATGGCGCCAGGCGCCACTCCACCGAAAAACAAACATCTAAAAACACTTACAAATGAGATGAGACACCCCTGCAATCACCCAACCGTGCTGGCCATATCAAAAATAGGCAGATACATTGCCAGTAGAATAAAACCCACAAGCCCACCCACAATAATAAACATTGCTGGCTCAACCATTTTCAGTGCGGCAGCCATTGCAGCTTCGACGTCTTCTTCGTACACAAGAGCAATTTTCTCGAGCATACTGTCCAAACGTCCGGTAGATTCACCAATACCAATCATACCTGCCACCATGCTTGGAAAATACGGCGACTTCCCTAGCATTTCTGCAAGAGACTTTCCTTTCACAACGCCATCTTCAACTCTACCAATGTCTTTTTCAATAACAGCATTACCCGAGGCGCGTGCGCAAATTTTAAGAGCCTCAGGCAAGCCAATTCCCGATGACACCAACGTCGCCATAGTTCCGGTAAATCGCGCGATGGCGATTTTTTGCACAAGAATTCCAAAAATGGGAAGTTTCAAAAGAAGAGCATCAAACTGAGCACGCCCCTTGGTTGTATTTTTCCATCGAGAAATGACCACACCTACAACAAATATAACAATACCAACAATGTAGAAATTATCTTTAAACCAATCAGAAAAATCAATAACACCCTGGGTGAGTCCGGGTAAAGGTTTGCCGGCGTCTTTATAGTTTTTTGCAAACATTGGAACCACAAACATGAGCATTGCAAAAGTGAGACCCACAGCAATCAACATCACTATCGCTGGATAACTCAAAGCACTCACAAGCTGCTTTTTGAGCTTACTTGCTTTCTCGATATATACCGTTAGCTTTTTCATCATAACATCAAGCTGACCCGATTGAGCTCCAGCGCGAACAAGAGCAACATAGGTGGTGTCAAAAGCCTCTGGATGCTTTTCCAAAGCCGTTGCTAAATCTTTACCTCCTTCAACTTGCTCTCGCACATGGTCAATTATGGCCCGAATATTAGGATTCACAGCCTGATTGGCCAACATATCCAAGGAACCCACAATGGCAATGCCCGCATCTATGAGCGTTGCCATTTGCTTTGTAAAAATCATTAAGTCTTCTGTTCCCATTTTGGCCAGCCCACTTTTGGCCTGGGGATTCAGAAGCTTTGTGAACAATGCACCTAAATTGATACTAGGACCAGAAGTCTTTGCACTTTTCAACCGACCAATGCCAATGGCTGTTACGTAAATTCCCATAAGACGCAGTTTGAGGCGTGCCTCCGATTCGGTTTGTGCAGCAATTTTTGACTGCACTTTTGCACCGTTTCGTTTGGTTCCTGCGTACAAATATTCAGCCATTTCTTCTTTCCTTGTGGTGTCTTTCTATCTCTAACTATCTCTAACTATCTCTATCTGTCTCTATCTCTCAATTTTTCCAATTCCCAAACGCTGGAGATTACTCTTGAGATCGTCAACGTCCACGGAGGCAGTGAGAGCAGTCTCAACAGAAATCTTTCGACGCTGTAAGAGTGCCACCAAGTGCTGGTTCAACGTTTGCATTCCCGATTTTTCCGTTCCAATCTGCATAGACTGATTAATTTGATGGATTTTGTCTTCCCGAATTTGTGCACGAATGGCGGGATTTGGTATCATCAATTCTACGGCCAGCGTCCGACCGCCCTCCAAACAAGGCAAAAGCTGTTGACACAAAACCCCCTGCAAACTGGCCGCAAGTTGGTTCCGAATTTGTGGCTGTTGGTGAGCCGGAAACACATCAATAACACGCGTAATAGTTGAAACAGAAGAGTTTGTATGAAGTGTTGCAAACACCAAGTGACCCGTTTCGGCAATTGTCAAAGCAGCAGAGATTGTTTCAAGGTCTCGCAACTCACCAATGAGCACAACATCCGGATCTTGGCGCAACGCACTTTTCAGGGCGCGCGTGATATTGTGCGTGTCCTGCCCAACTTCGCGTTGATTTACCAAGGCGCGTTTGTGTTCGTGAGCAAACTCTATGGGATCTTCAATTGTCAGAATATGTCCCGGGACCTCGCGGTTGATTTTATCAATCATTGCCGCAAGCGTAGTTGATTTACCCGAACCCGTAGCGCCCGTCACCAAATCAAGTCCGCGAGCCAATTCACAAAGACCCACCACAGCCCCGGGCAACCCGAGTTGATCGAACGGACGGACTTCATGAGGTATCAAACGAAAAACGCCACCAACGGCCCCGCGTTGCCTAAATATATTCGCACGAAAACGAGCCACTCCCTTCAATGCAAAGGACATGTCGAGTTCGCGATTTTCTTCAAACTGCTGTTTTTGAACTTCTGTAAGAATGGAATAACAAAGCGACTCCGTATCCGCTGCCTCCAATGGCTCCATCTTTACGGGGCACAAATTTCCATGAATACGCATTTGAGGAGGAGATCCCATTGTAATATGAAGATCAGATGCATCCTGATCAGCCTGCGCTTTCAGAAGTTTTTGCAAACTCACCTTCACAGCCATTTCATGCACTCCTCTTCATTACTAGTCCAGGATCATAATCAGAAGAACTGGATTCCAAGAGTTCTTCAATACTCGTCATGCCTCGAGCCACTTTTTTCCATGCACTTTGCCGCAACGTCTGCATGCCATTTGCCATGGCAATTTTTTTCAACTCCAAAGCAGGTAAGCCATTGGCAATAGCTCTTTTCACGGGCTCACTCAGAATCATCACTTCGTGTATTGCAATACGACCCTTGTAACCCGTGCCATTGCACACATCACATCCTTCTCCTTTATAAAGGGGAAAGGCACCAATATATTTTTCCGGCAAACCATATTTTATAAGATCTTCTCGCGTATGAGAATGATCTTCAACTTTACAATTTACACAAACTTTTCGAACCAAACGCTGCGCCACAACAGAGTTCACCGCCGAAACAATAGTGAAGGGTTCAATTCCCATATTTTGCAGTCGTTCTATAGTTTCGGCTGCGTTGTTTGTATGCAACGTAGAGAGCACAATATGCCCTGTGAGTGCCGCTTTCATGGCAATTTCTGCAGTCTCAACATCACGAATTTCACCAACCATAATCACGTCAGGGTCCTGGCGCAAGAAAGCCTTCAGAGCCTTAGCAAAAGTAAATTCGATATCGGCACGAACCTGAACCTGATTAATGCCAGGAATTGTATATTCAACAGGATCTTCGGCTGTAACAACATTATCTGATAATCTATTGAGCTCATTCAATGCCGAATAAAGTGTTGTTGTTTTTCCCGAACCCGTTGGACCAGTCACAAGCACCATACCAAACGGTTTCATAATGGAGTCTTTAAACTGGTTCAGCTGTTCGGTTTCGAATCCTAAACGAGTCATATCCAGTTGCAAATTAGACTTATCCAAAATACGCATCACAATTTTTTCGCCCCAAACACAGGGCAAAACGGAGACACGAAAATCGATTTTTCCAGCACCCGGAACATCAATTTTACACGCGCCATCTTGTGGCAACCTTTTTTCGGCAATATCCAAGTTCGAAATAATTTTAATACGGGAAATAATGGCGTCACGCATTTCAATACGAGGTTTATCGGGATATTCGAAAAGTGTTCCATCGGCACGCAAACGCACCCGAATGGCGCTTTCGAAAGGCTCAATGTGAATATCACTTGCGCGTCGCTGCGCAGCGGTTAGCAAAAGACGATCCACAAATGCCATGACATATCCGTCACCCAAATCCGCAGTAGATCCAACTTTACCCGGCTTTTGAACGTCAATTTTATTTGCATAATACTTTGTAAGCGCACGCTGAATAGCCATTTCAGAGGCTAATAGAATCTTTACTTTGGAAGAAAGTCGCGCGGAAAGTTTGTCCACAACCTCAAGATTTGTGGGATCGCCGCCTGCAACGAAAAGATTATTGGCAACACGGTTGATGGGAATGACACGAAACTGCAGTGCAACATCTTTTGGAACACAATCAGTCACCGCTGGTTCGAGATCGGTGCTATCAAGATCTATAGCCTCCACTCCCAGACCTTTTTCCAAAACCGGCATCAAAACATCTTCTGTGATAAGCGAATTTTTGAGCAAAAAGTAGGCAAAAGGGCAATTATCGCGAGTCGCAAACTCCATAGCCTTGGCGAAGTCTTCCTTCGACAAGATTTGGGCTTTCCGAATTATTTCGATAATGCGCTGACTCATCCCGAATTCACCGCCCCCACTTTACGTTTTAGGTCTTTGCATGATATGAAGATATGACACCTGGTCGTAGCTCAGTCGGATAGAGCACCGGATTTCTAATCCGGTGGTCGCAGGTTCGAGTCCTGCCGGCCAGGCCATTTCTTCTCATCATCACAAAAATCTTCCATGTTCCTTCAAACCGCTTATCGGCAGCAGCCAAGTTGAAATGAGTAGAGCTTTTTCCAGCGTCAGATAATCGACATCAGTTTAATGGTATCATGGAGCAAATAAACTCCTCTCGCGGGGAATTCTGCACGATGGGAAGAACCTATGATTGAGAATACCTTAGTACTCCTGGGCAACCCCGTAGTCCCCTTTTGGCAAGGGGGCAAGGTCCGTGCCTGCGGACATTCGGACGTTGGTATGGTTCGCGACTCCAACCAAGACAGCATGTGCGTGGATCAATCTCTTGGACTTTACTTGGTCGCCGATGGAATGGGGGGGCGCGCAGGCGGTGAAGTTGCGAGTAGCCTCACGGTACAAACAGTTGCCACCGAAATTTCAGAACAACTCGAGCTCCTGCAGCGCTCAGATATCACCGCCCGAAGAAATATTCTTTCAAAAACAGTGAACAGTGCGTCACTCAAAATCTACGAAAGATCCCTTGAACTTCCTCAATATAGAGGAATGGGAACAACCTGCTCGCTTTTGTGGATTCCTCCACCAGGATCCAAGAATCAAAAAAATCAAAATATCGCAGTAGTGGCACATGTGGGAGACAGCCGTTGCTATTTATTACGCGCTGGTCTTTTATACCAAGTCACCGACGATCACTCCCTCGTAAACGAGCAACTAAAAGCTGGCATTTTAAAGCAAGGCGATCCTGCAATTTCGCAAATGCGCAACGTTATTACGCGTTGCGTTGGATACCAAGAAGAAGAAGAAGTCGACACGTTTGTCCTTCAGCTATTTGAAAACGATCGTTTTCTGCTTTGTTCCGATGGCCTCACTGGAAAAATTCCCGACTGGGAAATTGCAGAACATCTTGCTCATGCTAATTTTTCTGAGATTCCCAAAACCTTAGTTGATTTGGCAAACCAACGCGGAGGAGAAGACAACATCACAGTTGTTGTTGTCGAAATTATCTAAGAAAAAATATTAGACTCCGAAATTTTCACTCCCGTTAGAACACTCTCCAAAAACCCAACACGCTGCAAAAGTTTCGCATACAATCTTTCTCTTTTCGAACGATATGCACTGGAAAGGGACTTCATAAAAACAAGCATCGTGCAAGGTTTTAAAATTTCCCACTTATTCCGGAGCATTTGTGACTCACGTGGATCCACCCCATAGCATCAAAGCCTTTGCCTCGCGAGCTCCCTCTCGCGCACCGCAAGTTGCTCGACGCACAGGTGGCTATACGCTCCTTATCATTCCCGGCGAAAGCGGAACGCCGTGGCGCTTTCAACTGCGACGAAGCTTAATAACTTGGATGATTTGTATCCTATTTGCAGGCATTGGTGCGCTTGGGGCTGTGCTCGTTGACTATACAAAGCTTCAAATTATTGTTCACGACTATGAACGCCTGCGAGCCGAAAACCATAGCATTCGCAGCGAGGCTGCAGCCATTATCGCAAGATTGGATGGCGTGCAATCTGCACTCAATCGCATGGACAATTTCTCAACGCAAATTAGAGAAATGTCTAAACCAGAGACAAGCTGCAAAGGCCCTCGCTGCAAAAATCTCAAACCCAAAAATGACGACAACAAAAACACCAAGAAAGATGGCAAACCTCAAGGAAATATACCGACTCAAAAGAGCGATCGTTTTGCAGCCAATGTCAACAATTTCGAAAATGTTGGTCCGGTATCGAAAGAAGATTATTTCCTATCACGCAGCTTTCGTGCCAAATCACTGAACAACGAGCCCAGTGTTAACTTTCGCAACCTCGAATTCCGAGACGCCTTTGAAAGGCTTCTAAAAGTTGGCACACGAAGCGAATCGCAAGCAAGGGAATTAGAACGCCTGCTGGGAGACGTAAAAGACTATCAAAAGAAACTAGCCAACACCCCCACACTAGCGCCCGCAATTGGTTATGTCAGCTCGGGTTTTGGCGACCGCGAAAGCCCTTTCAGCGGGCACGAAGCCATGCACTGGGGGCTCGATATTGCAGCATCAATTGGGACAACTGTCTATGCTGCGGCAGCAGGTGTTGTTGTGGACACACGCTATCTGGAAGATTACGGCAAAGTGATTGATGTAGACCACGGCTCGGGAATTCGAACAAGATATGCTCATCTCAACAAAGTTTTGGTGAAAAAAGGCGACAAAATTGTTAAAGGGGACATCATCGCCGAGGTTGGAAATACCGGGCGATCTACCGGACCTCATCTTCATTATGAAGTTGAAATCAATGGAAAACGGGTTGATCCCATCAAGTACATTCACGAATGGTAAAATAGCTCAAACAAATTGATGTAGCAGAAGCTGCAGCCGTCGGCACCCGTAGAATATTATTTCCTAACGTCACAGAAATTGCTCCCGCCTTATCGCGAATCAATGTCCGTTCAGAATTGGTGAAACTTGCTTCTGGACCCACAAAAATGACCACACTTTTGCAGCAACACTCTTTGTTGAGGCAAACAAGAAGATGATTATACATCGTTCCATGCTCTTCGTAGAGAGGGCTTTCATCGCACAAGTAACGAATCGTATTTTGGGGAATATCCGCAATCCCTTTTTCCAAAGATGCATGAACAAAAATTTGAGTTTCCCAAACACTGCGGGAGACACGAAGACTTTCACGCATAATTTTTTTCAAACGATCGTCACGCAATTCCTGCTTATTCTGAACCTTTTGGGTGTAAACAAGATGAATTTCCAAAGCGCCCAATTCTGTATTTACAGAAATGAGCTCCTCAAGAGCACTTGGTTTTGGCACGCCCACAAAAAGAATAACATGTCGCTCGGGTTTTGGAATAAACTTAATTTTTTCGATACAAAACTCACTGAAACGCTTTTCGCTCTTAATAAGAGTAGCAGTTGCAAGACCACCACAACAATCCGTGATTTCTGCAATTTCACCAACTCGCAAACGCAATACATTGCGAACATAGTGATGTTCGTCATCTTCCAAAACAAGATGTTCACCAACAACAGGCAGACTATTGGCAAATATTCTCCAAACCTGAACTTGTGCCGTCATAATATTTCCAAATTATTATCTTAAGTAAACTTCATTCCCTGTAACGTAATATCAAATTTTAAGAACTTCAACCATACTGTCGTATGTTTCTCTATCACGCTCTCTCACTCGTTTCATCCAACGTCGCATTTGATCTTTTCTAAAATCTGTTCGCAATGTTTTCGCAACAGATCGAACTTCCAGTGGCGTCAAACCCTTTTGCTTAATTGCAACTTCCAACGCCGCCAAACGAACCCAAACCTTCTTGTGAGCAAAATACTGTTTCAATACGACTGCATCATATTCTCCCGATGTTCGCCACTCCGAAATCCTATTCAGCGCCTCCCAAGGTCGATCACGTGTTGCTTCACCCTCAACCGCAACCAACGGCAATGCAGAATCATCAATTGCTTCAGTGTCCGCAACATCAGTTTCTGCATCCTCTGAATCTAAAACACCGCTCTCGTTGTCGCCTGGCGTTAATCCTGGAGGAAGCTGAAGAGCATGACTTGGTGTGTTCGGCGCCACATTCATTGCCGTCCCAGGATCCTCACTCGAAGCACCCAAAAAAGACTGCAGCATACTCATAGGATTTTCGTCCAACAAAAATAATGCCGAAGCGGCAACAACCGCAAGTCCACCACCCAATAATAAGATACGTTTTTTATTATCAGGCTCATCTTGATTAGCAAGTAATTCCCCCCCAGCTATACTTAAAGGAGGAGCATTCATATCGCCACCTATGGCGCTTTGCATTTCCTCTTTTGCCGCAGGTGAATTTGCTGATATCCTAGAAACACCGAAGAGTCGCATAACAATTCCTCTTTCCATGTGTTGCACGCAACCAGTCGCACCCTGTGTATCGGCGAGAGAATAGAATACTTAACCAAATTTTTTCAATTTTATTATCCAGCCTTTTTATCCTTCGAATCGGCAGAGACAAAGGTAGCATCCATTTCGGTTTGCAGTTTCAGGAGAGACTCTTTAATAGTGCTAAGGCGTTTTCTGGATAAAGCATCCGGATGTTCCAAACGAGCACTTTCTTCGGTATCACGTCGGTGGCGCATCGCATGAACCTCTTTGGAAAGCTCTTCAATGCGAAGAAGCTTATCTTGACGCAATGTTTCCAGTTCAGAAAGTTCCTCTGCTTTTTCCAATGTTTGACGACGCAACTCCAAGAGTTCAACTTGAACCTTGTCCCGATCCGAATAAAGATCCTGCACCTGGCGACTTGTTTCTTCAAGGTATGCACGATTTCGGTTCGCTCTTTCGCTCGATGCATGAGCTTTTTCACTTTCCTCGGCAAAACGAGACCTCTCTGCCTCAATTCGCACAGCAACATCAGCGACAATTTTCTCAGATTGAGTAATTTGCTCTTGCAACGACAACAACAGTGCATCTAATGTGTTCTTGCGGCCAATGAGATCTTTCTCCTCGTTTCTAAGACCATGGATTCGATTATTAAGAGCTTCCGATTCCGAACGTCGCAAGCTTTTCTCCAAGTCAATTTCATGGAGCATTTCTCGACGCGAACGAATTTCACCATCCAGAAAAGCTGTTTTCTCAGACTCTTCTCGTACACGAGCAGCCAATCGCTGACAGTCCTGCACAAGCTCATGCTGCTTTTGCTGAAAACGCTCAATTTCGCGTGTTGCCGTTAGTTTTTCGTCAACAATTGCAAGAATTGCCTGACGCTCAGAATCCAACTTACGAGTGGATTCCATGTGCATTTTTTCCATTTCTCGCAACATATTTTCGCGTCTATTCAATTCCTCTTGCAATACTTTTGATCGCACTTCAAGCTCTGCATTCTTATCACGCGAAGTCAATATCTTTTCTTCAAAAACCGATATTTGTGAAGCCATTCTATTTAATATTTCATTTTGATATTTTTCCTGTGAGTGAAGCTCAGCAAGCTGCAGTGCAACACGCTCACAGTCTGCGTCTGTCTTTTGCTTATGAGCCTCGGCAGCATCGTAGCTGTGCAAAAGTTTATCGTATTTGTTCTGAAGATCTTCAATACTCTTGGAAAGATGCTCTTTTGAAGCACCCGTCGTCCGCACTTCAGCTGCAAGTTTTTCGCGTTTCTCAACCAACTCAGCAATCTCTGCTGTTTTTTCGCCAATCTGAAGCTGCAGAGTTGCAAATTCACCTCGTACAGTTTCATTCCGACTTTCAATTTCCAAGGAACGCGCCTGCAGTTGAGCTGCTCTATTCTCGAATTCTTCCATTCGAATTTCGGTACCTGCTAGTTGCCGTTTCTTTTCTTCAACTTGATTTGCAAGATGCGTCAGCTCATCGCGACGCACTCTTTCACCATGCGCAAGTCCTTCGATTGTTTCTCTCCGATTGCGAATTTCCTGCTGCAGCTTCTCCAAGCATTTATCTTGCTCTACCAATTCTTTCTTACGTTCCAATTCCAAAATTTCAAGATCACGAATTGTCTTATTCTGACTATGAATATTCGAATTCAGTCTGCCAATCTCGGCATTGAGTTTTGCCTCTTCCTCTCGCATCACAGCCAAACGCTGCGTTAAAAACTCAACGCTTTGACGCAAATGATTCACTTCCTCACGAGCATCCACAACACGACGATCCTCAGCTCGCACCTTATCCTTTGCAGCAGCAAGTTCAGTGTCAGCATGAGCGTTTTCTTCCCGAACACGTGTCAACCGCTCTCTGCCCTCATTCAGCCTCGCTTTTATTTCGTCAAGCGCCTTACCATAGGTTTCAATTTCCATTGCAACTGCTTCGTGCCCAGAAATTTGGCGAGAAAGCTCTTGCAGATGCAACGATTTTTCGTCAATTTGCGATTGAAGACGAAGAAGAGTTTCCCTATGTTCCTGTTCTCGGTCCTCAAGAATGCGCAACGATGTTCGCATTGCACCTGTTTGTGATTGAACAAAATTATCATCCTTGCGGTCCGTCTTTACCATAAAATCACCTCACATGAGGACACCGAGTTGTCTCTCTGGCAATGATCGGAAAAGTTTTCGAAATCCTTAGCGCAAATCATGGGGTGGCAGGGATTTCCCATCGGAGTGTTGACACCCCGAATTGAATGGGATACGGGAACACTGCCTTCTGGCTCCATCGTCTAGAGGCCTAGGACACCGCCCTTTCACGGCGGGAACACGGGTTCGAATCCCGTTGGAGTCACCACCAGCAATCCTTGCTCATCCCCATCGCCTCTTGTAAAACAAAACATCGAAAACCTTTCGAGTTGTTTCTTTTTTGGCCGTGCCTTACGGCACAGGAGATGTTCATGCGATTCGCTTCTTCGGCATTTTCAGCACTGTCAGTCATTGGTATTGCTTGCGTTATAGTCCCAACTGTTGCTCAGGGCGTAAGTGTTCAAGCACACGGTCAAGCCGCAATTGTAGGAGATTACACAAACGGGCTGCCCCCTGGTGGACTCATTTATCAAGCAGTCCGAGTCCCACTCGGCCTCACACTCGAAGCTCGCCCAACCAATAACTTGGCAGCATTTCTCGATTTGCGACTCGGACTCAACCAGTACCCCGAACTCGCACGCAGCCTTGGCAATTCACAAGGTACCGAATCCAAACCAACCCTGCCGTTTTCTCCCGACGACTGGAGCCACCGCAACAGAAACGACGTCATCCGCGCAAATTTTGGATACATCGAGTATTCCTCCAACGATTTCGGCCTATTTCGGGTTGGGCGCATGCCTCGTCATTGGGGTCTGGGAATTTGGCGAAACGACGCAGGGGTGAGCCCGTCCCCTCACTACAGAGATTGGATGCCTGAAGCCGGAACTGTTTCCACCACTGACGGCGTTTCCATGGCCCTCGATTTTCGAAATATTTACGTCGGCGCCCACTGGGAAAAAAACGCGGAAGGAAGTCCCGTATCAAAAGCTGACGACGCCGAATCTTGGACCGTGGACATGGTTGTTGGCGACAGTCTCACAGAAGCAAGCCAAAGCACCTTTGCTCGTGAAGTTGGCATTGCCTTTTCCCGCTACACAGCGTCAGAATCTGAAACACGCATGAACATTCTCGATTTGTACTCGCGCCTCCGTTACGGCTCCGTACTTCTCGAAGGAGAATTTTTGTATCCAAACGGCAGCACACAAAGCGCACAATATTCTCAAATGGGCGGCGCGGATGTTTGCAATACAGACGCCTCTTTAAGAGCTAAGAATTTAATGTGTACTTCTGCAAGTTTAGATTGGGTTTCTGGATTATTTAAAGCCAAATATATATTCTCAAACACAGGAACCAACCCCACACAAAGCTCCAATGAAGCCGCCACGCGACGCGGAGTTCCAACAGTAACTCGAAGAGAATCACACTCAGCAGGGGTTTGGCTTGGTTTTGCAAGTGGCGACTCCGACGCCTTCGCCACAGGAAATAACAATATTAACTTGGGAGTTATGCACCCCAATATAACACCTTCACTTCTTATGTTTAGCAGTTTAGGCAACGTCACTCCCGGAATGCCAGGGGCACTCGTTAGCAACGCGCTTTTTGCGCGAGGTGAATATACTTACGAGAGCCCAACAACAGGAACAATTGTTCCCGCTATTATTTGGGGACGTTTGAACGCAACACGCGACCCCGAGCCAGGAAAAACCCTAGCGGCATCTTCGGGCGTTGGACGCTACTCCAATTTGGGCCTGGAATTTCAAGTTGCATATTCCTACATGACCACCGATTTTCTAAAAATTTCGGCTGAAACCGCACTGTGGCTTCCGGGTTCGGCATGGACAGACTCTGGATCTCGCTCACCCGATCACGTTTTGGGAGGCCGTCTTTCTGTATCCACAATTTTTCATTAATTGATTTTTTATCAAATAACTTTTCACTGCTGAGTGCTGGATCTCTCTGAGTCATTTATAAACGGGATCAACGGTCTGGTTTTCGCCACGCTGGTTTTGCGCCCACTGACGTATGCGATCGGCCCAATCCTGATCGGGAACGCCTTTCGTCAAGGCGGCTTCGGCCTGATCTGCATAACTGCGCACTTCTTGCTGAAGTTTCTCACTTCGCGAAGCTCTAAGATTCTGAATTTGATCGGCCTCTTTGGGATCAAGCGAGGGTGGGGGCTCAACATCCAATAAAATTTTGGCAACATCCTCAGCCAATCGCGAAGTTTCGTAGAGCGAAACAGAGCACCACTGAGAAAGATTTGCTTCACAAGGACCCGCTAAATTTGTCTTCGCTTTTTCATACCGCGCTAAAAGTTCCTGCGATGCCTTCAGCAAGCGAGGATTTTTCATAGGCTCCATGCCTCGAATTTCAGTCGCTTCCATTTTTCCAAGTTCAAATTTGGCACGAGCCTGAATTTTGGCAGCATCTTCACCAGAAGGAGGCAACGAAAGAAGCTTCAAAGCCGTTTGGCGAACCTGCGCATTTTGTGCGTCTCGTATATAAAGATCGAGCATTTGCGCAAGCGCCCAAAATTCGTCCTCAACATTTCCCGAAATTTTGATAAACCGATCCAGCCCTCCAATGGCATCTGACGTTTTGCCGAACTGCACGTGAAGCGACGCAATATCTTTCGCCGTTTTTACGCGTTCCGGTTTGGTGGTCGCTTGTGAAAAATACTTTTCGAAATCACTGGCCGAATTAGCATACCTACCAGCAAGTCGCTGCATCTCGCCCGCTTTGTAAAATGTTTTTCGCGCAATTCCCTCTGAAGGCCAATCCTTTCCAAACACCTCATAGTGCGTTGCTGCGCGAACATATTGCTTAATACCCTTGGACTGCTCAGCAGCATTCCAACGCGTTTCTTTCGCATAAATAGAATTTGGATAGGTTGTCAAAAGCCTTTCCATGTGCAAAATCGCAATATCAACCTGCTGACCTCTGAGATAATTCTTGGCAGACAAATCAAGAGCCATATCAGATCTTTTTACAGACGGGAACTCCTTTTGAAAAGCACTAAAACGATCACCGGCAGGAACATATTGTTTAGAGTTCTCCAATGAGACCGCCTGATCCCACACAGCATTCTCAACAATTTTTCGAAGGTCGCTGTGAGCCTTATCAAAAGGCTTAATACCCAATTTTTCTGCATAACGCGCAATCCGTTCCGTATAAACGTGATCTTTATTCGTTAAATTGATTTCCAAGAGATAGCTGACAGTTTTTGAAGCCTGCTCCGTTCTGGAAAATGCCGCCATCGCACCTTCAAATTTTGTTCTGGCTGAATCGGCGTTCTCTATAACATGCAGCACATAGGGAATCTGAAACGTCGCATTTAGTTTTTCTTCACTCGTACCCAACTTAAAAATTCTTTCAAGCGTAGAAATGTATGCAGTTGCAACAGATGCATCGGAAATTTTTCGCGATATCTTAAAATCTGGTTTCGCCGGAAGACTCATCATACGTTCACGAGCTTTCGCAGCAAAACGCAGTGCAGAAATCTGAATCAACGGTTTTTGCGAAGAATTCACCAATGCATCGGCTCGCCCCGCAGATAAAGAGTCTCTTTGAGAACGATAGAGTCCATCGATAACATTAATCGACCAACTTTCATCCTTTTTGTATGAAGGTGATAACGTAACAAACAAATCATGAAGACGAACAAAGCGATCCACATTTTCCACACTCGGATCTTTCTCAATCCGGCCCCAACAAAGACGTTGAGTTTTGAGAACGCGCTCGGGAGCACCTGTAACGGACATGTTTGCAGGAAGTTTTGTAATACGGTCCCATTGCGCATCGGCACTTTCACAATCTTCTGCATTAAGAGCAATATCCAAAGCTCTATGCTCAACAAAAAGCGTTTGACGAGGCGAAATTCCGGGTTGTTCCAAAATACTCTGATAAAGAGAAATCGCTTGACGAGGGTGCTTGGCCGTCGCTTTAAGTGCCACTTGTTCGGCGTACGCATGGCCAGCGCTATTGACACCCTGGCTTTGAACGAACGAAATAATCTCAGAATCCACATCGTTCGGATTTTGCAAAAGAGCCAAGGCAACCGATTGCGCCACAGCGCGATGCACTATTGGATTCACCTTACTTTGCGGACCTCGAAAGTTTTGCGTCAGTCTTGCTGCTTCTTGGTATCTCGCTATCGCTTCCTTCTTGTTTTGAGTTTCATCGGCCACAAGCAGAGTTAATGAGCCTTTTGTAGTATCCTCGGGCGAAGATTCAATGAGATTATGAAGCGTTCCAAAAGAACTTTTCACTTGTCCTCTGAGATGATCCAAAATGCATCCTACAACCTGCAGCCGAGTTGCATTCACACCTTTGTTCGTTCGCAAATAGTTTAACGCATTTTTTTGCGCTTCTGGAGCCGCTACACGAAGCCTAGATATAGCAGCCTCTGCTTTCCATTGTGGTATCTGATGCGATTTTGGAAACTGCTTAGCAAGATTTTCGGCCTGAACTGCAACAGCCTTATATGCAGTGCGAGCGGCCGCCTCTGTATTTCGAAATGCTTTATCCACTGACTCAAAAGCACGAAGATTATCTATATAATATGCATGTTCTAACAAAAGTTTGAGAAGACTTTCACCAAGAGGAAGAGCTGTAGCACTTCCTGGTTTTTGTAACTTAAAATTTCGTGCAATTTGCAGAATTTCCTTCATCCGAGTCACATCTGCCTGTTCCGACCAGTCCATGGAGGAAACAATATCGCTGTTGCGACCCACAAAATACAATACAAGAGCACTCTTGCTTGCCACTGGCAGCAGAAAAATGGGGTTTAATATTGCTCTTGATGCCGCAACTTGAGCTGAACTAGGTGATTGCGCAGTACCTGCAGCAAGCGCAACATTCGTAATAGCGCTCATACCTATAGCAATAGAAAGAGAAAAAGCAGTAATATTCATTTTCATAAACAGACCTCGTACTACCGGTTCACATTTGAAATGCACCCTTATTCTACCATGTCGAGATTCGCAAAAATGTCAAAATATAGTGACCATTGAAAGGGAATGTTTTGCCTCTAGAACACATACTTTTTTGATTCTCTAGCGACGCAAAATAGCCGCTACCTGCAAAAAATCATCGGGCGGCGCCGCTCGAAAATCCATCATTTGGTTCGTGACAGGATGTTCAAACTGAAGTCTTTCTGCATGAAGCATCTGCCGAACAAGCAAAGGCTCCAATGCAGCCCAACGTTGCCTATCCTTACGCAAGCGAGCACATTCACAACCGTAAAGTGGGTCTCCCAATAACGGAAATCCCAGATGTTTCATTTGAACCCTAATTTGATGGGTTCTTCCAGTAAGGAGCTCACAACGAACAATAGCCGACTCCTCACCACACAGAGCCTCAACAACTGAATAACGCATTCTAGCAATCTTACCCTCGCCAACGTTTTGAACGGCGAATTTTATGCGGTGTTTTTTATCGCGACCATGCCATGTTTCTGCAAGACCAGAATGAGGTGAGGGTCTTCCATAAACAATGGCAAGATACCATCGTTCCTGATTGTGACGAGCAAATTGTTGTGACAAGCCAGTGAGTGCTATCTGAGTTTTTGCCACAACCATAACACCGCTGGTATCTCTATCCAATCGATGAACAATACCGGCTCTGGCTCGCTCTCCCAAGCTTGGAAGCGTATGTCCACAATGCGCCAACACGGCATTTACCAACGTGCCCGTGGGGTTTCCAGCCCCAGGGTGCACAACCAGTCCTGCTGGTTTATTAATAACCAGAATATCTCCATCTTCATGTATGATATTGAGCGGAATTTTTTCTGCCTGAGGCAGAGCGTCGCCGCCCGAAGCAAAAATCTCGCCTGCCAACGTAATAACATCCCCTGCAGCAACTCTTAGCGAAGGTTTAACAAGTTTTCCGTTCACCCGAGCCAAACCAGAGTTTACCAACTTAGCAGCAAAACTTCGGCTTGGAATAAGCTCAAAAGACTGCGACAAAACAACATCAATGCGAGTATTGATTTGTTCAATCCCAACTTCAAACGAATCCAGCACTTCCGCCTCATCGTCTATCCCACTATTCTCATGTGGAAGAATTTGATGTTGTTTGTGCATTGTTTTGTGCATGAGATTGAGATGGACATATTTGGGTGAGATTATTTGCAATGGAACGAATATTAGCAAGGGCTTCTGAATCGGCAAATTCTAAATGCAAAGGTTTGCGCGAACGCACTGCCTTCCAAACAGAGTCATCAAATGCAGTTGCACCCAAAAACTCCGCAGAAAAACCAAAATACTTTCCACAAATGAGTTTCATGGAAGAACCTATGTCAGTATCCGATTTTGTACGGGTTTGATTCACCACAATACCCACTTGTGATTTTTGAATCAGATCGAGAATCCGTCCACCAACATCTGGATTGCCCCTCGCAAATTCTTGCAACTTAATAAACGGTGGGCGCGCAATTTTGGGATCCTCCTGAAGACTTTGCAAAAGATCCCGTGCTGCATCTTCTTGTCGAATGGATTTAACAATAGTTTCAAGACGACGACAAAGCACACCCTTCAAAAAGACATAGGCGTTTTCGATGCTCGTAGGTTCCGGCACAACAACACAAATTCCAAGATGTGAAAAAATAAAGAAGTCTTGAGTTGCAGTGTGTGTTCCGGCCGCCAAATCCATTATGACGTAATCAACATCCAATTTTTGGAGTCTACTAATGAGCTTGATTTTCTTTGACGACTCCGGACGCACCTGTTGCCAAAACTCTTGCCCGCCGCCAAATAAACTCAAGTTTTCAACACCCGTTTTTACAGCTATTTCCTCGAGGTTATCCACGTTGTTATTGATAAAGTCGAAAAGATCAACATTTGGTCTAGGCACACCAAGACATGTGTGCAAATTAGCAGCACCAAAATCCAAATCAACAAGCGCTACACGATATCCACGTTGCGCGAGAGCTATTCCTACGTTTGCCGAAAAAAAGCTTTTTCCAACACCACCCTTTCCGCCGCCAACTGCAATCAATTTCGGCCCAGAAAGTGTTGATGAAGAACGAATTATTGTACGCACCAAGGGAAATTCCGAAGACCCACCAGAAAAGGTATCCTGGAAGTTCACCGGAACACTCTGTGCCGGTGCAACGGAGCTTCGAGGAACACTGTTTGTGCGTAAATTTTCGGATGGCTCGTCAAAATTGCTGCGCGAGAGTCCATAAGAACCACGACTTGCAGACGCTAAAATTCCACGATTAAATGATGAGGAAAACATTTCGCGTATCCTGTCGGTGTATTTGCCAATGTAAGCCAACCAAGGGATGATACCAGAAAGCAAACTTCTTCTCGACTCCCGGGCGCTGGAAATCTGGCTTGCGTCAGGTCTTTGAAACTCTGGTAAATGTTTCCCACATCTATGACCAAGAATAGGGCATGGTACCAATACGCAATTTGCTTTTACTCAAGGCGGGCTCAATGTCTGAACTCATCGAAATTTCCTCAGACCTTCCGGTTTTGGTTGTCGACTCTGCAGCATCGTTTCGCGACCTTATAGGGATGATCCTCAAAAAACTGGGATTTAGAAATGTTTCATTCTCTATCGACGCAGTATCAGCCCTTCAATATCTCCGCAAAGAGAAATTTGGATTTATGATTTGCGATCGCAATTTGGCCCAATGCTCTGGCATGGAGCTCCTTAAAGAAATTCGCGAAAACGTAGAATTCGAACGCATTCCCTTTCTGATGATGGCCGCCGGAATTCCCAAAGAAGACGTTGTGCTGGCCTCCGAACTGGGAATAGACGGCTATCTAAAAAAGCCTTTTGTCATAAACGATGTCTCCGCACGTTTGACAGTTGCAATAACGCGCTTTCGCGATCCCGAAAATCCGGAAGCATTGTTCGAAAATGCTCGCCAAACGCTTGCAATGGGGCACTACGAACAAGCCGAGGCCATTTACCAAGATATCAAAAAAAGAATTCCCAATTCTGCACGAGCAACCGCAGGAACAGCCCGCTGTGCCCGTGCCGCTGGAAATCTTGCTGTCGCGGAGGCAAGCTTTAAGCGCGCGATAGAAATGAATCCAATGTATGTTCATGCATACCACGAGCTTGGTGTTGTTTACCTGCAACTCGATCGTATCGACGATGCTCTGATCTATTTTGAAAAGGCAATTAGTATTTCACCCAGCAATCCTATTCGCTACGAGTCTATCGCCGAAATCCTCATGGAAAAACAACGCTGGCAAGATGCAGAAAACTATCTCATGAAGGCAGTTAAGCTTGAACTGGCATTTCCAAACTTGTACGCATTGCTTGGAAAAGCACTTTTTGCGCAAAAGAAGAACGAAAAAGCCATAGAATATTTCCACAGGGCTCTCAATTCTCAACCCAATAATACAAGTTTTCTAAACAGCCTAGGAATCAGTCTTAAAGCCGTCGGAAAATACGAAGACGCTATCGATAACTATAACAAGGCTTTAAAGCTGCGTCCCTCTGATGTGAAAATTCTTTTCAACAAAGCACTTTGTTTAGTCAGCATGAAGGAATGGGAACGAGCACGAAAAACATGCCTCCAGATTCTCAAGTTTGATCCATCTTTCGATAAAGCAAAAACAAAAATGGAAGAAATCGACAAACTCGAAAACACAGAAAAATCGAAATCCACAGGAGCCCCAAAAAAGACCACCTAGAAGCTGTTCCAATTTGAAAGACTTGTGCTCAAAAAAGATATCAAAAAAACCAGAGAATTCTTATTTCCCATTCACAGTATTTGAACGGTTTGTGGCTCGTTCCACTTCAGAAAGAGCGGTGCGCGTAACCTGAATTTCCTTGGAAAAATCTTTGTTGTTCTGGGTAAGAATCAAAAACCTGCGATAGTATAGTATTGCCTTGTTTGCTTCCGTGTGCGCATACAAACGACCCAAAAGAAAATAGGGCTCAGCAAAGTCCGGATTCGCATGCGCAGCCTTCTCTAGCTTGGAAATCGCCTTTGTATTCTCATTTCGTGCAATGTCGCACCTTGCTGATCCTATTAATGCTGAAGCCAAAAATGGGCGCGTGCGCAAAACCTCAGAATAGAGCGCATCGGCACGTTTACAGTCTTGCGATCCTGCATAGGCATCAGCAAGAGCAGTCATAAGAAGTGCTCGTTCCGATTCGGCACTCACCATGTCTCGACTGTAAACTTTGAATCCAACTTTTTCGACAGGAGCTAGCAGCTCAATTGTTTTCTGAAAACGAGATTGCTTATTGTAGGTGGAAGCCGCAATGAGCTTAAGCTGAAGGTCGCCGGGATACCGTTTCAAAAGCCCTTCTGCCACGGGCAAACTTTTATCATATTGATGCATTTTATACCACGTCCAGGCCAGTGCCTTAGTGATGCGCAAATCCGTTGCATCAATATGTTGGGATCTCTGGTAATAGTCGGCAGCAGCAGAATAGTCTTCCAATCCACGGGAGCACTCGCCCAAGAAATATAAAATTTCTACATCATCCTGATATCGAGGCAAAACTTCAAGCAAATTCTTCTTAGCGCGTTCGTATTGCCCCACTTTAACAAGAACAATTCCCAAATTCCTACGAGCTGGACCAGAATCGGGGGAATTTCGCAGAACCTGTTCATAACGATTCACTGCAGTTGTGTAATCGGAACGCAGCGCAGCTTCGTTTCCTTCCAAAAGAGAACGAGTCATTTCGTGCGAATGAGAAGCACAACTTACCGCAAAAAACGCAAGCGGAACGAGCGCCAAAGAGCAGAGGCTTCTACCTATGCTTTTCTTTACATTTCCTTTTATAGGCGTACTTCGCTGTATACCTCTATGACACAAAATTTTTCTCATCCAAAAGCTCCGTTGCTGATCGTTGCCAGAACTCGAGGCGTCCCGCACCATAGATTCTTTCATCCACAAGATTCCAATGAGGCGTTCCTTGGACAAAAGCTGGTTTGCGCGAAGACATCTCAACAACCAAAAGGCAGTCGCTCGTACACAAGCGGGACCCCTCCAAGTTTCTCACACACCGATCATACCAAGAGAGTGCGTAAGGAGGATCCGCAAATACAAGGTCCGCTGACACTGCAAATTCTTCCTCCTTCCACCCCTTCAACGATTTTCGAAAACCTGCGTCAAGAAATTCTTCCACTTTGCAGCGTGCGACAAAGTAATTTTCGGAAGGAATTTTGAGAGCCAAAAGATTCTGACTCAAACATCGCAGAGCTTCAGGATGACACTCCACAAAAACCACACGCCGGGCACCTCTACTCAGAGCTTCAATACCCAAGGCACCGCTTCCAGCAAAAAGGTCCAGAATACAGGCGTCTAAAACTCTAGGGGTCAAAATATTAAAGAGGCTTTCCCTTGCCCGATCCGAAGTAGGACGGGTGATATCAACCCCTTCAGGGGTCAGCAACGCGCGTCGTTTATACTTTCCTGCAACAATTCTCACTCGAATTCCTTTTCTTTATACCGAAAGACCCGTTCACTCAGCTTTTATAACATTTAAACGCCTGAAGCGATCCTGGGACAACGCAACCTCGTTTTTGACACTCGTTTTTGACACTCGTTTTTGACACTCGTTTTTGACACTCGTTTTTGACACTCGTTTTTGACATAACCCAACTTTATCGCTGTAATAGAGTCGTACGAAACAAGGAAAACCTTGAGGTAAAGAATTATGAACGAAATGACAACATCAACCAAGAATCTTCGCCTCCTGCTTGTTGAAGATGAACCCGAACTTCTTGACCTCTTCGCAAGGCGTTTGGCAAGAGCAGGATATTCAGTCACCCCAGCTCCAGATGCAGAAGAAGCCATTGATAAGTTAAACTCTCACTCTTTTGACGCAGTTATCAGCGACATCCAATTGCCTGGAAAATCGGGTTTTGATGTCTTCGACTTTTCCCGCACCTTACCAAAGGCCGTACGCTTCTTTTTTGTAACAGGGCACGGGGAGGGCACACCAGAAATGAACAGAGCCCTTGGCCTAGGCGTAGATGGAGTTTTTTCAAAACCATTTTTTATGAAAGAACTTCTGGAAAAGCTCAGCGCCCTCGTGGTCACACCCGGGTGTTAAGAGTTTAGACACTGTCTAACTTTTTGACACTATTTACCGTACCTCCCCACAAATCAGTTGAGATCAATAGACTCATTGTGATATCAAACTACCAACAAATCAGTTTGTTACAATTTTGATTTGTTCAAACCTTGCAACCACAAATTTGGCCCGGAAATTGCACACAAAGGTTTATCACTTCTATTTTTAGCTGGGGGCTCGGTCATGATTACCAAAGCAACCACAACAAACTGCACAGGGTCAAAGCTTTGCAATGTTGTATTCGCATTTGGAACCTTGCTGTTGATGCTCCCCACACAAGTTTTTGCAGACGAAACCAGCAAAGCAACTGCTCAAAATCTGATGTCCCAAAAAGCCCCAAGCGAACTTCCCGCTTCGCCCTATTCCGTAAACCGCCTATTGGGCTACGCATTTTACCAAGATGATCTGCAAGGCTTGCTCAACGCATCGGGCTCTGCCTCCTGCTTCACTCAAGACGACAAGGCCCTTGTCACCGATTCTGCAGGACGACGCTCCTCACGCGCTTGCATTGCAGCAATTGAACAATCTCATTACGAAAAAATTGCTTTTGCAAACGATCGCCTTTCAAACAGTCTTCTTCCCAGCTACAAACCCAATGCTGTTGAAGCTTCCACAATTCGGCACGACGCCATAAATCGCATGTCTACTCGTTTGGTTACCAAAACCATTGCTCGCAATGATTTCCTCAAGACTTTGGTTGAAGGAAAAGTAGACGTAAAATTTTCACTGCACGATATGGGAAGCATGTTTGACAAAGTCGAAACCCAACCCGAAATTCGTCCATCCTATGTTTTGGCAGTAAAGTATCACGAGCCCAAAAAGGAAGCTGAAGTTAAAGTTGCCGCCGTTGGCAACGGCGCATTTCCCGCGCTCAAACCAGCTCCTCATGCTCTTCAAGATCTTCCTGTGGCAGAAAAACAAATCGTCGAAGTTTGGCCCGAGGCAAAACCCGCATCTGCAACACCCGTTGTTGCAAACCCTATCGAGGAAAATCAATTCACAAAAAAACTTCAAAAACGTTTAGGCCTGTCTGCAGAACCCTTCTCACAATTTCGCTTACGCCTCGAACGAGCTCCTGGCAGCACAAGCCCAACCGCCCTTGCTTTCCGGCTTGAAGAAACAAGCGGTTTAGCAACTCTCGACCTCACCGGCTTGCTCCAGGGGCACTCCGACGGCATCGCATGGCAATTACGTCTTCCATACCAACGCCATTCAACGCTTATTTCTTCTGAAAGTCGCTCGGTAAAGAACAAATATTTCTACGAATACACAGCAACTTCAACACTGCGCACACGCGTTGCATACGACCCCAACACAGCTGTAGGCGCCGTACCCAATGCCTGGGCGGGTCGGTATAGCGTTGGATTCTCGTTTGCATTCTGAGCATATCGATCTTGAATAAGACAGAAAATAGATGGCCTGAACGCGATGCAACATTGCCAGGAGAACCCCACTTTTTAAAGTGGGTGCCGCTGTCCACCCTTTCAGGCTTCCCTCTATCGCACTGAGTCGGAGGGCTTGCACACCAAAGTGGTTTTGGCTCCCTGTATTGTTTCTGTAGGTTCAACCGCTTCGTAAACAAAACAACGTTCAGGACCTTTGTTACTATGACCAAAATCCAATAAATCGTCAAGAAGGTTTCTTTTGACGCATAAAGATTCCAGCCAAAGGCGCTTGGCAGTGATGACACTTTCCATCCGTAAGAAAAACGCTCTGAGTTCGAAATCCATCTCTCTCAATCACAATTTTTTTACACTCAGAGCAATATGTTGCCTGAGTCTTCGACTCCAAAATATTTCCCGTATACACATGATGAATACCGTTCTTTTTTGCAATGTCTCTCGCACGCAAAAGAGTTGCTGCAGGCGTAGATTGAATTCCAGAAAGTTCATATGCCGGATGAAACGCCGAAAAATGAAGTGGCACATGCGGCCCCAAATTTCCAACCAACCACTTTGTCATAGCCTCTATTTCAGAATTGGAGTCATTGGCTCCTGGAATAAGTAAGGTGGTAACCTCTAGCCAAGTTTGAGTTTGGTTTGCCACATAATCCAATGTTTCCAAAACAGGCTTCAACGACGCCTTACAGTAGTTTTGATAGAATTTTTCTGAAAAACCCTTGAGATCAATATTTGCTGCATCCACAGCGGAATAGCAATCGTGCCTCGCTTCTTTAGAAATATATCCATTTGTAACAGCAACGGTTCTAATTCCGAGTTGATGACAATTGTGTGCAGTATCTAAGAGATATTCAAGAGAGATTGTGGGTTCGTTGTAGGTAAACGAAACACTGGCACAATTATTTTCCTTTGCGGCTTCCGCAATTGCTTCTGGAGTTGCCTCACTCACAAGAACTTCTTCGCATGATTCTTTGGTAATGCGCCAATTCTGACAAAAAACACAGCCCATGTTGCACGAAGCCGTTCCAAACGAAAATGTATTGCTTCCTGGCAAAAAGTGAAAAAGAGGTTTTTTCTCTATGGGATCGAGAGCAAACCCACTGCAGTCGCCATAGACAATTGTAAAAAGACTCCCGTTCTTTGCAAACCTCACACGACAATATCCAAAATGCTCATTCTGAATGTGACAATGCCTTGGACAAAGATCACAACGAATCATGCCATCACCAAGGCTGTGCCACCACTTTGCCGGGTGCGAAGGAATACTCATACCAACTCGCTAATCTTGTTAACTTCAAATTTTTGGATTTTCACTCTCTCATGCGCTGCTATTCCTGCTTTTCGACGTGCAATATCAATTTGCATATCCACGGAGTCTACGCCATCAATATCCGGCAACAATAGCCCGCGACGCCACCCCGCCGAAACCACAACTCCAAAACGCTTTGGATCTAACTCATTCACAGTTTCAACTTCAGATAGGGGACCCAGCAAACTAATTTCCAAATGAACCGAAGAAAGTTCCGAAATACTCAACGGTGGAAAACGAGGATCTTCAAACGCTGCGGCAACAGCGCATTCCGCAACCTCTTCACTCAACGATGCACACACAGGGGAAATATGGCCAATACATCCACGCAATTCCTTCATATGAGTATAAAGTGTAACAAACACTCCTTGTGACTTTTTCTGGCCATGCACGAAATCAGAACTGGCAAGCAACCTGTTTTCGAGCTTTGAAGCTATTGCCTCACGCGCAACCTGAAGCAAATTCAATTGCTCACTATTTAATTGTTTCATATTTTTCCTTGTCGCACATCACAAAGAACCGCTACCATATAACCAACACCAAAAGGTCCTTCATAAGAAAGAAACTGACGACCTACGCAATCACCCTTAAGAGCAGCGTGGGTAATTTGCAGAGAATCAACAATGTCCTCGGCCGCAATATCACGCAAATCCTCGTCAATAGAGACTATTCCAGAATAATCTCCCGTTTCAACACACTTCACAACCAACCTATCAAACCGATTCGCGTTCGGATGAAACCCAGCGGGAGCTCCAGGAGAAAGACGGTGACTCATATCTCCCGACGCCAAAAGCGCCCAATTTCCGTCACCGCTCAATGCCGCTTTATTCAAAACAGAACCCATCGCAGCATTACTCGCTTGCGAATACTCTTCTGGAAAACCAACGACAATCACTTTTCCTTCAAAGCCAGCCTTCTTCAAAAAATAGAGCGGCACAAGTGCACCGTGATCCAACCTATTTGCGGGAACAGGCTTCACATCCACGCCTAATTCGAGAGCAATGCGCTCAATGTTTTCTTGAATATGACGATCACTTGAAAAAACAGCACGAAGATCTGGCCTTCCAAAAGAAGAAAAATCACCCGAAATTGTGGATCCTTCCACAACACCAAAAGCCGAACGATACCGAGGAGTGTGCGGGGACAGCAACACCACAACGGAAGGCGCACGGCTCACCAACAGATCCGCGGCTTTCTCCATAGCTGCGGTTGTTCGACAACACAGCTCACCTCGGCTTGCCGCAAAGTCGGGAATAACAATGGGTGCGTGGCACATCAACACAGAAACGGAAAAGGCAGATTCTGTCATGATTCCTCCCAAACAAACTTCAATACTGAGTAGTATCCACAACCCTCAGCGACCTTCAAACCATCCGTCAGAGCTTTGTCGGAGAATCAAAGAAAAAACGCTTCGCCAAAAGAATTGCAAAAGTGTCTAAACTTTTTGCACCACCCTCCGAAAACAAAACACAGTGTCTACAGAATAGACACCTTGTGAAAACTTTAACCAGACGCACGCTCTGGAGGAATGATGACTGAGTTAGAAGAATCCGTAAATTATGACGAATTCGAACGGCTTCATGTTGTACGGAGGCTGCGACAAATTGTAGGCAGTTGGTGGAAAGTGCAGCTCAACTTCACAGACGACAATGGTTTTTTACGGGGCGTTCCTCAGGGACGCTTTTTCAATCCAGCCAATCCAATGTGCCAATTTATCACCGAAAATGATTCCGGCTTCGCCGACTGTCGAGCCACTGCCAAAACCACTGCCGCCGCAGCACTCGAAGCAAAAGAACCGCGCATTGCAATGTGCCATGCCGGATTCAGCACGCTCTCACTCCCGTTGAGAATTGGCGATCGTTACATGGGATGTCTATTTGCCGACGGTTTTTTGATGCAAGACAGCGTGGAGGAACAAAAAATTCGCCTCCGCCGCTATCTCAAACAAAAATTTCCAGACGACGCCACCTCGTTAGAAGATTACCTCGATACCCTTCCTGTTCTTACAAGAAAAGAAACAGACTATCTTACAGAGCTTGTAAGAGTCGTTCTTGAAGAAACCATTTCCATTCGAAAAACCCAAAACGAACTCGACGAAAAACTGCAAATTCTTTCTGAAGAACTTCGTAGTCGTTATGATTTTTCAAAAATGGTGGGAAATTCACCCGCTATGCAAAGTGTTTTTCGCATCCTTTCTAAAGTGTGTGAATCCGAAGCCACCATTCTTATCACAGGTGAAAATGGAACCGGAAAAGAAGGCATCGCAAGAGCTATTCACTTCAATTCCCGGCGCAAAAAAAACAACTTTGTTATCCAAAATTGCGGCGCTCTTAACGACAATCTCCTAGAGTCCGAACTTTTTGGCCACGTCAAAGGCTCATTTACAAACGCAATTCGCGATAAAAAAGGCCTTTTCGAAACAGCCGACAGAGGAACTCTTTTCCTGGACGAAATTGGCGACACCTCAACTTCAATGCAAGTTAAGCTCTTAAGAGTTTTGCAAGAAGGAACGTTCATTCCAGTTGGCGGCAACGAACAAAAACAATGCGATGTTCGTGTTCTCGCTGCCACAAACAAAAATTTGGAACAAATGGTGAAAGACGGCCTTTTCCGAGAAGACCTCTACTACCGACTTAACGTTATCAATGTCCGCGTCCCGCCGCTGCGCGAGCGCCGAGAGGACATTCCTCTTCTCACTGCAAAATTTATGGACGATTTTGTAAAAGACAGTGGTCTCACTCCCAAACGCCTTGATGAAGCATGCGCAACAATTGTTCAAAACTACGATTGGCCTGGAAACGTGCGTGAACTTCAAAATGAAATTGAACGTTTGTGTGTTCTCAGCGGAAGTGATGAATTAGTAACCGCAGATCTCTTGTCAGAAAGAATCAACACTCCCAGCAAAATGGACAAATTCCCTGGACTCCGCACCGACGGAAAACTACGAGATATTATGGACGATCTCGAAAGAAAGCTCATTTTCGAATGTCTTATTAGCGAAAAATGGAACAAAAGTAGAGTTGCCAAAAAACTCGGAATCAGCCGTGCTGGACTCGTAATGAAATGTGACAAATTCGGAATTTCGAAAGATTCGCGTTTCCACTCGTCGGGTGTGGAGGCCATTTAATGTCCTGACCATCAGGCTAAATATGCTCCTCACTGAACTTTATGGTAGCACCCCTAAGCCGCGAGCGAATAGCCATTTGCGTCAATTTTTTGCCAGAACTGTGCCCAGC
>CAIZES010000291.1 GCA_903932045.1 uncultured Silvanigrella sp. | reverse complement strand
GCAACGATTCAATCGCTTTAATCACCGGACGCGCATCAAATGGTTGAACGGCCGGGTGCAATTCACCGCGAAGCAAGGCGGCGCAGACATCCGTTGGCTTTCCGGGCAAATCGTTGTCAGCCCATTTCCAGAAAAAACAATTGGCAATCATGCGGTGGCCTCAACTTGATTTAGCGAACATGAATTCACGAAAAGATTTTAACCACAAAGACACAATGGCACAAAGGTTTTGCAAATGGATTTGGTTGCACGAAGAACGCGAATTGAATTCGTGTGTTTTGATTTACCGCCGCGCATCACTGCTTTACGCTTTCCGAAATGAATGGATTGCTAGTCAGAGTTGGAATTGACTCCACCGATGGCAAGTGGAATGCACCAGTGCGAACAGCAACTGGTGAATTTGCCTATGTAACCATCACCGACACGAAGCCGTTGCGGAATGGCATGGCGCGATTTTATGACGAGTTTTCTCCAGCCGTAGCCAGCTTTGGTGAACATTTACCGAAAGAACTGCTCGGCACTCCGACACATCTTGACCCGGACTTTGACCAACTGACTTATGGAGACCAAGGACAACGAGGCAAACGCATCACTGAACATCTAACCAAAGGAGATTTCTTGGCGTTTTTTGCTGCGCTTCGTCCTATTGACACTGCGCCGCGGCCGCTTGTCTATGCCCTCATCGGACTTTATGTGATTGATGAGATCGTTGCCGCTAGTTCAGTTCCACAAGAGCGGTGGGCGGAAAACGCACACACGAGACGAATCCCAAGCAATGAAGATATTGTCGTGCGTGCAAAGGCTGGTGTCTCTGGCAGATTGAAGCGTTGCATTCCAATCGGAGAACTTCGCGATAGTTTTTACCGAGTCCGCAACGATTTACTCGACGCTTGGGGCGGCTTGGACATAAAAGACGGCTATATCCAGCGAAGCGTAAGGCTGCCGGCATTTAGCGACGCCGAAAAATTTTACTGTTGGTTTCTAAATCAGAGTCCCGAATTGATTCCTAAAAACAATCCTCTATGAGTAATAACGCACCAGAAATCTTCGTTTACAAAATGGTTGTGGACAATGGCGGAGCGCCATGCGTTGCCAAAAACCTGCTGAGTCTTGCAATTTGCAAACCAAAAATTCGCAAAGCCGCTGGCAAAGGAGCGATGGTTTTTGGATTTGGCGGTAAGAAATATGATGAGCGGCTAATTTACATAGCATGCGTGACGGATCAGCTTGCTGGGGAAAATTACTATCGGCTTCGAGAATATGCGCGGCGCCCTGATTGCATTTACAAAAGTGTCAACGGCAAACCCGAGCTAAAGAAATCAGCCAAATTCCACACAGATTCAGACCACAGCAAACGCGATGTGGGACTAAAGTTTGAAAACGCTTATGTTCTACTTAGCCGCGATTTTCGCTATTTTGGCAAACGAGGCACGGCTGATTACAAAAATAATTTTCCAAACTTAAAAAAACTGGTTGAAGGATTGAAACGCGGCCATCGCAATCACCTCAACCTCGATTTGAGAAAAGAATTGCTAGAATTGAAAAATAAGATGTGGAAGAAAAACAAGCGGATGAAAATTGGTATTCCGACCGATGCTAATTTTAAGTTGGCTTGCAACACAGATTGCCCAAGCGCGAGTTGTTGAAAGCTTTAATTTCCTTTTCGCATATTTCGTGTATTTCGCGGTTCGGCCAATTTTTGAACTCAAAACCCAAAACTAAAAATTCCAAACTGGTTTCCGCCTTGCTGGACTGGTTCGCCGCGCACGCGCGCGACCTGCCGTGGCG
>CAIZES010000290.1 GCA_903932045.1 uncultured Silvanigrella sp. | reverse complement strand
CAAACAGGGCAAACAGGTCAAACAGGGCAAACAGGGCAAACAGCGCAAACAGCGCAACAAATGGGTTCTCCTGTTGCAACACGAGTGGTTGCAACAATCCCATCTCCATCGCCAGCGCTGAGAGTTGAGCAAAGGGCAAATTCTGTACCAGCACATGAGGTTTCGATTAGCGTCGACGTTTCTGACGAACGGGCCCGTCCAGATCATCACATTGAATCAACAATGCCATTGTTAAAGGAAGCTGTTTTTGAACTTCAAGAAAGACTTCTGACAGGGAATATTTCTAGTATCAAAGTGCGGCCACTTACAGCCGAAGATTCTTTTTATGAAATTCTGGGATATACGGAACACGGAACTTATGTTTCATCAACTTTGATTAAGTGCTCTCTTCTTGAAAAAAGCACTGTTCGGGCGGCCGTTGCTGGACTTACGCGCCGTGGTTCTGAAATTATTGAAGGGAAAATACTTCGTGTTTATACATCAGAGCCAGAAAGAGCTCGAGCATATGTTAATGGAGTGTCTCTACCCCGTATCGTGCAAACAAATTTTGCCGAATTTCGAGTTATAAAGTCGAGGGTTCCTGGAACACACATCGCTATTGCAGCCACTGCAGACGAGCGTCCGCTTATTCGAAAGGTGGCTCGCGCCGAAGGCTTGTTGAATTTGATAGAATGGCATATGCCAGAGCCCTCGCTTTCTCGAAGATAGCGACACAGAGATTGTTGCTAGTTGCTAAAATCATATGAAATTGAAATACGTGGCATGAAAAAAAGGATATGAAGTCTATCAAAGATCACTGATACGCCATTTAATCCAGCCGAGACCTTCCATGCGTTTTTCCACCAGATGTGTTCAACGCCAACGCTTGTCACATTTAACGTCGAACTTTCCGCAATCCCGCCCCATCTTAGGTCCGGTGGAACAGACTGGCGAACCTCAAATAACCATCCTGTTTTCAGTCTTTCTCGTGGTAGCATCAAAGCGAGTGCGAGTTCGGAGTCAAAAACATCCATCCATCTTTTGAGCACCTGCATTTTGAATCCTGGCTGACTCCACGATGCCTGTCGGGTTCTGGGGGACAAAGTATAGGAAAGAGATAGCGCTAGTGTTGAGTCTTCAGTTGTGGCGAGGGGGTAATTTCCAATTGCTTTTAGGCGCAGCCCCGGGATAACTTTTTCTATCCCTTTTGCCTCATTATCTAGGGAAACTTGAGGAGCGATCTCCCAAGCCAAATTTTCCGATCGTTGGCACCGGAGGCCAGCGTCTAGAGTTGCTGTTGCGAGTTGCGCGTAGCGCCAAAGGGTGTCGCAGTTTGGGTTGATTCCTTTCCAACCTACCCGAGTTTCATCTATAAAGTGCCCACGGGGATTCACATCCCAGTCACCCCAGTGTCCAGGATCGGCGAAAGCGGCAGTTGAAGTGCCGAAAATCAGGGATATCGTCAATCTATGGCCGACACACTTGCAAGATTGAAAAAGGAAGGTTATGAGCCTTGCCTTGTAACTACTCCTTGCCCCTGAAGTTTGGGGGCTCAGAGTTTCTCTCGACCCATGAGGAGAACGCAAAATGCGTGAATATGAAGCCTTGATCATTGCTAAAGCCGATCTGCCCGAAGCTGAGTTGAATAAAATGGTAACCCGCTGGGAGAATATTATTGGAACCCAGGGAGGTCAAATTGTTCGTAAAGATGTTTGGGGCGTTCGTCGTTTGGCGTATCCCATTAACCGCAACAATCGCGGTTACTACTTCGTTTACGACGTTGCTACAATCGCCGAGAATATTACTGAACTCGACCGCGTGCTTAAGTTGGACGAAAATATTCTTCGCACCATGATTATCAAGCTTGCTGACAATGTTGACGTGGAAGCTCGTCGTGTTGAGCTTCAGAAACTTGCTGAGGCTGCTGCTGCGCGTGCTGCTGAAGCCAGTCGTGAACGAGCTGATGGCGAATCCATGGCTGCTCGTCGTGGTTCCCGCGACGAAGAGTAATCGTTTCGCGATAGGGAAGCCTCCCTTTGGCCTCCTTTTTGAGGGTCCTGCGTTATGAAGAAATGGGGAATGCGAAAGCGAAAGAATCGCGTGTTCCCTGGTCGTCGTATTTCGCCAGGAATTCTCTTTTCTGCTCTTATTATTGCTATCAGTTTTGTTGCGATGATTGTGCCTTTGGCATTGTTCCATTCTGCGCAAATAGCGGCAACGTCCCGTCTCAGAATAGCTGTATCCTTGTTAGCGACAGTTGTTATTTTTGTGCTTTTTCTTGGGATCCTAGGCAAACAGCCATCGTTAGTTTTTGGTGGTATTGTGGGGCTTTTTTGGATCCCTATTTTTGCTATTGTGCTTTATCAGCGCATGACTCTTCGATCTATGATTTTTAGCGCTTTGTTGCTTTGCCTGCCTGTGTTCATTCTAATATTTTTTGCATTCGTTGTGCCTATAAATTTTGATCTCGCTGCCTATCTTCAGTCTTTAGCTACACCACCTCCGGGTGCGCCTGCGCCCAGTGCTCAGGCTCTTGGGGAGTGGAATGCACTTGTCCAAAGCTTGCAAGCGACTGATGGAGCACTCGCGGAGTTTACCTTGTTTTCGAAAATGAACTTTTGGAAGCGCATGAGTTGGTTTGCTTATGGCGGGGGTTCGTCGTGGCTTTTGAGTTCTCTGGGTGTTGGTATTGCGAATCTTATTTTTCTTGATTTTGCATTTGAGCAAGTTGAAAAGCTGAAGGCTGTGGCGGTTTATGTTCAAGAGAACGCAAATCGTTTTTCGCGGCCGCTTATCGAATCGCTGGCTATGCTTATGCAAAATCCAGATCCTCGTAGGCATCACAAAATGAAACGAAAGCTTCAAGCTCCCCCAGCATGGGTTGTGCGTGAAACCCATACATCTTTGGACGAAGATCCGCCTTTTTGGTCGTTGCTTGTGCGGCCTGCCCGTAAAAATTCAGTTCTTATTTGGGGCCATACTTTTGAGTTTCAGTTTTCGCCTCGTATATGGCACCTACGGAGTTTTTCGTTGCCTTTTGGTATTGTTGCAGGCGCACTGGTGTTCTTGGGATATTTCGCGGTCTCAATGGGTGGTTCGCTGGAAATTATTGACGCCACTCAGGGTCGCTGGGCTCCCCTGATTTCTATTGGGGGTGTTGGAGCATTTGTGATATTGGCAGTAGTGGCCGCGCAAGGTACTTTGGTTCTTTTGGAAAGGTTAACATCCGGTTTTCTTTTGGTCGTTGGCATAGTGTTGCTTATGATTCTTTCTGTTTTCCCTGTGAATGCGCATCTTTTGCTGGGAATTTTTGGAGTCCTCGGAATCTTCGACTACGCTTATGATTTGCGGGGACATCTTGCAAATAACCAAAAGCCGGTGTAGTCAACGTAATCTCTCTCCGCGCCCTATGGTCGGAGCATGGCATCTATGAGGTGAATTATGAAAGTCCTTCTTCAAGCAAATGTCTCAAACTTGGGCCACATTGGCGATCTCGTGAAAGTGAAGCCTGGCTTCGCTCGCAACTTCCTTCTTCCCCGCGGTCTCGCAATTTTTGCAGACGAACGCAACCGGAAGCTTTTTGATCACAATATGCGCCTTGTTGACGCGAAAAAGGTTAAGGCCCTCACCGCGGCTAAGGAAATGGCAATACAGGTTGGCAACATGTCTCTCACTATCGAGAAGCAAGTTGGCAAAGAGGATAAAATTTTCGGAACCATCACGACGCAAGAGCTCGCGGATGCTTTCAAAAAGCAGGGTTTTGAGTTCGATCGTAAAAGCATCACCATTCAAGATGAAGTTAAGAAGGTTGGTGTGTATCAAGGTTCAGTAAAGTTGCACCCTGAAGTTTCGGCTGAGTTCAAGATTTGGGTTGTGGCACAAAGCCACGGCTAATATTCAAGGCTCATCTTCCTGTCTCTTTTTTTCGCTCTATAGAATTCAACAAACCGATACAAACACTCTGAAAATTGTTTTGTATCGGTTTTTTGACGCACATTCCTCGCCATTTTTTCGTCTTTCGGCCTCATGCCCGTCGATACCTTTCCGATACGGGAGGTATGAAACACATTTCGGATGCCAGAAAATCAATTCAGTTAGGAAACGGTCCAGCGGCTTTGGAGATTATCGATAATCTCTTGGAGCTTGCACCACGGAACGCCGAGGCGTTGCGCATTAAATCTGAAATTTTGGACCAATGGGGCCATTTTGATGCGTCACTGGAGATTCTGCGTCGCATTGCCTCTATTGAAGGTCCAGAGTCAACCGTTTTGGAGGATTATGAAGATCGTTTGCGCGAGGAGCGCGAGGCAATGGTTTTCAGCGAAATGACAGCTGAAGGTCGTTGGTATTTTGCCTTTCCACGAGCTCAGGTTTGGGTTTCACTCTATGGATTTGTGGGTTGTGGAGTTTTTTTGCTGATGTCCACTCATTGGGCGGGGAAGGGTTCTGAGGCTCTTAGTGAAGTTTTGATGGCCTTTGTGGTGCTTGTTTTGTTGCCCTGGATAGCTCTTATCGTAATTCATTTTCGGGGCGTTAAAAAGATTTTGGTAGGAATAGACGGCATTAAAGTGTGCATGCCCTACTCTTCGCGATTGCATCGTTGGAGCGAAGTGACGTTGGTTGTTATGGAGTATGATCCCAATGTTTTGAGGCGTCATTTGGTGCTTCGGATTTATGGAAAACAGAATCCTAAAGTACCGATCGAAACCTTTAATGTTACTGAAGGCAGAAGCGTTGTTCAGGCACGTCGTCATTTTGTAAGAAACATTCATGCCTATGTTGATTGTGTGACCTATTTAGCACGCCCCGATGCAGAAGGCACGTTGGAAGCGTCTCGGAGAATTGCAGAAGCAAGTGAGAAGAACTCTGCTCCAGATGATGACACGGATTCGTCTCGAAAGACAGACAGCAATAATGCTGCGTAATAAGAAAGGCTTGCTCATTATTCGTGATTCAATTATGACTAGATAGTTCGCGCCGATGCTTGTTCTAAGTGGAATTTTTTTCAATCTTGCCCTGCTGCACCATTGCAAATGCTTCGGTGAACAACCGATTGGCTACGACCATTGCAGGAAGTTGTCCGGCTTGCACGGCGTTAACTTCGGCGTCGGGAACTTGAGCTACCATTTTTTGAACTTCTCGTTCTAAAATGAAAAGCAAATTTGTGGCAATTTCAGTTTGTACGCGTTTGCGTTTTATTGCGCGACCTTCCGGATGATCGTGTTCGTACTCGGCATGTTTTTGCAGAGCATCAACAAATTCATCGAGTCCTTGCTGCTCTGCGGCGGACGTTGCTAACACGGGCGGAGTCCACTCATTCCCCCTACCCCTGGCTTCAGAATTTGCACGAAGTTCTGAAAGCATGCGTTGTGGATTGGAAAGGTCGCATTTGTTAACAACATAAACATCCGCCATTTGTAAAACGCCGGCCTTCATAAGTTGAATGTCGTCGCCGCTGTTGGGCATGAGCACCAGTGTTGTGGTGTCGGCGATGCTTACAATTTCACTTTCGGACTGACCAATACCGACGGTTTCTACCAAAATATAATCGTATCCTAGCAACCCTATTAAGCGGATAGCTCCACGTGTGGCACGCGAAACTCCGCCCAAAGCTCCACGGCTGCCCATGGATCGAATGTAAACTTGAGGATCGCAAAAATGATCTTGCATGCGAATACGATCGCCCAAAACCGCGCCGCCGGTATCGGTGGAACTGGGATCCACTGCAAGTACGGCAACACTTTTTCCCAGCTTACGCAAACGACCCACAATAAGGTTTGTGAGTGTCGATTTTCCAGCACCAGGAAGGCCTGTGAGGCCAACAACGCGCGCATTTGTTGAAAGTTTTGCAAGTGCGGGGTGCTGCAAAAAACGTGTTGCTAGCCACGGATCGTTTTCAAGCAGGCTGAGTGCTTTACTGAGGGCACGTACGCGCGAAGCCCAAGGTTCGACACCCTCAAGTACGGTATCGCCGGAAATTTGTGAGGCCAGAGAATTCAGATCGAGAGAACGGCGTACTAGCATGGCCTAGGCCTCAGCTTTCAAGAATGCCGTGAATTTCGCGCACAATATCGTCGATACGAGCGCCTGGAGTGAAAATGGCACATATGCCTGCGCGCTTAAGATCGGCGAAGTCGGCATCGGGAATAATGCCGCCTCCAAAAACAGGAATATCGGCACCGCCGCGTGATTTAAGAGCTTGAACAACGCGTGGGAAGAGCTCGTTATGAGCGCCTGATAGCAGAGACAAACCAACGATATCTACGTCTTCTTGCACTGCTGCTGCGGCGATGTCTTCTGGTGTTTGACGAATGCCTGTATAAATAACTTCCATGCCAGCGTCGCGCAAGGCTTTTGCAACATATTTTGCGCCGCGATCGTGTCCATCAAGCCCAGGTTTAGCAATTAAAACGCGTGGAATTTTAGAAAAAGTCACATCACCAATTTTCAAAGTCGATGTCATGAGAAACTCCTCCAAAGAGTGCCGAACGGTCTGTCGGAATGCATGCTAGTCGCAGGTGATTATCTTGGCAAGGACACCTAAACATGTCTTGTGACAAATACGTTCCTCTGGTAAGTTATAGCCCCCGAGGAGCGGTCTTCTGCCGCACCGGTTTGCAGAGGGTTACCCGCGCATGACTTCAGCTCCGTTTTCGTTGCTCGGATTGGAATTTAAAAAGTTAGAACTCGAAGATGCTCCCATTTTACGCCCCTTTATCCAAAGAAATCCACAGCAGCTCACGGGGTACACTTTTTCGGTACTCATGGCTTGGCGCAAGGTTTATCATTATTCATGGGCATTTTTGGACTCGGACACGCTTCTGATTGCGTGCGTTGTGGATGACACTCCTCGTCCTAACCTTTTGCAGCCTATTGGCGCTTTTACTCGGAAAAATCAGGAATACCTTATTGAGGAAATTCGAAAACTCTCCCTGCCCTTGCGCTTTTTTGGTCTTTCCAAGTCATTTATTGATGAACGCTCTTGGTTTTTTGATCAACTCCTTGTGCGCTCCGATCGGGACGGCGCAAATTATATTTATGACGCATCGGAGCTCGCGTCGTTGGCCGGAAAGAAGTTTCAGAAAAAACGAAATCTTCTGTCGCAGGCACAGCGTTCCTTTGAATGGACGGTTGAAAACGTCTCGGTAGCTAACCTTACGGACTGCTTTGCAGTCCTGAAAAAAATGGAAGATGAAGGTTCTGTTCTTACCGATTCCGCGAAAAGCGAAATGATTGCGTCGGCCGAATCCCTTGCTCTGTTTGAACAACTCGATCTTCAGGGGATTTTGATTCGCGTGAGTGGTGAACCCGTTGCTCTCTCGCTGTGGGAAGAGCAACTTCCGGACACTGCCGTTATTCACTGTGAAAAAGCAACGCGCGATTTGAAGGGGCTTTATCAGGTTATTAATAATGAGTCGGCGAAGCGTTTGCATGCCGCAGGTTTTGCTTTTTTGAATCGAGAAGATGATGGCGGAAATGAAGGCCAACGGCAAGCGAAACTCACATACAATCCCGTGGAAATTCGTGAAACATTCTTCTGTTGTTGCGCCAAAAAGACAGACGATCTCAGTCAGCCCTGGCCATGTGATCGTGGTTGGTGAATGCAAATTTGAACTCTAGAAGCGAGAAACGGGAAGCGAAAAGCTAGACTTTAGAAACGGGAAACTATTGCTTCAAAAGCATGGGCTGATAGCCCTTCATGCATGAAAATCCGAGGCGTTCGTAAAAAGCCTCCACTCCGGGTTCGGCAACAAGACCCACCCAAGAAATTTTTCTTTCCACGCAGTATTGAGCAAGTCGTTTGATGATTTCTGCGCCAATACCCTTGCCACGCAGTTCTGTGAGCACAACAACATCTTGAATGTAAGCGTCGGAACAGCCATCTGAAATGACGCGACCCATTCCAACCAAACGCCCCTCGGAATTGCGGGCACCCATAACGCAAAAGCTGCCGGTGAGCATTAAAGGAATTGCTGCGCGAGCTTCGGGAGATTCTTGCCACCAGCCACCGGCTGTATAAAGATCGACAATTTGTTGTTCTGGCGCTTCGGTTACTCGCTCATAAATAATTGGCATAACCTTTATTATCCAATCTTGATAAGAGGAGATCCTTCGGTTACGGTGTCGCCGCGTTTCACGTAAATTTCGGTAACAGTGCCGCCGACGGGAGCTGAAATTGCCGTTTGCATTTTCATGGCTTCCATCATCACAACGGTTTGCTCGGCAGTGAGTTTGTCACCCACATTGACGTCCACAGAAACCACAATTCCAGCCAAAGGTGCCGGAACAATTCCGGGGCCGCTTGCCATGGGAGAAGCTGGTTTTGGAGCGCTTAGCACAGGCGCGGCTATTGTAACGGGAGCGATAACTGGGCGAGCAGCCACAGCTGGAGCTCCACTGTCCTCCAAAACTTCAACCAACACATCGTATACTTTTCCGGAAACCGTAATTTTGAGTTTTTTTGTTGTCATCACTTTCACCTTCAAATATGAGCAGCGAATTTATTGGGACACAGGATGATTAACGTCCTCGTACAATTTGAAATTGTTGTACGCGTCCGTATTGCACCCAACCCGTGTATTTCACATATTCATTGGCATCTTGGATATTCAAAATGCGTACGGGCCCTCCAGCGGCAACAGTTGCTGCCGCTGTAAGAATGGCCACAAGAACATCACCAGAAATGGGCTCGTTAGTGTTTGTCATACGGGCATATTTCCATTTTTCTTGGGTGCAACGTTAACGCGCTTAGTGAGATATTGGCGCAATGCCTTTGCCACCAAGGTACGTGTTTCTGAAGGATCAATCACATCGTGAACGTATCCCAAACTTGCAGCTTGGAATGGCGAAGAGAAACGATCGCGGTACATTTTACCAAGTTCTGCCTGACGTTCCTTAGGATTTTCTGCCGATTTAATTTCGTTTCTGTAAATCACGTTCACAGCTTGATCGGCGCCCATCACTGCAATTTCGGCGGTAGGCCACGCGTACACGGCATCGGCACCAAGGTGTTTGGAGGCCATGGCGATGTATGCGCCACCGTAGCTCTTGCGCAGAATAACAGTGATTTTGGGAGTTGTGGTTGCTGAATATGCGTACAGCATTTTTGCGCCGTGACGAATAATTCCGCCGCGTTCTTGCTGAATCCCAGGGAGGAATCCCGGGGTGTCCACCAATGTGACGACAGGGATGTTGAACGAATTGCAGAACAGAATAAAACGCGCACCTTTATCGGATGCATCGATGTCTAAAGTGCCAGCTTTTACAGCGGGGTTGTTGGCAACAATTCCCGATACAACTCCACCAATACGTGCGAAGCCTACAACGAGGTTTGCTGCGAAGCGATCTTGGACTTCCAAAAAGTCGCCGCCGTCGGCCAAACGAGCAATGATTTGTTTGACATCGTAGCCTGCGTTGTTGTTGGCGGGCATGATCTTTTCCATTTCGGTATCGATCTCGGTAGGAACCGGACGCGAAAGATCGTGTGGAGGATCAACCATGTTGTTTTGAGGAAGGAATGAAAGCAAGCGGCGCACAAGTTCCATGGCTTCGGCATCGCTGTTCACAACAAAGTGAGCGTTTCCAGAAACTGCCATGTGCACATCGGGTGAGCCAATGTCGTCTTTTGTGACGTCCTGATAGCATGCTGCCTTAATAACATCGGGGCCGCAAATAAACATAAACGAGCCGGAGCGCGTCATGATTACGAAATCGCAGAGGGCTGGCGAATAGGCCGCACCGCCTGCGCACGGACCCGTGATGACTGCGATTTGAGGCACAACGCCCGATGCTTGCACGTTCAAGTGAAAAACGTCGCCGTAGCCAGAAAGCGACTCGGCGCCTTCTTGAATACGAGCACCGCCGGAATCGTTCACGCCAACGAAAGGGATTCCGAGTTTCATACATTGCTGCATAGTTTCGGCAATTTTGTCGGCATGCCGGCGACCCAATGAGCCGCCTGCCACCGTAAAATCTTGGCTGGCAATTCCCACGCCACGGCCGTCAATTGTGCCTAAACCCGTGATAACGCCATCGGCGGGAATTTCTTTTTTGTCCATATCAAAGTCACGACAACGATGCCGCGCATGCATGCCGACTTCCTGAAAGCTTCCCGGATCGAGAAGCGTATCAATACGATCGCGCGCTGTCATGAGGCCTTTGGCACGGCGCTCGTTATTTTTGCCTTCACCGCCGCCAGCGGCAACTTCTTTTCTGCGAGTCTTGAGGTCTTCAATGAGCTTGGGATCCATAATCCAACCATTCCAAATAATTAGGTTAAAAACAGGAACAAACGTCGTGCTGACGATAACGGAGGGGTCCGTAGCTGTCAACGCACCTTGACTTGCTAGCGGAATCCAAGGGATACCTTTTGTGACAATCAACGTTGGAGGCCCCCCCCCCATGATTCAGAAAATCAGCCATATTGGTATTGCTGTAAAGTCGTTGGATGAAGTTATTCCCTTTTACGAAAAAGCACTCGGAATGAAATGCGAAGGACGCGAAGAAGTTGCGTCACAAAAGGTAAAAGTGGCATTTTTTCCGGTGGGCGACACGCGCATTGAATTGCTTGAACCAACGAGCCCCGATAGCCCTATTGCAAAATTTATTGAACAAAAGGGCGAAGGCATTCATCATGTTGCTTTCAATACCGACGATGTGGCAGCTCAGTTGGAACAAGCAAAATCTGCTGGTGTGCGCCTCATTAACGAAACTCCTGTGCCCGGGGCCCATGGTATGCAGGTTGCATTTTTGCATCCAAAATCCACATTTGGCGTGCTCACAGAGTTCTGTGCCGAGCCCAAACACCACTAACACAGCGAATTGTGTTGCAATTAATAGTGCAATATTAATTGCAATTGATGTTGCGTACTAAGAAACCTTGAGAAGGGAACACAAAGCCATGTCAAAGAATCCCGTTCTTTTTAACAACACTGTTTTGCGCGATGGCCATCAGTCTCTTGCTGCAACGCGCATGAACACGCGTCAAATGCTTCCGTCACTTGAGAAACTCGATTCTCTTGGTTTCAATACGCTTGAGACTTGGGGTGGGGCCACTATTGACTCGTGTTTGCGCTATCTGTTTGAAAATCCTTTTGAGCGTTTGCGGACTTTGAAGGCAGAAACCCAAAAAACACCGCATATGATGTTGTTGCGTGGGCAAAACTTAGTGCAATATACAAACTATCCGGACGATGTTGTGGAGCTGTTTGTGAAGTGCGCTGCCAAGGCTGGTATTGATGTGTTTCGTATTTTTGACGCGTTGAACGACACTCGCAACCTTGTGACTCCTATTAAAGCAGTGAAGGCTGCTGGCAAGAAGTCTCAGGGCGTTGTTTGTTACACCACGAGTCCTATGCACACAGTGGATAAACTCGCACGCGTTGCACTTGAGATTGAAGAAATGGGTGCCGACTCCTTGTGCGTGAAAGACATGGCGGGTCTTATTACGCCACCTGCTGCGTACGAGCTCATTCGAAAAATTAAGAAAAATTCAAAATTGCCTGTGTGTTTGCACAGCCATAACACAGCGGGTTTGGCTAATGCTGCTTACTATGCCGCTATTGAAGCAGGTGTTGATCAACTTGACACATCCATTACGCCGTTTGCAAACGGAACCGGACAACCCGACACTTTGTTGATGCAAGCGTTGCTAGCTGGACATGAACGTTGCCCCAATTACGACACAAAAGTCTTGGGCGATTTGCAAGACTATTTCACAAAAGTGTACGAAGAACTTCACGAGTTCACAAGCCATGCCAACGAGCGTATCGATGCCGATATTTTGCGTTACCAAGTTCCGGGCGGCATGATGTCTAATTTCCGCACGCAGCTAAAAGAACAGAAAATGGAAGATCGATTGAACGACGTTATGAAAGAAGTGATGTACGTTCGCGAAGCCATGGGTTGGATTCCTCTTGTAACACCAACCTCACAAATTGTTGGTACACAGGCGTTTTTGAATGTGAAAATGGGCCGTTGGAAGATGCTTGCTCAACCCACGCAAGATGTTGTGTTGGGAAGATACGGACGTACGCCTGGTTCTATTAATGAAGAACTTTTGAAGAAAGTTATTGAAGTTTCTAAGACGCAGCCCATTGAAGGTCGTCCTGCAGACGCGTTAAAGCCTCGTGTTGAGACTCTGCGAAAAGAACTTGAAGCCAAAAATTTGCCTACGGATGACGAACACGTTGTGATGTGGGCAATGTTCCCGCAACAGGTTGAAGCACTTTACGCGAAAAGAGATGCTGCGCATGGAAAAAATTCAGATCGTCAAGCAGCGACAGTAACAGGCGCGGCACCTGCTGTTGTGTCTGTACCTGCAGCCGCAACTTCGCAATCGTTTGCTGGTCAAGTTGTGTCGCGGAAAAAAATGGCTCTCACTGTTGAGAACAACCGGTATGAGGTTGTGGTTGAAGAAATGCAATAATCAAGTTTTGTTGCTAGACCTCCACGGCTGTCTTATCTAAAACAGGCTTGACATGGGGCGATCACTTCTAAGTCCACGCGGCACGCGGCACGTCGAAGGCCACGATTTCCGGGTTTCGTTTACGTAAACGTCCGCGCCT
>CAIZES010000289.1 GCA_903932045.1 uncultured Silvanigrella sp. | reverse complement strand
TTTTGAACAAGTGTAGGAATTCTATTCGGGATTTGAGGTGTGGCTTTTTCTTCTCGCAGAGTTGCGATAGAGCCCTTTGCTGGGGGGATATTCGACGATGCTTAATTTTCAGAACTGAGATGTTTATCGCTGCGGAATTGAATTTCTTGCTTTGGCTGTAAAAATTCAAGGGCAGCTGGCAAAGGGTGAAGCCGAGATTCGGGATCAATTAAGGCGGGCAGCGATATCTTTTTGAGTATTTAATGCGTCGGTTGTGATTGTGGCATGCTTAACATCTAAAATATCAAGTATCTCTGGTACTGTGTAACGAGTTCATAGTTGGCCTCATTTTTGAAAGTTTGAGACCTCTCTTATCACAATTCTAACAATCGTAAAACCTTAGGTTTTTAGATGCGATGCCCCCCGGCTTTAGCCGTGGGGAGATTCAGCTGCAACCTGGAAAAGTGCTGGGCTCAAAGCGTTGTGCTTTTGACATCACAAAACAGCGACAATTTCCCTGGAGCCGTGCCAAGTCGTACGATGGACGTACTTGTACTGCCAATTTAGAGTTTTCGAAAATCAAGACACAAGAAATGAGACTCTCGAACTTTAAAATACTGTTTTTTCGGATTCGGAGGAAAAATGAAACGTAGCGCTTCGTACTTTACCTTAGCAGGCATAGGAATGGGATGCATTATTTTTTTAGGATGCAAAACGAAAAACTCAGCAGAAACCATGGGAACCGCCACTGCAGCATCAACTGCTGTTGACGTCGCGCCCATTACACCAGGAACACTGAGCGAGAGATTTATGACATGCCCTGTTGCAAACACTGCTCAATCGAACACAGCAATATTCAAAGGGAACCGGTACACATATAAAAGCTCTTCGGAAATTGATTATGCCCACAAAGACTGGGACGCTCGTGCGTCTGCGGACTGGAACGCACTGAATGATCTTGTAGAGGATGGTGTCAGTGCCGTTGTCATTGATATGCGACGCACAAACGGGAGCCCATCTTACCTCTACCTTGGCTCGAATTCGCAACATCACAAAATACACGAAACTTGGAGTTCGAGTAAATTTATTGGAGCGGTTGCAGCAATTTCTCGTGCGCGCCTGGATTCCAATGGAGCAGTTGGAGCAGACAGCTCGGTTGGAGGTCATCACATTGGTGATTTAATATCACGAATGCACAATTACTACGGTACTTTTGGAAACGTGACTTCAAGCTCGAATTCATTGGGAGCCTATTTCAGCCAACTTGCTGGAGCCAGCGACACCGATCCGCGCGGCTACGGAAATTGGCTCTTCGGGGATGCGTGGTTACGCATCAACGATGGCACATACATGAACGCATCGGGATTTGGTGAACAACCGTTTACACCAAACAGCAATAAGTGGATTGCAAATGGCACGAATGCTTCACAAGCAATGACCGTTGGATTGGGTAATAACAACAAAGAAATGTCGCCCCTAGCCATGGCAGAAATCTTAAAACGCGTTTCACAACACGAAACGGACCCCAAAACACGTGTTCCTGGGTTCAAAACACTTGACGCCGAGATTCTATTCTACGGAAATCCCGCTCGCGCCGGTCAGGTCGGTGGAATGAGTTCAGGTGTATCACAATATGTCGTGCAAGGTTTAACAGGAAAGTCCGATCCAAAGGAAATCAAAAATACACTCGACTCCATGGCGGGCCCCCGTTGGCGTGTTCATCACAAAATCGGCTGGGGTTCAAGCAGCAATCCCAATCGCGGCTGCAGCAGCAACCGCCAGTGCGGCGAAGTTGTTTATGTTGGATATGGATGTTTGCCTCAGTACAACGGCGGACACGAATTTGTAATTGCAACATATGCATCGTATCCCGGAAAAAGCTACGATTTTGCAAGCCAAAAAACAAATGCAACAATTGGAAAAATTCTGGGCGCTCTCAAAGAGAGCTGGATCAGCGGCGCTCGCTAACCAGCTCTATCGTTGAGAAACAAACTGTCTCCTCCCAAGTTATAAACCAGAGGACAAAAGTTTTTGCACACTGAGATCCATCTGTGTTTGAGGTCCGGAGCCAAGCGGAGTATTTGCACCAGGTTCACGTTCAACAATGTTTCTGAGCGAACTTTCCCTTGCATACCAATCCATTTTGTTTCCTTGGTTACAAGCACGTTCGTTCCAATCAGCCCGTCCTGGTTGGCTTCCCCAGCGCAGTTCTGGACAAAAATAAGGATCAAAAGAAATGTCATACAGCCGGTCGTTTAGGTCATTGAGAGTCAGAACATGAGGAGATCCGTCCGAACCTTTGTACGTAAACTGACACTCGGAAGTCGCATTTAAATTAGCCCAATGCTGCTGATACTCAGCCAGAAGTTGTTGAGGGCTACCTGAATATTCATATTTCTGAACATTGTGGGTTGAATACTTGATAAAGCTATTCAAACTTCGGTAGTAACCACGAACAATAACATCGCGAGATGCGGTTGCGTAACTTTCCCAGTCGCCAGTGGCTCCAAAAATATTAGGAGGAAGGGAATCGGGATGAGGCTGATTGTTTATTCCTGCTTTAATTGCTCCATCAACACTGCCTAAACGGACGCTAACGTACGAACAAATTTGTTTTACGTCGGTGTCAAACTCTTCAATTGGATTTGACTTAACCGTTGCCAAACGGCTCTTTACCCACTGATAATAAGTCCCTGTCACTCCTCCGCCAAGATCAAATGTTGACTGATACTGCGCTGTGACACTGAAGTCGGAATGCTCGGCATTTTTGCTGCGGATATAATCGCCCTTAGGTGAAACAGAGGTTTTGCGCCAATTGCGAAAGCCTCCTCCTTGCGAACCTGTTCCGCGCTCAATGGCTTCCGAAAAAATCTTGATACCGGTTTTTCCTTCGGTATTGCCATCCATCATATGAATGGCACCCGTGGGATCAACTTGGTAAACCATAAGCACGTGGCCATTCGGATCATAGAATATTGTTCCAGGTTTCACTGAATCAATGCGAACATCAATAGGATAAGTGTCCGTCCCTTCGTCTTCTGGGCTTGTGCGGTAAAACCCCGACGCAACCTGGTTGGTCACCCAAGTGAAGAGGGAGTTCATGGTTTTGAAGCTCTCCTGCCGCGAGTTCCTGCCGGTTGTGTGATTTCCCGCAGTGTACCTATCACCGCTAACGTCCGCTAAGGCAAATGGCAGTCCCTTTTTGAAAGAAAAATACGTACGCATTTGCATTGGGAAGTCGGCACAATCGGCATATGCATTCAACGAAGCATCGCGATCATCGTATAACGAATTCACTTTTGGGTTTCTTACGCAGTCTATAAAAGACTCGCAAGCACCGGTGGCACGAACGGTCGCAAAATGATTCACCCACGCCGAAAATTGCTTCTCTGCTTCAGCATCCCAAGCAGGTTTGGAAATTTTCCAAACCAATGTGTCTGAACCCATAGTGCTAACAGGGTTCTTACAAGAAACCGCGCCTAAACAAGACAAACCCAATAGAAAAACATGGCTGTGACGCATCAAACTACCTCCCTTTGAATTTCGGTTTCAAAACAAAATCATTCACAAGCAGCACCCAATACATTATGTCCTTGTGCTATCGACTCATTTTTCCAGATTTTAAACGCAAAAATTTGCACCTCTGTCAAGAAATTGCCCCAAAACGAATTCACAACTCTTGACACCATAAAGCAATTCTAGTATTCTTGTACCGAAATACTAGAAGGAGGTATTTGTGGCTCGTTTTGTGCATATCCCTGAAAGTACCAATCTTGCATTTCATGCGTTGGCCACCCTTGGAAAAACGACAGGTACTCTTACAAATATCAATGAAATTGCAAAGACACTTGGGGTATCAGAAGCCCACCTCTCTAAGGTGCTACAGGCTATGCGCAAAGCAGGATTCGTTTCCGCAATCCGAGGTCCATCCGGAGGATACGCCCTTGCTAAAACACCCAGCGAGATTTCACTTCTGGAAATTCATGAAGCACTTCATGGAAGCACAGACGCAAGCGCTTGCCTCTTAAAAGCGCCCGTTTGTCCGCACAAATGCTGCATTCTCGGAAAATTTGCAAAAAAACTCGACGATGATTTTAAGCTTTTTTTGTTTTCGACCACACTAGGGGCATTCATGACGTCGTCACAGTGACGACAACATTCCCCCCCCCCATTTTGCTACTGCGAGGCATTTATGAGTATGTTTTGTTATCAATGTGAACAAACCGCCAAGGGCACTGGTTGCACATCATTTGGTGTTTGCGGAAAAGATCCCGAAACCGCATCAATGCAAGACGTCGTTCTTTATATGGCAAAAGGCATTGGTCAATATGCACACGCTGCAAGAGCCCTAGGCGCCAGCGACATCACTGTTGATCGCGAAATAGTGAACGCTTTGTTTCTCACAGTTACAAACGTGAACTTTGATGCCCCTTGGTTTGTAAAATACATCAATGGCGAACTTATGAATGCAATGCATCGCGCCAAGGAAATGTACACATCGGCTGCTACAAAAAAAGGACACTCGGTAAAAACGTTCAACGGCCCCGCTGCTTTTGTACCCGCAAAAGATGGTCCTGGCATTGTGCGTCAATCGTGGGACATTAGCATTGAGAGTCGCAAGCAAACTTTGGGCGAAGATGCCACCGGCCTGCAAGAACTTCTCACATACGGATTAAAGGGTGTTGCTGCTTACGCAAAACATGCTTCAGCTTTCAATTTGGAGAGCGAAGAATTTTACGCATACTGCGCCGAGGCCATGGACTACTTGGCAAACCCAGCTCCAGAAGCAAACACTCTTCTTGGACTCTCACTCCGATGCGGCGATGCCAACCTTAAAATTATGGAGCTTCTCGACAAAGCCCATAACGATCATCTTGGCCACCCTGAGCCAACACAGGTCCGCGTCACTCCCATTTCTGGCAAAGCCATTTTGGTATCGGGCCACGATCTTCACGACCTCGAAAAACTTCTCAAAATGACCGAAGGCAATGGAATCAACGTTTATACACATGGCGAAATGCTTCCAGCACACAGCTATCCTGCACTCAAAAAATACAAACACCTTGTGGGCAACTACGGCGGCGCTTGGCAAGATCAAGCCAAAGAATTCGACCAATTCCCTGGCTCAATTCTCATGACAACAAACTGTATTCAACGTCCGCTGGAAAGCTACAAAGCACGAATTTTCACAACAGGTTTGGTTGGCTGGCCCGGAGTCACTCACGTTCCAAATGGCGAATATCAACCCGTGATTGATGCCGCACTTGCAGCTCCTGGCTTTGCAAAAACAGAACCAGAACACTTCATCACAGTAGGCTTTGGTCACCACGCAGTATTGGGCGTTGCCGACAAAGTTATTGAAGGCGTGAAAACTGGAGCCATTCGTCACTTCTTTTTAATTGGTGGATGCGACGGCGCAAAAACTGGCCGCGACTATTACACTCAACTTGCACAATCTGTTCCTCAAGACTGCGTCATTCTTACGCTGGCTTGCGGAAAATACCGCTTCAATAAAATGGACTTTGGCACCATTGGCGGCATTCCACGCCTACTAGACGTTGGTCAATGCAACGACGCTTACTCTGCTATCAAAATTGCAGTGGCTCTCGCCGGAGCATTCAACACCGACGTTAACGGCTTGCCTCTTTCCATGATTTTGTCGTGGTACGAACAAAAGGCTGTGGCAATTTTGCTCACACTTCTCAACTTAGGTGTTCGCAACATTCGCATCGGCCCAAGCCTGCCCGCGTTTATCACTCCTGCAGCCCTCAATATTCTTGTTGAAAAGTTTGCACTCAAACCCATTTCTTCTGCAGAAGCCGATCTCAAAGCCATTTTGGGATAAGCTTCAACAAACAAAAACAAGAGGACTCAACACATGCTTCGACCCATCGTCAAAATTAACCGCCAAAAGTGCAATGGCTGCGGCATCTGTCTAAACGCCTGCCACGAAGGAGCTCTTGCCCTCGACTCCGAGAACAAAGCCTACCTCGTGCGCGATATTCTTTGCGATGGCCTTGGAGCATGCTTGAATGTTTGCCCCGTTGGAGCCCTACAAGTCACTCAAGAAGAAGCTGCTCCCTTTGACGAACAAGCCGTTGCTCAACACTTAGCGAAACGTGAAGCGCTGGACTCCAACGCTTCTAATGCTTTCAGTGCTCCGTCACATTTGGACAACTGGCCACTTCAACTCAAACTCGTTCATCCAGCAGCACCCTTTTTAAATCAGGCCAAATTGCTTATTGCGGCAGACTGTACAGGGTTTGCGCATCCTCATTTTCACAGAGATCTTCTTGCGGGCCGAATGTGTCTCATTGCATGCCCTAAACTCGATCCCGAGCGCGAGCACGACATAGAAAAACTTGCCACAATAATTCGCACGCACACCATCAGCGATATCACAATAGCAATTATGGAAGTCCCTTGCTGCCGAGGTCTTTCTGTTCTTGTAAAAAAAGCCATAGAACTGAGTGGCCAAAACGTTTCGCTGGCAGAAGTCATTGTGCGCGTTCAAAGCTGACAATCAAAAACAGAAGCGGCAATTCAGTGAAAACTTCAGCCTCCGCCGCGCCTCTGTCCAAGACATCTATCGGCGAAAATCGAACAGCGTTAATGCCGGAAAAGTGACATTTCGGGTTTGGAGGCATTAACGAAGTTGGGTAGAGGAGTCTTTGATTTAGAAAAAAACGGTTCTTCACCCGGTTTTGTTTTTTATCTGATTGACCTCTTGAAGAAGCATTGAAAATGTCAATTGGTGTTGCGAAGAAGATCTCTCGTTTCTCGCTTGCAC
>CAIZES010000288.1 GCA_903932045.1 uncultured Silvanigrella sp. | reverse complement strand
ATGAAAATAATTTACATGTTTTTACTATGTTTAAAGAACAACTCCGTACTTTACTCCATCATTCGTGGGAAACACCTGCTTTAAATATGTTATCACACGGAGAGAGGGGGATTCGAAAACGGCCTTTTGGTTTTTAGAACCCCCGCTCAAACAGCTGTTTCTTAATCATAAATTCGAGCCAATCGCTCATAGCGCGCAAGCGGAATCGCTCACAAACAAACTCTTGAATCACACACTGCCGTTCTGACTTTCGTAAGCATCAACGTTTTTTTTGCCTTCTTATTCTTCTTCTTTTTTGAATAGGATGAGATGGATAATAAGGAGATGTGCCTTTCCGTCAACGATTTGTTGATTGCCAAGTCGGATGCCGAGTGAAACGTCGAGGGCTCCGACTTGCCAGACACAAGCGACACAGTGTTGCCGGAGAGGGTTTGACGTAGGCGGTTGCGTTTGTGCTATAGTGCTTGCGGCGCGCAACGTAAACACCAAGCCAGGAGGCTTTCAATGCTGCAATGGATGGCGGAGCAACTTAAACGTCTGCAGTTTTATGTTGAGCGATCTATTGTTGGAGGCATAAACGTGCCCCAAACTCTTTCTGTTCAGCTCGATCTCACGCATGCCTGCAATCTGAATTGTAGCCATTGTTATCATCATGAGCATGTTCGAAAAGACGAGCTCAATTTTGAACAATGGCTGGATGTTCTCAACCAATACAACGCTCTCCGCAAAAAACTAGCAAAGGACCCATCGGTCATTTTTTGCGGCGGCGAGCCTCTTTTGAGTGAACATTTTTTTCCGATGCTAGATGCCGTGCGTAACCGATGGCCAGGGTGTCAAGTTTCGGTTCTGACAAACGGAACACTGATTGGGCCACATCTTTTTGCTCACAAAAGCCTTGATGGTATTCGATTTCAAGTGTCTTTCGATGGAATTGACGCTGCAACGCACAACTGCGCTCGGGGATCCAATGCCTTTGAACGCTCTGTTTCCGGACTTGCGTATCTTCGTGAGCGTGGCGCTCTGTTCTCGCTTCAGGCCGTGCTTTCAAAACGGACCGAGGTCTTAATTTCCGAGTTTTTTCTTTTAGCAAAAGAGCTTGGAGCAACGGAAATGAACTTTGCTCGTATGGTGGCGGTGGGTAATGCATCGAATCTTGTTGCAAACGCACTCGATGCGCCGCTTGAAGGGAGTGAATTAAAAGACGCACTTATGCGCATTCTAATAGCCTCGCGCGCAACGGGCATTGCAACCAACACCGCTAAGCCGCTTTTTAACGTTATCGATGCAAATCGCGGTGCATCGCAGTACCTTGGGTTTCAGGGGATTGTGATTGACCCAGCCGGAAACATTAAGGTTTCTAGCCGAGCCGCTGTCGTTATTGGTAGCGTTTTGGCCGAAGGGCTAGAAAAGACTTTTCTGACCCATCAAACTCTGTTACGCCTCCGCGCGGGACTCATTGAAAGCTGCGGCGATTGTCCACATTTTCGTAAATGCGGTGGTGACAGAAACGTAGCCTTTGCAAAATCGGGTTCATTTTTTAGCAAAGATCCCGGCTGTTGGTTGTAACCGTTTTTAACTAGGAGGTTCCCATGCGCTCTCTAAAAAGATTTTTACTTGGATTTTTAGCCATTCTTCCCCTTCCTGGTGTGGCTTTTGCCGCACAAACCGCTTTGACTGCGGAAAGCGGAGCAAAGGAACCCGTTGCGAAGGCTCCGGGTGGGGGAACGAGCAGGTGACCAAATCTGGCAATTTTCAAATTTCCATGAAGACAAAAATGGTTTCTCTTCTACTTATATTATTCTTGATTCTTTTGACTATGCTGGGGATAAATATGCAATCTAAACAGAACCAAGATCGTCTCATTCGTGTTGGTTTCGTAAAAACGTGGTCTGATCTTAAACCAGCCTTGCAGCACACGCTTGCCGCCGATGTCATTCTTGGCAATGTTTTTGAGCCCCTTCTACGAACCACGAACCGTGGTGTTTTGCGCTCAGCAGGTGCAAAAGCTTGGTCAGTGTCACCCGACATGCGCGTGTTTACTTTCACAATCGATCGTTCGAAAAAGTTTTCAAACGGTGCATATCTCACCGCACATCACTATAAGAAATCATGGGAAGAAGGTTTGGCGCTTGCTCCGAAGTCAGCGAATAGCAGTCTGGCAGATGTGTTATATAAAATTGAAGGTGCCGAACGTTTTCAGGATACGCGCACTTTGCCGGGTGTCGTTGTTAAGGATGAGAGTACGCTTGAGCTACGCTTTTCATCTCCATTTCGAATGGGTCTCGAACAACTCGCAGGAATTCGATATTCGGCTGTTTTGCGCGATGGCGTTCATGAATTCGGCACGGGGCCCTATGTAATCGCCCGTTCATCAGAAAATGAAGTTGATTTGGTGATGAACCCGCATAGCGCAATTAAACCATCTTTCTCACGTGCGAATATTCGGGTGGTGAAACTCGAAGACGCTTCAGGATCTCTTGCACGCGGAGAAATTGATGCGTACCACGATTTCGGAGCGGGTGTTGTATGCAACACAGAGCGCGTGGCTTGTTTCGGCGGCGTGGAGTCAAACCACGATGTTTTAGATTTGAACGCTCTTCCGGGAGGTTTTTTTGCTGACATTCGTATGCGACAAGCGTTTCAAGCACTAATTCACGATTCGAAGACTGACGGCCCCAATCGACTCGTCACCAGCATCCCAACATTTCGAATTGATTCACAATCGTTTTTGCCGTTGCAGGCGGGTTGGCTAGACCCAGATAGAGTTCAAAACCTTATTCAACAGTACAGCGAGAGCATACCTGAATTCTTAAGCAGAAATAAAGCAAGGCCAATTACGGTTGTAACCACAAAGGGTCCAGAATTTTTGGAGGCCCTACAAAAAATGGGAGTCTCTTTGAGCACGGATAGTCGTGTTGTGGAGTTTAGAGAACTTATTTCGATTATTTACAAAAAACATGATGTGGACGCTTTGCACGGAAACTTTAGCGTCGCCTCCGGAGATCCTGACGGAATTTACCATGTGCTTGGCAAAGAAGGCGCCATTTCTTCGCCCATGATTCAACGTCCGGGCGTTATGGAACTTTTGGAAGAAGGGCGAAAAATTGTACACATCGAAGAATT
>CAIZES010000287.1 GCA_903932045.1 uncultured Silvanigrella sp. | reverse complement strand
CGCTTGCAATTGTTGTCGATAAAAAATTCGTTCCTTAGCAAGTGTGCTTACCAACCAAAAATATGAAAACGTTGCAGCAACGTAAACACAACCTCAAGCACAATGAGCAAGATAATTAACACGTCTGCCCCATACAGGCGTGAGTCGCGTACGGTTTCTACAAGCAACACAAGCGAATCTTGAATGGCTTGCAGTTTGTATTCGAGTGCCTGAAAACGGTCGGGAAGATCAAACGCTGCACGAATATCTTCGTAAAGTTTGTCCATGATGTCGTCGTCCCAAATGATGTCGGGTTTGTCCAGAACGTGCAACACACCCATTACTTCGTGGCGCATGGAGAGTGCTTGTCCCACAAGCATGTTTAATTTTTTGGGACTCATGTTCACGCTTCCACTTATGGCAACTTTTTGAGCGACGTCTAAAACTCGTGATTTGTATTCCGAAACAACGCGTTCATAGTATTCCATGGCTGCACTTTGAGCCACAATAAGTGCAAGCACTGCCATGCGTTCGCGTGTGACGCGATCTATGATGAGGCAGCTAAATTCCGCCCGCGATTTTTCGTTAGGATTCTGTTTTACCAAAAATTCTTCGGTGACCGTGCGCTCGGAAAGGTCGACTTTGAGATGTCGGGATAACGAATCAATTTCTGCGATTCGTTCTTGTGGATCAACATCAACAAATACCAAAACACCAAAGCTGAATGCAAAAATGAGTCCTCCACCTAGAGCGTTTTTTGCTTTGGTATCTTTGGAGTCGGTGATAATTCGGGTATTACTGTAGTCGTTAGGCATGTCTGTCATCATGAAGTCGGGTTTAAACGCCACAGACACAAAACGGAAAGACTTGATTTCAACTCCAGTGCTGCTGCTATTCGCAGTGCTATCGGTTGTCATATGTTTTCACTTTCGCAAAAAAGTTTGTTTTTTAAAGTCTCCGCTTCTTAAGTTTCCGTTTCTTAAGCTTCCGTTTCTTAAGCTTCGGTTTCTTAAGCTTCGGTTTCTTAAGCTTCGGTTTCTTAAGTTTCGGTTGCAACAAGCAAACGCTGAGTTGCAAGATCAATTCCTTCACGTTTCAGGGCATTTATCACGTTGCATTGAACCGCATCGCCTATTGTGAGCATGCGTGAATAATCGAGAAGGTTATAAACAATTCGAAATGATATCCAGCTTTCTGTGATTTCCGAAATGGCTACAATGGAAGGGGGATCTGTTATCACTCCCGCAGTATTTTGAATGGCATCAAACATTGTTTTGCGGGCTTTTTCGATGTCAACGCCAAAAGAAAGGCGAATGGTTTTTCCTCTAGAAAAAGCCTTGCCCGAGATGGAATAGTTGGAAATTGCGGAGCCCGAAAGAACTCTGTTTGGGATGGTGATGAGTTCGTCTGTGAAGCTTTGTAAAACTGTTGCGCGCCACGAAATCTCCATCACCTTGCCAATGGTAACCTGACTTCCGTTAGTGACCTCAATCCAATGCCCAATTTGAAATGGATTGTCCATTTGTAACGCAATTCCCGCAAATAAATTTCCGAGAGTGTCTTGAAGGGCGATACCAAAAACCAAAGTTGCAACTGCGGAGGTTGCAAACAACGGCATCACTTGAACGCTAAAAACTTCGGTAGCAACAGTGGAAACTACGGCAATGGCAATAATCAAAGTTGCGATATTGGCAACCAGAACGGGAAATTGAACATGCAAGTTGCTTAAAAAGAGTGAAACAAAAACACCCAAACGGCCGAGTTTAATGGAAAAATATCCCCATTGCACAAGGGTAATAATTCCTGCAAGTTCGGTAATTTCGTTTATGCCGCGAACGTTAGAAAGTTCGCGAAGGCCAAGGTAGGCGAAGAAAAGAATAGCACCAATGAGGGCATGAATAAGATTGTTTCGAATGAGACTGCGAATTTCGTGTTTGCGCGATTCCGTGAGCTCGCGCAGCATAATAAATGCGACCACGCTTGCGGCAGCAAGAATTGCTAACAACAAAACAAATGGAGGCCACGCAAGAAAAACATTGCCCTTACTCACAACAATCCATCGACTTGGCATACCAACCTCCGGTTATGGAATTGGCCAAATCATACCACGATTTTTGCAAAGCGTGGACCTAGTGGAATCACTCCGTGGCGCAGGACGTGGCGCAGTGTTCACCCAGCGTTCAGGCATGTTCAAAAAATGCCTGAATAGCTTTGTACATAAAGTAGCAATCTAGCTTTGATGTGACTTCAAAAAGAGAATGCATTCCAATAACGGCGACGCCGAAATCTACAACATCAGCGCCACGGGCAGCTAAGTCGCGCGCAACTGTGCCGCCGCCGCCTTCATCGACTCGTCCCAGGGCACCTGTTTGCCAAATAATGTTAGCAGCATCTAAAACGCAGCGAATTTCGCCCATAAACTCGGCGGAGGCATCGTTTGCTCCGCCTTTGCCGCCGCTGCCAGTGTATTTTGTAACAACGGGTCCGTATCCTAAGCGGGCAGCGTTGGTCATTTCGTGAACGCTTTTGAAGATAGGATCAACACCCGCATTGACGTCGGCGGACAACGCTTTGGTTTTGTCCCAAACGCGGTAGGAGTCGAGCGATGTAAAATTTGGTTTTGCCAGCGCAATGATTTCTTCAACAAAACGGTCGATAAATGCGCTGGTCATTCCTGTGGTGCCAGCCGAACCAATTTCCTCTTTGTCGGCTAACACAACAATTGCAGTCTTTTGGGGAGTTGTTTGGAGATCGGTTAGAGCCTTGAGCGAAGCATAGGCACAAACGCGATCGTCCTGGCCATAGCCACCAATCATGCTTTCATCCAAACCAACATTGCGCGACCGCCCCGCAGGAACCATTTCCAGTTCTGCGCTTAAAAAGTCGTATTCTGTAATTCCGTAGCGGGTATTCAGAATTTTGAGAACATTCTTTTTAACGGCATGTTTTTCTTCGTTTGCCATGGGCTGCGAGCCAATAAGAACATCCAGTTCCTCGCCAGGGAAAGCATCGGCAACTGTTTTGCCTTTTTGATTTTTACCAAGGTGGGGCAGAACATCGGGGATAAAGAATACAGGATCGGAGGGGGCATCGCCAATGCGAATGTCAACGGTTTTTCCGTTGTTGAGGCACACAACGCCATGCAATGCGAGTGGAGTTTGTAGCCATTGATATTTTTTGATTCCGCCGTAATAATGTGTTTCAAGAACGGCAAATTCTTCGTCTTCGCGCAAGGGGCGCATTTTGAGATCGATGCGTGGTGCGTCGACATGTGCTGCAGAAAGCAAAACGCCATTCAGTGGCGATTCGGTGCCCAAAACAGCCAACACAAGTGCTTTCCCGCGGTGATTGAAAAATACTTTTGCGCCGGGAGTGAATGTTTTGAGAGTTTCCAATTTAACAAAACCGGCATTTTGAGCAATGGCAATGGCCTCATGAATGGATTCACGTTCGGTTTTGGATTTGTCCAAGTACGCCATGTACTCGTTGTTGTACGCAGCAATTGCGGTGCAATCGGTGTCGGCGAGTTTTGTCCAGCCGTTTTTCCAGGTGGCACAAAAAGCATCGGACTCTTTTTTTTCACAATTTTGCGGTGCGGTTGGGTTGTTGGTCATGGGGGGCCTCCAAAAAAAGTGGGATCGTGCAAGGGGCGTTTTTGCGAAAAATGTTCTTGCAAACGATGCTCTCGCAGATGATGTTCTCGCAAATTGACGCTGCTGCGTCAAGAACGGGGCGTGTGTATTGCGAGTGCTGCGTTGCAGCATTAAGATCATTGCAAATTCTGTTACGAAATTGGAGGCAACGCGGCGCTGCTCGAATATTTGCGAGCTGTATTGCGTTGCCGGAAACAATGGGGCTAGAGTTATGGCTATTTTGCAAAACGACCTGCAGAGTTTTCGAGACGGCACTTTGCCTTTGGAAGAATTATTTCAGAAGGTGCGCCCCTATTACCATTCTCTTTCGGCTCTTCACCGTGAGGATGTTATTGAATTCCTTATTCAGCTTCCTGAGGCCGAGGCTTCCCGTGAGCTTCTTTTGCTTTATCGGTTGAGTTTATGGCGTTCCACCCGTATGCGTATTGTTCAGGCCCTGGCTCGTACGCCGTCGTTGCGTGCGTTGGAATTTCTCATCAGACTCGCTTGTGATGAAACCGATCTCTTGTTTTGTGAACAAGCTATTTGGGCGTTGGGGCGCAGTGGTAAGCCTTTTGCAGCGCGTTTTTTGTGCAATTTGCTTGAAAATTGCTCGGCCGTTGTTCGTCCCAGTGTTGTGATGGCGTTGGGCGAATCTCTCGATTGCACAATGTCCTCTCTATTTCTTGCCGAACTTTCGTCGCTTTCCAGTGTGACTGATTCTGTATTGGCAAAGAATTTGGCACTCACTTTGGCTCAATTGAAGGAGCCCAAAGTGCAGCCTGTGTTGGAACAAATTGTTTCCGTTTCGAATCAGCCTCATTTGGTTTATGGGGCCTTATTGGCTCTGGGAAAGGTTGCACGAAGCACCGAGTTCTTGGATGCGCAAGAGGGAAAATTTCAACGGGACATTTTGCTTTGGCAACTTTCTCAGTCTGTGCGGTTGCATATTCAGTTTCGGGTTCAGTGGAAACTTGAAGACTATTTGCAGAAGATTTTTGAAAGTGACGTGGTGCATCCGGCGCTGCCTCTTGAACTCAATGGTTTTGATTCTGCTGATGTTCGCGAAGGATTACGTCTCTTTTTAGATGCTAAGCATTTGTCGCGAATGTTGTTTGCTTTGGGTGGAATTTCGTTCCCCGATGTTTCTAATTGGTATGCTGATTTTTTTGAAATTTCGGCTATGTCGGAAGATGATTTGTTGTTGTTGCTACAAAGCATATCGAAGCACATGTCTCACAATTTTGAGCCTTTTCTTCGCTCTATTTTGGCAAAAATACAAAGCAATAACATGTCGCCGCTTGTTTTTGATGCTTGGGCTCAAACCATGGTTTTGTGTTTGCCTAAGTGTGAAGATATTTTGCACGAAATGTTGGGTGAAAAGAAATTTGAAGCATTTTCCGAGCAGCACCAATTGTCTCTTTTAAATGCGGCTGCCACCCATGCAATTGTCATTCAAAAAGATATCAAGCGTCGTAAAGCAACTCTGAAGGCTATTGAAAGTGTTCTGTTGAAGTCTCCATCCCATTCTGTGTTGGCGCGTGGAATGCGTGTGCTAGGGCAAATTGAGGAAGTTGGTAACAAAACCCACGACATTTTGCGTGCCGCAGCGAAGGATGATTCTCTTATTCCTTCGTGTTTGTTTTTAATGGAGAAGGTTCCGTCTCGGCAGAGTGTCGAAATTTTGGCTGATATTTTAACCACGAGTTTGCGGGACAACGCTTCGCCAGATTTGAGGAGGCGTGTTGCGCTTGTGAAGTGTGCAGCCGCACAAAGTGACATTTCGGGGTTGCCGGAATTCGCTAAGTTTTTGGAAAAGGCCGTTTTATCGCAAGAAATTTCATTGTCCACAGAAGCTCTTCTTTGTGTTTTTGCTCACCCGCTTTCCGAACTTGTACCCGCTGTAAAAAAATCTCTTGCAGTTGATGCTCTGTGCTTGCCGGCGGTGTTGGCAGCCAAGTCTCTTGGTACTGAAGAACTTGTTGATGCCGTGGGTGGGTGTTTGCGTTCGTCTTCTGAGTCGGTGGTAGGACGTGCACTGGATGCACTTGTGACTCTGCCGGGCGCGCGATCAAAGCGTTTGGTTTTGGATTTCTTTTGCGCAAATCCTCTGAACGATGTTGTGTGCGATAAAGTAATACGTTGTCTTGAAGCTCCGCCTCGTGCAGGCGATTTTTTTGCGGCAAGAGTTCAGGACGTGTTGGATGCTCATCCCAATCACCTGATGCGCGAAGGGTTGTTGGAGTTAAAGGAACGATTTTTATCGGGTGTTTCACTGGCGAAAGTGACGGAATTGAGCACTGTTGAAATTCAGGAAATTGATAAGGAAATCTCTGTGCGGTTTGCTGGGTATTCTGGTTTTGATGCCGACGTTAAAGCCGCGCTCCGTGCTGCCGAAATGCCGTTTCATCGCCCCGAGAGTTTTAGGGGAGCTGTAGACAAATCTTCCTCCATTATTGCTTGGTGCAAGGCTATTGACATTGCATTGGAGAAACATCTTGGTCGCAAAATTCTTTTTCCAAGAATTGATAAGTCACTTGCAGATTTTCAAAATGTTATTCACTGTGTAGGACTGAGTGATCCGGGGGTTTCTTACCAGCGGTTGCGAGCGACTTTGGGTTTGGAAGAGTCTTTTTCGTTAGATGCTTTTCCAGGGCACAAAATGGTTTTGGTTGCGCAAGGAGTGCTTTCGGGGCGTATTGTTCAGGAGCACTGGCGCATTTTGGATGGTTTGCGTGCATGGGCCGTGGTTATTCTTTTGTTTGGGCGCGGAAAACATATGCCTGGTGCTAAAGCTTTGTTGCCAATGGGCGATGTTTCCGAAAAAGATCTTGTTCAGTTTGCAAAACGACTTATTACGCTACAAGATATGCGCAATCCAGCAGCGCATCGCGAAACGTGGTTGCAGTTTCCTCAAATTGACGAAATGCGAAACGAGGTTGCTGCTGTGTTTCGAGAATGGAACCGGATGAAGGGTTGAGTGAGCGAGTTTTCATTTTGTAGCAGTTTTTCGCTTTGTTTGCGAAGATTGTTCCAATCCAGGGAGCGTCAGGCCTCAATTACGGACACGAACCGGCCTTTACTGGAACCGGCGGGTTTGCGCAAAGCTCTTTTACAATTTCGGGAAATTCTTCGTGGAGTGTTTTGGCTTTCGAGTTTTCGTCAATGAGGCCTCGCTTGGCGAGAGCATTCCACATCAGTGCAAATTGAGGATAAGTTTGACCCAAATTCTCTGCGGTGAAGGTGCTAAGAACGCCCTGGAAAAGCCAGCCGTTTTCGGAGGGTCTCCAAGATGCGGCAACGGGTACAGGTGGTTCAGTTCCTATGGAGCGGCTTAAATTTCGCATTTGCTGCGTATAACAGTTTTCATTTAGGATATGAAAGTAGGGAGGATTATCTTGTCCTGTTTTCTCTCCCGTATCCAGATAATTGAGAAGAATTTTTATGGCCCCAATATTATCATTCGGATTTTGTTGAGGATAAAGTTTGAGTCGCATTTGAGAAATAGTGTTGCCTTGTTTTATCCATGAATACGAAATACGCTGGCGGAGCGTGATTCCGCTATAAACTATTCCAAAACTTCCGTCTTGGAGTCGGTTGCTGTCCAGTGATGTTACTGTTGCGCCGTTGTGGTCTTTGTCGGCTGTTGTTGCGGTAATACTAAAAATGAGATCATTCGATTCCAAAATGGGTGCATTAGCACTTGCTGGATATTGTGGGCGCATTTGTACGGGTTCTGAAAAAGTCATGCGCATTTGTGCATGGTATCCGCCAAGTGTAAAAGATTCACTATGCATGTAGATATCTTTGATGGAGCGAAAAGGAATGCGTGCAACGACATTTGTTTCTCCAATGTCTTCAATGCCTGCTACAACAATATGATTATTGTCGGGTGTGAAGCCGAAATCAGCAGCCTCTTCGGGCTTGAGCCACACCAGAGGGCGTTGAAGTGATTTTTTTACGCACAGTCCAGTGTCTCGTCCGTTGCGGAAAACTGTTCCGCCATCGTAGGGATCGTCCGGATGCCTGCGGCATTGAGGATCGCCTTTGTCGGCAACTGCTCTTCGGCTCATATATGCCATTTGAGTTGTGTACGAACATAAGAGTTCATCAAACCCAGCGGGGCAGCTTGTTCGGCTATCTTGAGACTGCTCCGATTTTGTTCCTGATGTGTTTGTTAACGGCAACTGTTTGCAACCTTCGCCGAAACTACTTATTAGAAATAGAATCGAGGTAAATTTAAACTTGTATGACATGTTATGTTCCCCAAAAAGGCAAATATTGGCAAACTTGCGGAGTGCTGTTTGTGACATCTATATTAGGGGACTGGGTCTCAAAGAGTCAATGTTTCATCGTGGCTTATTAATGCATTGCAGCAGCAAGAGCGTCTGCGGGCCAGGTGTCTAAGTTTTCCAAGTTGCTTGGTACAAATCTGTCTACGTTGAGGGAATCACCATTGATTGGTGCTCCGGTTTGGGGATCAACTGGCCGTGACAAAATGAATCCTTGCGTAAACAGGAGATTGGTGGATGGAGTTGGCGCTGCACTGCTCACAGGACGATATTTAATGGCGAATTGGCCGGCTGATGCGTTGTTTTTTATGCTTCCAAAGACATCAATATATATTCGCGCCCAGGCCGAATCGGCGGCACTGGGTTGTCCGACAACAGTAAGATTTTGTCCAAGTGACCGTTTGAGTGCCCAAGAAAAACTGTCGCATGACGACAAGCAATTTGAATTTGTGAGCAAACTCACTTTGCCTGAGAAGTTGTGTTTTGTGGGTTTGAAGAATGGGTTTGCGCAGCCGCTACCGGGCGGGCAAAACATCGCAACAGGCGCTAAAAATTCCCCTTGTTTGACTTTGCCGTAACGACCGGTTTCAAAAACGTAGTTGAACCACACAATATGATCGTTGTCGTTCCACATGAGCTCTTTGCGAAAGGAATCGTCATCGAGAAAATTGCTTTTTTGTAATTGAATGTTTTCACCTTGAAAAGGTCGTGAAAGAATAAGGGCGGCAATAGACATTGGCGAGTTACCACCAGGATTGTCAATCACGTCAACTACGAGATGTTTCCAGTGTGCATTTGCAATCCACCACGGAGTTAAAGCTGCAGCTTCGTCGTCGGGATTTCGAATTGGAGCATTATTTTCAACATCGCTGTAGTCAAAAGATGTGATACGCAAAATTGCGACGTCTGGGTTGTTGTTGGAGTTGTAGACGCATGCGTGTGCTCCGGTATAGGCAATTGAAAAATCCGGATAGCGATTTTGTTCGTTGCCACATGCAAAAGAAGTGGGTGGGTTCTGATTTTGTTGCACGTTGTTTGTTTGTTGCTCAAACGGAATTGCCACTATCCATGTTTTTCCGTTGCGTGAAAGAGTAAAATTCAAGCCATCTTTTTCTTGCCAAGACAAAATCTGGTTGAAGAAGTTTGCTGGCAGTTGAGTGTCGCAAGTTGTTCGGAGACGGTATTTGCAAAAAGTGAAGTTTTCGTCGCTCCAAAATTGCATGGGTTTTCCATTAATGGCCAATAGGGTATCACCAATTTTCGGCGCATTTTCTCCAAGAGATTGTAAACTAGAATCTGCTCGGTGCACCCGAAATTGTGTGCTATTTTGTGAAATCCACTCTGCGGTAAAGCCAGCGAGTGCCCTTGAAACATGGGGAAAATAAGATTGCATTTCTTCGCCTGGAGTGAACTCGGCGTGCAAACTTGGATATGTGGCGTTCAGGCGCCGAAAAACGCGAGTGATATCGGTTGGTGTTTGGGCTTGCTGCAATTCTGTCTTGAGTTGCGCAATGGTGGCATTCCAATCTTGTGGTCGATTGTTGCGTACGGTCAAAGCAGTGGCATCAAATGTTGTTAATGCCGACGTAACGGCGTTTAGGAGTGCTATTTTTCCTGTTACGTTTTGTGTTGATGCGGCATCCGTGCTGGCGCTGCTTGATAAAGTTTGAGTTTTTATACCGGAAGGTTTGCAGGAGGCAGTAGCAAACGTGAGTGCTCCTGCAACCATCATAAATGTAAAGTTTTGTGTGCTCATTTTTTGTTGCCTTCCAAAGTTCGTGTTCAGTAGCTGAAATCCAGTGAGGCTCCATGGCTACGGTTATCGGTTCGTTTTTTAAAAACATGAATTTTTTTTGAGCCCGGATTTTCTGTGATTTCTTCACCCAGTAACTTTTCAGTGATTTCTTCACACAAATTTTTTTGAGCCCGGATTTTCTGTGCCTATAGTCCTTCATCGTTTTCTAAATCGCGCAAGAATTTTTTCCAAGCCATATCCTGCCATTCTCGAGCAGCAACCCAGGCCGCAGAAAATCCAAAACCCGTGTGAACAATACGCAAATGGGTGCTTTCCGCTCCCGATTTTTTTGTTTCGATTAAGACTGAGGTTTTTCCGCGTTCAGAAAGAACAGGATGAACATCATCGCCCTTCCATGCGAGAACAATATTTTGTTTTGAATTTTCCGTTTCATCGGAAAATAGAGTTTCAGAGTTTTTAAGAAAGGGATGGCGTTGCAAAAATGCAAGCACTTCACTCGATGGAATGGATATGTCGGTTTTAAAAACCAAGTCATGTGAAGACTGGGTCTCGCATCGCTGCAGATATTTTCGCAGAGAAATAAGAAGTTCTGCCCAGCCCGCTATAAAATCGAGTCGCGTTTCGCGCCACAATTCGTTGGAGAATCCTTTAAGAGGTTCGTGCTTGAGCCTCACGCAAGATTTGAGTCCTTCGGATTCAATAATAAACGTCACTTTAGAATCTGCACCATTCGGCCACACATTTTCTTTCCATGTGATTCCCAAAAGTTCGTTGGGGTAAAACTCTTCAATAAGTCCTTCTGTAATGCGGTTTGTTGTGCCGTCGTTCCATTTTTCAAAATAGCGCCCGCCACTTCTGGGTTCTAAAAGAATGTTTGGAGCCCACCACGCCGCGCGTTTTTTTTCGTCAATGATGGCATCCCATAACTGGCGTTTTGAAACATCTATTGTAATAGAACAATTTAGCATCTCTTTGTTTTACCACGCTTATTGTTATTGAAGACAAGGAATATTTTTTTTCACAGCTCAAGGGCGTCTTCTACTGTATGAGCCAGTGTTGTTGGACAACCAATAGAGCTGAGTGTTTTGCTACCAAGATTGGTTATGATGGTTGAATCATCAACCCAAAAAATGTTTGGAGTCATATTGAGCCTCGTTTGTGGTCATTCTGAACTGCTTTTCGATGTTTGTGTATCGGAAGCGTCAATATCCTGCCATTAAAGGAAGAAGACAGGGGACGAGACTAGGAGAGGACAAAACTAAAGCCGCTTTTTAGCTAACAACGCTCGCTGCTGCTAAAAGATGAGAAATTCCGCCGGCGAGCACAAAAATGTGCCAAATGGCGTGGTGAAAACGCATTTTTTCCATGGCGTAGAAAACAACGCCAATTGTGTACATAATTCCACCACAAACGAGCCAAGCCATTCCGTAAGTAGGGAGCGCCTTGGATATGGGTTCGTAAACAAGCACCACGGCCCAACCCATAAGCAAATACAAAGATGTTGAAAGGACTCCAAATCGGCCGGTCCACCGAATTTTGAACAGAACACCCAGGAGTGCAAAGCTCCATATGGATGCTAATACAATCCAGGAGATTGTTCCTTTGAGTGCGAGGAGGCAAAATGGCGAATAGGAACCAGCAATAAGAACGTAAATAAGAGCGTGATCCCAAATGTGCAAGAAATGTTTGTGAGCGCCTGGTTTTGCGCCATGATACAGCGTTGAAACAAGAAATTGTGCCATAAGTGCCACACAAAAAACGCTGAGTGCAATAAAATGGGTCCACGACTTGAGTTGCACGGACTCAATAATGAAAATGATCCAGCCAACAGCGGCAACACCAAAACCTGCGGCATGTGTGATTGCGTTTGCTTTTTCTTCAGCGGGCGACTGTATTCGAGACATAGATAACCTCCCTAAAAAGAGGCTATGCTCTACCGCAACAAGAAGAAAGTTTTGTTTGTAAATAAAGTGTTTACAAGTAAAATAGAGAACGAATCTAGCGATCTTCGACATCAATGCCGAAAAGATGGTTTCTTTATACTCCCCCCTCCAACATTTCGCAAAAGTGCGCTATAGAAACATAACTTATAAACACCCTAACTTCCAGAAGGAGTCAAGCGTGGAAAACTGGGATGAAGAAGTGGCATTTTCCGTTACGGTTTGCGATGCAAACGGCACTATCAAGCGTATGAATAAAAAATCGAAGGAGGTTTTTGCAAAAGGCAAAGACGTTCTTATGGGGGCTGATGCGGCTAAGTGCCATCATGGCGCAACCAAACAAAAATTTGTTGAGCTTTTGAAAAATCAGAATGTTCATTGTTACACCATCCAAAAAAATGGCGCGCGCAAGCTTATCTATCAGGCTCCTGTTTACAAAAACGGTGAATTTTCGGGATATGTCGAACTTTCTCTTCCCATACCCGAAGATCTTCCGCATTTTGTGCGGAATTAGTAAAGGAAGGTTTTGGGTTTCGTAAAGTATCATGCAAATGAACTGGCTTTGGTGTAAATGCACACGCTACTCCATACCAAGCCTTTGATTCCGTACCAACCCTTTGTAGTGTGCACTCAAGGGGTTTGGTTTGTAATGTTAGGAGATTTATTGTGGCAGACGCCCCTCTTTTTATAGCACATAACGTTAGTCTTGCGCGTGGAAATCGAACGCTGTTTTCTGATGTGAATTTTTCAATTCATGCTGGCGATCGCATTGGCGTTGTGGGGGCAAACGGCTCGGGAAAAAGCTCTCTCCTTGGTCTTGTGTCGGCTGCATATCCGCCCGATTCTGGACGAGTTGCGCTGCGTTCCGATGCAACTGTTACTTATATTCAGCAAGAATTTGTGCCTCCAAGCAATAAAGAGCTCACGGTGGCTCAGTTTTTGAAAAGTTTGGTGCCGCAAGAACTTTGTGCGGCTTCACGAAGTGAAGACCTTCAGAATGCTCTTAATGTGCACTGCAATCTTTTGGGAGATCATTCAGCTCTTGCTGAGTCCGATGAATGGCAGCATGAGTATGCTCGTTTGCAAACGGCACTAGAAAATGTGAGTGGTGTTGATGCCGACAACATTGTTGCGAGTTCGTTAAGCGCGTCGCGTTTGTCTCATTTGGCCAACAGAACTCTCGACGCACTTTCGGGTGGTGAGCGAAAACGCGTGCAAATAGTGAGTTGCTTGCTGAATAATCCTAAACTTATTCTTTTAGACGAGCCCACCAATCATCTTGATTTGGATACAGTGGAGTGGTTGGAAGAATTTTTGCTTAACGTGGCCGAAAAAGGTTTTGATGTTACGGGGGCTGGTGGTGGTATTGTAAAAGACCCTGTAGCTTTCGTTATTGTTTCGCATGATCGTGCACTGCTCGATACCATTTCGGCACAAATTTTGGAAATTGAAAACGGCACTGCCACAATGTTTGAGGGAAATTACGAATCGTATAATGAACAAAAGTTAGCGTTGGCGCAAACTCTTCGTAACGATCTTTCGGCTGCAGCAAATACGTGGAAGCGCGAATTGGCGTGGCTTCGAGCTGGAGTTAAGGCTCGTACCACAAAGCAAGTTGCACGTATTGAACGTGCGCATTCGTTGGCAGTAAAGCTTAAGGGATTGAAATCGCGCGCGGCCGAGCGCACGGCTCCGGAAATTGATTTCAGCGCAACGCTTCGCGATTGGGAACGTAACGACGAAGGTTCTATTGTTCCTGCAACTCGCACCCTGGGGCAACAAGAACTGCTTGCTCTTAAAAAGCTAAATGTGCAGCATCCTGGAAATCCGTTAGAAGCCATTTGTAAAGAGCTTGATTGTGTTATTAAGCCGCGTATGCGAGTGGCTTTGTTGGGTCCAAATGGATCTGGAAAAAGTACGCTTATCAACGCTGTTTGTTTGAATAAAGGGGTAATGTCGGGCAGTGTTGCTTGGCACGATCTCGCACAAATGGCTTGGTTCGATCAGGAGCGTGCTCGCTTGCCACGTACCGAAACCCCGCGGACAGTTGTGTGTCCAAAAGGCGATTTTGTGTCGTTTCGAAGCAAGAGTCTGCACGTTTATGCTTATCTCGATCAATTCGGTTTTTCTCGCTTTGATGCGTCAAAGGTGGTTGCCGATCTTTCTGGAGGAGAGCAGGCGCGCCTTTTGTTGGCGAAATTGATGTTGGAAGACGCAAATTTTCTTGTCCTTGACGAACCTACCAATGACCTGGACATTGCCACTTTGCAGCGTTTAGAGCAGAGTTTGAACGGATTTTCGGGTGGTGTTCTGTTTACAAGTCATGATCGCTATTTTTTGCGGCGCGTAGCAACTCACTTTTTAGTGTGGCAGCGAAGCACTGCAAAGTGGATTGCAGCGGCAGACCTTGACCAAGCAATTGCGCTTTTGGAGCCTATTCCTGAGCCAGAAGTTGTGAAAAAACCGGCCATGATTGCTCGGGAGAATATGACCAAAAAGCGTCCTGCAATTTCGTCTAAAGAGAAACGCGAATGGGAAGCTCTGGAAAAAGAAATTCCAAAATTGGAAGAGCAAATTGCTGCTAAGGAACACGAACTGATGGATGCCTATAGCGCATCTGGCAAACCACCTACAGAAATGAATTTGTTGTTAACGCAAATTGCAAGGCTAAAAGAAACTTTAACCGAAAAAACTGCACGATGGGAAGAGCTTTTTTTGCTTCAGGACTAGCACTCAGACTCGTTTGGTGGATTTATGATCAAATGTATCAATTTTGAAAAGTACTTGAACGGTGACTTTTGTTTTTTTTAATGTTGAGAT
>CAIZES010000286.1 GCA_903932045.1 uncultured Silvanigrella sp. | reverse complement strand
GGACTTGCTAGAGGATAATCGAGTCAGTTGATCGGCCGGGCCGTGTGCGCAGCTTTCCGGATAATCCACTGATTTCAATAATTAACTTTACTATTTGTATCAAGAGAGGTCTTTGTGATTAGAAAAATTTTAACCAAACATTCCGTGTCAGCTGTGTCCCTCCTGGGCTGTTTTGTGTTTGCCGTATCATGTGGCCGAAATGGTCACCATACACCTGCACCGACAGATACCCGTGTTAACAATGTGCCTGGAGAGGATAGCTCTGTGGCCTTGTTGATAGGTCAAGGCTTAAATTCAGTTAAAAATGAAGCCAAGGGTCACTGTGTTGATGTTGGAGACTTAGCAACAGAGAGCGGCAACTCCGCTGGTCAGATAGCTGAATTTGAAATGCTCGAAGTTTCCAGTGAGTCAGCACTAAGATCAAGCCTCAATATCAGTGCGAGCGCCTCATTTGGATCATTGTTTGGCAAGGGCAGCGCCCGAATGAACTACGCCGACAGCGTGAATAAAAACTCCCAATCAAAATATCTTATGGTCCACACACGCGTCGCCAATCAAATGGAGTTAGCAAAGAGCTTCACCTTTAAATCTGATGCCATAAAATTGATTACTGAAAATCGCATGCAAGAATTCACCGATAAATGCGGCAATCAGTTTGTGTATGGCCGTAAGACTGGCGGCGAATTCTACGCAGTTTTTGAATTTGAAATGACTTCTGAAGATGAGTCTCGTGCTTTCAGCGCGGCAGTCTCGGCGAGCGGTACCGGTTGGAAAGCCGCAGCGGACATCAACACTGCCCTGGCGCAATTCAACAAGCATTCCCTGCTGCAAGTCAGGATGCTCAAATTTGGCGGCGGAGCAGGATTACCACAAGTAGAAAACTTAAAGGATTTTGCCCTCAATTTTGACAAAATGACGAGCGCTATCTCCGGGGCTCCAGTCACATTGGAGCTCATCACCAAAGACTATTCCGGTGTCGAGCCTATCACCACTAAGCCGAATTATCCTGCCATCGAGAGACAGCTCTACGTTCTCGAGCTACTCGCCAAGGCCAGAGACGAAGCGGAAGAGAATGTCAATTCTCTCAAATATATCGCTAAAAATGAGAAATCCTATGACGTCAACGGATTCGACTACACCGAAACACAAAACAAACTCAACGCCTTCATTAACAACATCAATTCCGAGGCTGTTGATTGTTTCGGAGATTCAACGAAATGCGCGCTTCCCACCGATCTTCCAAGCATGAAATTACCGCAGCGCAAGGCATCGGGTTCAATTTGGGTCGAATTAAAGACAAACAACTGGGCGTTTAACTATCCTGCGACACCTGGAGCTTCCTTGGACGGAAGAGGCGGGAATGAGACTTCATGGATAGTCAATCCGAAATTGTCTTTTGTTCTTAGTGATGGACAAAAGGCAGTCATAGCAACCCAACTTCTTGAAGCAGATTGTGCCAGCGTGTTCTCGAATGTCGAAGAAATTGGTAAAAACTTTGGCGCAGGAAGCCACCCTTTTGATGCGAACGAAGCCCTAGAGGTCATTTCAGCCTATCAGTGCACCACGGATTTCATCGCCACACAAGTGTCTTTTGCGCTCAGAGACAAAAAGTCAGGCAAGTGTTTGGAGGTATATTTTTACACCCCTGTCGATCAAAAGCGTTGTTTTTCTATGTCATCGGACGCCGAAATAGCGACTACCATAAGTAAAATAGTTCAATCTTTCAAAAAGATATAGGAAGGAGAGAAAAACATGAAAAAATATCTTCTAACATCTAGTTCTATGTTATCAATAATGGCAGGATCTCATGCCTACGCAACAGACTGGGGTTTCTGCAATGAAGCAACCAAACTTGCTTACATAGATGCCACATTTTCAACAAGAAAGCCGGAAGCAGATCGCATTTGTTCACTTCATACATCAACGGATGCTGGGATACCAACCTTTCTTAATGCCACTCAAAGATGCATTAATTCTCAAAACGACACCTGTGATGCTGCGTCTTTGGCAGCAGCGTCATCAGCTGCCGGAACCACAATAGCTCCATCCGGGTTTGGCGACAACAATGTACCACAAAATGCATGGTATGCTGAAACTACAAATTCAGGAAATCCGGAATTCGCGCGTATCCGCTGTTCTTGCGGGTGCTTCACACCAGACACAAACATTCTTACCGAAAAGGGCTGGCAGAGAATCGATGTCCTCAAAGAGAACGGGAGCAAAGCAAAAGATCGAGTTCTTATTCCTGCATCTGATCGAGGCCTTGTTTTCAAACCTTCTTCCTATTTGAAACCCATTGCGTTTACCAAGGGTCCCGAAGAAAAGCCTGTGATAAGGATTCAAACTTCAGACAATTTGGCCGTGGAAATGACGGAACTTCATCCTGTGCCTATCAAACAAGGGAAAAGCATAGAAATGGTTCAAGCTAAAACTCTTAAGATTGGCGATATTGTTTATAACATGAAGGGCCAAGCGCAAAAAATCGTCAGAATAAGCTCGCGCATGCTCAGCAAAGACAATAACAGTGTCTATAATTTAAATACTTATGGTCATGGTGATAACGAACACATCATCGTAGCTAACGGCATTCGCGTTGGCGATCTAGGATGGCAAAATAAACTTGCGGAACGCGCCCAGCGAAGTGAAAACCTGTTGAAATACAATTAGCAACGATCGAGGGGGTTGCGACTAACAAGACCTCCCAAATTGGAGAATCTATGCACAAAAAATATTTAGTACCTTTTTTCGCATTGGTAGGTG
>CAIZES010000285.1 GCA_903932045.1 uncultured Silvanigrella sp. | reverse complement strand
CAGTGAAATTCAAGAAACTTCTGCACAAAAATTTTCTGGAGTCAAAAAAAAACACATGCCCAAGAGATTTAATTTTTGGTGATATCGCAAATAGATATGATAATATTATCGCGGTTGGTCTAAACATTGGTTACAAAACAAGAAAGGGTTGTGACTCTTATTTTGGGGGCGAATGTATCCGTTAATAGGAAAGCACCGGAATGTGTCGCTGGAAAAAATCAGTGCGAGCCGGTCAATCAGAGCTTTTCCCAGCCGTCGCCACCGGTGGAAGAAGGCAAGTCGGAACCCACGGCTTTCTTCATTGCTGCAGGAGCCGCGGCAACTTTGCGAGCCTTGGGAGCTCCGCTGATGTGGTGCACCGATGCGCCGCCACCTTGGTGCTGAGCATGAGATGATGCGTGCGAAGCACTTGCTGCCTCGGCGTCGCCATGCCCGTGCACAAGAATGGTTAGCTCACTCACAATGGAATCGAGACCCTGGCACTGCGAAGCCATTTCTTCGGATGTGCTTGCCACTTCTTCGGCAAGGGCCGAGTTTTCTTGTGTGGCTTTTTCAAGGGTGTTCATAGCAGTCCCAATTTGTTTAATACCAGAGGCCTGTTCCTTTGAAGCACCAAGCACTTGTGTTGCACCCGAATTTACTGCAGTTGCAGACTCCAAAATTTCTTTCAAAGCCCCAGCGGTTTCACTCACCAAACGGCTTCCGCCTTCTACCTTGCGCTTGTTTTCCGTTGTGATTTGTTCTGCTTTATTCAAACTCTCGGAAAGAATTTGCGAAATTTCTTGCGCTGCCTTTCCGCTCATTTGAGCCAAATTTCCAACTTCTTGAGCCACAACAGCAAAACCACGTCCATGCTCGCCGGCACGCTCGGCTTCAACAGAAGCATTAAAAGACAACAGTTTGGTTTGGAAAACAATTTCATCCATAACTTTTGTTTTGTCGCCAATGGCTGCAATCACCTTCACCAAATGTTCAATTTGTTCGTTGCTGGCAAGAATTTCGCTCATGGAGTTTTCCATGTGTTTCATAGTTTCGTTGCCTTGCTCGGTAATTTCCGAAACCTTTTGCGAAAGCTCCGCGGCACGCGATGCATTTTCAACATTGTTGGCAACCATGCCGTTCATTTCTTCAATGGACGCCGTTGTTTCTTCAATGGAGCTTGCTTGCTCTGCAGAACTCGATGCCAATTGTTGCGATGCACTGCTCATTTGAGATGCTGCATCGCGCACCTGACGCGACGACAATCCCAATGCCGCACTGATGCGGGAAAGCGCATTGGAAATTGTGGTGGACACAGTGAAGGCCACAAAAGCTCCCAAAACCAACGCTCCCAACAGGCCCACAACCAAAATGGTTGCTACCATATTCAAAGTGCTCATGGTGCTCTGTGAAATTCCTTCCGTTGCCTTAATACCTGCCGTGGAAGTTTCCTTAGCTGCTTCAGTAACAGCGTCGCCGGCTTTTCCGCGCTTTACCGAAATTTCATTCAGTGCCGTCCATGAATTCAATAGGTCTTGCACATTCTTTTTGTATTCCAAAGCAGCCACACGCGCGCTCTCTAATTGCTTCTGGTTTTCAACAGTTTTCGTTAGAGGAAGAAGTTGTGCTATGCCTTTCTCAATTTTGTCAAAATTCGGCATTGCAGCTTCGGCAATTTTGATATCACGCAAGGCTTGAGACTTTTGAATTGCAACTCGAACGGCAAATCCGGCATCCGTGACGTTTCCCCCCAAAACCGTTTTTTCGAAACGCTCCTTCATTTTCGATTTGGCCGCGCCCTCCCGAACTTCACTCTCCATTTTCCTATTTTGTTCGTCGTTATAACCATTCATATTTGTCATAAATGCGGCAGCGCTTTTGTCTAGCCCGCGGCGTGCTTCAACAATATCGTTAATTTCTTTTTCACTTTTTGCTAACAGTTCGGCATATTCTGCAACGGCCGTTTTTGCCACCTTCACTTGATCTTTCAGCTTTACCAGGTGAGCCGATTTTTGTGCCAAATCATCAGCCTTTTTTAACGATTCTTCCAAGGCTGCAAGTTGCTTTTTTCCCGTTGCCAAAAATTCTGCCTCGTAGGTGAAACTGTATCCACGCACAGCGTACATTGTTTCCAAAGCACTGCGCTCAACCTCATTTGCTACCGAAACTTCAGGAACATATTCTTGATCGAGTTTTGTGGCATCCGAACGCACCATGGTCATGGAAACCACAGCTGTGGCACCCAACAAACCACAAATTCCCAAAATAGAACCAAACCCAAACCAAATGCGCGAACTGATTTTCATATTCTGTAACATTGCAAATCCTCCTGATGATGTTCCTAAAAATATCCCTTAGGATGTTCCTTGTTAAGCCGCTTTCTCTTCTTTATGCTCTTTTTGTTCTTGTGCCTGTTGAGTCACATACGCAAGTTCTTCAACCTTCAAAACCTTTCCAAGATCCAAAAGCAGAGTCATGTCTTTACCGTGGCTCTTAGCAACACCCGTGATATACTCACGACTCATGCAATCTTGAATGTCTATGGAACGCTCAATTTCAGCCTCGTCATAGCCCTCCACTTCAAGAACATCATCCACAACCGAACCCAAAACCATGTTTCCAAATTCACAAATCACAACGCATGGGCGTTTTGAGTCGGTGCTTTTTTTGGCCAAAGAAAGTTTCGACTTTAAATCCACAACCGAAATCACGCGTCCGCGCAAATTGATAATTCCTCTAAAAAAAGAGGGCGCATCGGGAATGGCGGTAATATTCATCATCCCAATAATCTCTTTTACCTGCGATAAAGGAATTCCAAACTTCAATTCCCCCAAAGAAAAAATAAGATGCTTATTTTTTCGCGCCCCCTTTGCCGACAACTCGTGCAGTCCTATTTTTTTTTCCGACATAATCCACCCTCCTTGTGAAACTCGTGTTCAACTTCACATTCCGACCTATCGGCAGAACACCTTTTTTAATGAGGAACAAATTAGCTGGTGGGTGCACTTGTGCCGCCCAAATGTTTCGATTTTTCGCTGTATTAAAATTACTGTTCTAGTTGTGTTTTTAAATCAGAAACTTGTAGAAAGGAGTCCTGCTGGCGAAATTCTCTCTTTTTAGGAGTCAATCCCCCAACGCTCCAACAATTTCCTGTCAAATAATCAGTCAAAAACAATGCGTGGCCGTTTTTTCATCAAAGCAGCAAGCTCGGCCACGCTGCCCATTGTAAGATTGGCTTCACCCTTGAGAAGTCGAGATGTGTGGCGGCTACTTGTGCGCAAACGGCGTGTCAGCTCATTGAATCCAATTTTTTCTTCTTTCATATACAGAGTCACCGCTTGGGTCACACTCTCCTGCAACGACAACTGTGCCGCCACGGCCCATCCTGCCAACACCTGCCTATCGATAGAATCCAACGATGCCGCCTGCACTTCCCACTTTTTCGCAACCGTTTTCGTTTTCAACTTCGTTTTCAACTTACAAGCATCTGTTCGGTTCAAAAGAAACTCCCTAGAAACAGGCTCCACCAGAACAATGCAAAAGAAGCTCGCACCCAGAAATCTTTCCGTCGCCAGCCACCGCCCCAGCACTTGCGGAAGCAAGGTATTGACCCAAACAAACCGGAAGCGTCACTTTACCCAAAGAAAGTGGTAGGGCCGCATCAAAGGAGCACCCCTTATCCGCCTTGGTTACAATACCCTGAATTTGAGACACAATTTTGCTTGCCGACGACCCCGAGCTTCCCAAACACTGATCAAGCGACTCCGAAACTGGCTTTATTTCTTGTGCCACCAAACCCGCAGTGGCAACCACTTCGGTCAAGCTCTGACCCAAGGCATTAATAGCAGACCCTGTTGCAACGGAACAATACGCACCAGACCCTCCAAGGGCCGCAGTTGCGGTTTCAATTTCTTTGAGCTTAACTTCCAAAGAAGCCACAGCTTGTAAAATAGGAACGCTATAGATAGATGCTGTTAAGCATCGCTGAAAATGAATTCCCGAATCTGCAGGATTTGCTGCCTCGCCAAGCACGTCAAACGCGCGTTTTGCATAGGCTTGCCGCTCTGGAGTAATGGTGCCTCCAAAAATGGCGTTAGAATTGTCGGTCATTTGATTCATAATATCGGTTCCGCCCGACGACGTCCCCGACACCAAAGCCAATGCGTTTCTCATAATTTCAAAAAGGTCGAAGCCACCCTCCCCCAACAGTGCAATACCGTAAAGTTGTGCAATGGAATTCGATTTATCATTGCCCCACAGCGAGGCCAATTTTTCGGAGGCCCGAGAATAATTGCCGTTATCGAGAGCCACAATAGCGTCTTGACGAACGGCTTCGGTGGAATCATTTTTTGATACAGGTGAATAAACACTTTTGCCACAAGCAAAAATAAAACACGCGCAAGCAATAACACTCACAGCGGACAAAGACATTTTTTTCATGCTTGTTGTCCTTTATTTACCTTACCGATACGAACCAAATACTCGGCATACTCGCGCCCCAAAGCAGGAGAACCCTTCAAAAAATACGGAACAAAATCTTGCAATCCCATAAACAAAAGCATTTGAACAAATCCACGGGAAGCACAACTCCGGAACGACTCTCTCTTTGATAGCTCCTCAATGGCATCAAAGGCGCCATTCAAATCATCAATTTCTAAAGACAAACAGGCTCTGTCCCAAATTCTATGGGGAAGAACGTTGGTTTTTTCAATTTCTTTCAAAAACCTTATGGCTTCTGCGTATTGTATTGTGGTTCTAAAATAGTCGATGGCTTCACAATGAATGCGCAAATCATTGGGAAATTTTTTCAACAAACGCACAATGCGATCTTCGGCTCTTGAAATTTGTCCCTGAAGAATTTCGCCACGCAGTAGCGCAACTTCAGCACCTTTTTCAACAATAGGGTTTGCAGCAAGTTGTATCAAACCGTTTCGAGCGCCGTCAACATTCCGAAGCAGAAGCATTTTAGAAACTTCCAAAGCCAAGCTTCCCCAAGGCTCATTTTGTTCCGACAACAACGACTTCAACAAACTCGTTGCATCAAGCGGACGCAAAGGTCGCAAAAGAAAACCTCGCGCACCAATACCTTTTGAGTATATTTTAATTTTACGATCTTCTTCTGTACCAATAACAACAAATGGAACAAGTTCAAACCCAGGAGTTCCGTAGAAGCGATCAAGCAAACCCAGTGAATCAAACTGCTCTGCACCTGCAGAATCCAAAAAAATAACAGGCCAAATATTGTTTTGAAGAGCTTCTGCTATCTCACCAAGTTGCGAAAATGTTGTGCTGTCACGATATCCAACACGATATAAAAAATCGCGCAGATTTTGAAAAAAGCCTCCGCTATCGCCGTAAAAAAAAGCCCGCGTCACAACTGCATTGGCCACAGAGGTCTCCCCAGTCAAGAATCATGAGTCCATCGCTCATGTCAAATTCCACATGCTCCAATTATAACGCCTGTGCTTGAATAGAGTTTTGTGTTCCGTCAGATTCTCGACAACAACTTTTCTGCCTCGGGCCACAACGCCTCAACCCACAACCCAAACAAGCCGATAGCAAACCGAAAGCAAAGCGACCCAAACACAGGAGGTGCGCAGTGCAGGTTTTCTCAAGAAAAAACATGTTGCTCTCGGTACTTTGCGCCACTTCGCTTGAGTCCAAGGCATGGGCTTCTAAAATGCTACCACCTTTTGAGACCTATCTTGGAACCCGTTCGGCGGGTATGGCGGGCGCCAGCGCCGCAGTTGCTGATGACGAAAATGCCATTTTTTCCAATCCTGCTGGAATCGGTCAAGAAGACGAACCAAGCCTGATACTGCGAGGTTTTTCCGTTCCCAACATTTCGCTTGGCATAGATCGCAAAGCTTACAAATTTTTAGGCAGCATCGAAAGTGGGTCAAACAATTTCAAACAAGTGGAGAATCTTTTCTCGCCAGAAGAAAAATCAGCCTTGTTCTTTCGGGGCACCACTTTTCCCTATGTTACCGTTGGGCGGGTACAAATGGGAATTCTAATGGATGCAACCGCACAAGCCACGCAAGTAACAAGCAACGATGTTTCTGGTGCAACCTGGGACAGATCTTTACACGCGTGGCAACGCTCTCAGGGTGGCCTCGTTGCCGGTTTTAGTGTTCCCCATCGCGACAGCGGAATTTCGGCGGGCTTAACAGCGCGGTACGCATTCCGTACTTCTTATTTTGAAGACGTGAATATCACTGGCGCCACAATTGATCGCACAGAATCGCGAGTCAATCGCACGCGTGGTCTCGCAATTGATGGCGGACTTTTGATTGAACCTTCTCAACGCTACCTCTGGCTTCCCGGACTCGGAATTTCCGTTCGAGACGTTGGCAACACCGTGTACAAAGGAACCGGAGCCGCAGACGAAGCCGAGATCGAAAAATCGAACCTCATGGTGGCAGCTCGATGGAAACTTGTTCCTGGAAAGAAATCAGACACACAAGTCCTGTTCACCGTTGAAGGACACCACTTAAATGACTCACGCGTTCCAGAGTCCGACAAACTCCGTATTGGTAGTGAAATCCGCTTGGGAGAGCGTGCCGCTAAAACGCCATTTGCCTTTCGAGTGGGGCACAATATGCGAGGATTTTCCTATGGAGGAAGTATCGATCTCCTCATTTTAAGACTTGAAGCGGGAAGCATGGTCGAAGGCATTCCCACTGCGGCTGGCACATTTCTCGATCGCCGGAATTTTGTTCGCCTTTCGGTCGACCTACGGAACTGACGGAATTCTGTCATTTTTAAACCACACCATTCGGTCTATGATCCTCAGTACGAAACAAATTTAGGACGAAAGCAACATCCAAACTTGTTTCGCGTGTAGGGGGTTGGGTGAAAATCGAACAGAAAAACAAAATTTGGCACCTCTCCGGTGACATCACCGAAAGCTGCGACCTCAGCAATTTGGGATTATCCGACAGACAAGTTGTGTTTGACTTTGGTTCCGTCCGCGTCATCAACAGTGTTGGTGTTCGCTCATGGATTCAAAATCTCGCAGCACTCAATATTTCTCCGACCTATCAAAATTGCCCTCCGTTTTTGATTGAACTTTTCAGCATGATTCCAGAATTCCTTGCCAGAAATGGCCGTGTAACAAGCTTTCAAGTGCCAACGTACTGTGAAAACTGCGGCACAAGAGGCATTATTCTACTTCAGCTGGGCGTTGACTTCGAACCCGGAAAACCAGTTGCACTCAAAATTCCCCCCTGTATTCACCCAGAATGCAAGCCCGAAGCCGACATCATTGAAGAAACCTATTTCTACTTTGTAACAGAAATGCTGAAAAACTGATTTGACGCGCGTGAGCGGACTTGTTACAGTCCCTTCCGCAAGCGGACGTGGTGAAATGGTAGACACGCCGGTCTTAGAAGCCGGTGCCGTAAGGCGTGGAAGTTCAAGTCTTCTCGTCCGCACCAAAACAGCCTCCTCGAAAAAACAAAAATCCTCTCTTTCAAAAAAATGGAGAGCTTATGCCTCGCGAAACCATCGCAATTGCCGGTGCCACTGGATTTGTAGGCAGAGTTCTCATCAACTCCCTTCTTCCCCAGCACAATATTATCGGACTCACCCGCGGTACTCTTCCGGGCCCATGCGTACTCAATCCTGGCCACCCATGCCCTGTGAAATGGCGTACCTGCGATCTTTATTCTCTCTCTCACTGCGAGCATTCCCTGATTGACGTTGATCTGCAATTTATCTTGTTCATTCCATGTTGCCCTCCGCAAAACTGACGCAGGGATCATTTCAAGACATGGACCTTCTCATGGCCGATAATTTTGCGCGTGCCGCAAAAAAAAATCACGTCAAACGCATTCTTTATCTTGGTGGGTTTGTTCCCGAAGACGCATTTCTTTCACGCCACATTCGAAGTCGCCTCGAAGTCCAACAAGTTTTGGCGTCCCATGGCGTTCCCGTAACCGCACTTCGAGCCGGAATTATCATTGGCCCAGGAGGATCTTCGGCACGCATGATTTTCGACATCATAAAAAACTTGCCAATTATTCCTTGCCCACCTATCACAAACTCCCTCACACAACCCATTGCACTTTCCGACGTTATCGAAATTTTTAATTATGTCATCGAAAATCCTCATTACGAAACACAATCATTCGATATTGGTGGACCAGAAATTCTCACCTATAAAAATCTCATACGCGCCGCAACAAACGCAATGGGTTTAAAACGCACGCTCGTTCCGCTGCCCTTCTTTGGGCCAGCTCTCTGCAAAAGATTGTTAGCCGTTTGCACAACCGCACCTTATGAACTCACCTCACCACTTGTGGAAAGCTTAAAACACAATATGGTGCAAAAAAGCCGTTATTTACAAGATCAAATGGGGCAAAAAGGAGTTCCACTATCCCAAGCACTGTACTGTGCTCTAACGGAAACACCCGAAGGTGACAGGCACCGTTGTTGTCTTCCAGAACCCTCTTGGAAAAAGAAATTTGCAAAACAAAAAGTACGGTCGGTTCAAAGATTACCTTTGCCTCCCGGAAAATCCTTACAATGGATGGCAAATGAGTACGGCAAATTCCATCACACAATCTTCAAATTTCTGGTAAGAGGCGACGTTTCAGAATCGAACGTGACGTCTGTAAAACTTCGTCTTTTCGGTATTTCACTTCTTGAGCTCACGTTCTCGCCAACACATTCCTACGCCGAAAGAGCATTTTTTTTCATTACCGGAGGTATTCTCGCACAACAACAAGTTCACAGAAAAACGGAACATCGCCCTCGTTTAGAATTTCGCAGAGTTTTTTCAGGCGATTTTGTCATTGTCGCGCTTCACGATTTTGTTCCAGCACTTCCTTGGTTCCTATATATTTGTACACAAGCTCTTGCTCACGTACTTTTTATGAAACTTTTTTCCAGAAAAATGAAGTCTCTCTCCAAATCTTACTAAAGAACACGAAGAAGTTCATCACGGGAGAGTTCCATTCGAGTTGACGCAACAATCCCTGCAACAGACTCGTTATCGTCAAGAACTTGAGTTGCCGTGCGTATTTTTTCAATAATCGTCTTTCGAATATACTCGTCAACAGTTCCTGCTGCCAACATATGAATCACCAAACACCTTGCGGCATCCTGACCAATACGGTGAAAACGGGCCTGTGACTGAATATAGGAAGCACTATCAAAACTGAGATCAACATAAATCATGGTGTCGGCAACCATTTTTCCGTCACGAGGCAACAAAGTCAAACCCTCTTTTGCCGACTGAGGCGTTGCAATAAACAATCGCCTTTGGGGATTGTCCCGGAACTCATTTACGCTGAATTGCCTTTCATCCACGCTCATATCACCGGTGTGACCAACTGCGCCGTAGTCTTCCGAATACCGCTCAACAAGAGTTGAAACATTCTCAACAAAATGCGACCATAAAATAACTTTCTTGGTGTCATCGGCAAACACATCTTCCAAAAGCTGATCCAATTCTCCAAACTTCACGCCCTTCTGAGCCAAAGCTGGTACAATCAAACCCGGATTTGAAGCAATTTGCCCAAGCCGCAAGAGTTTTACCAAAATTGAATTTTGCGCGGCTTTCAATTCCTGATTTGTCATACCGCTCACTTCTAGTTTCAAATTATCGCGCATTTGCTGATAAATTGTTTTTTGCTCTCCAGAAAGCTCAACAACATAATCTTTATAAATTACGGGTGGCAAATCTAAAACTTCCGATTTTAAACGACGCAACGAAGTTCGCAAAATCCGGCTATGAAGTTCTGCGCCATTGCGGACACCAATAAATTTCTCAATGGGAATAGTTCTGCGACCCACGCGAATTTTCTGAACTTCAATCTCACAAAACGTGTTTTTATAGGCTCCAAATTTTGTGCCAAATGTACGCCCGCCATCCATAACAAGATACTGTGAAAACAAATCGAGAGGCCGGTTTGCAATGGGAGTCCCTGTTGCAATAACGCACCGAGCTGCATGCGGGCGAACCGCTTGTGCGGCTTTTGTTGTTTGTGCCTGAAGGTTTTTGATGCGCTGACTTTCATCAAACACCAACATCACCTTTTGATCTTTCATCCATGCCGCAAGGGTGTTCGACTCTAAACGCAACCCTTCGTAGTGGACAATCAAAACTCTTGAACCACTTGCCAACGCTTTTCGTCGTTCCGTTTGAGTGCCAACAACAACGCAAAAATCATCTACTCCCGCCAAGCGAAGTTCTTCCTGCCATGTTCTCAAAAGCGACATAGGCGCAACAATTAAAACAGAATCAATTTCCTTTTGTCTCAAAAGCAACGCTGCTGCTGAAGCTATTTGAAATGATTTTCCACAACCCATTTCATCAAGCAAGGCAGCTTCGGGATTCGCTATCAGAAATTCAATCCCATCAACCTGATGCGCATATGGCTTACGAGCAAAAGAAAATCCTGCAATCATGAACTGAATATCTTCAATATTCATAACAGGAGGAGCAAATGATGCACCCTTTGCATGAGCACTGCTTCGAAACAAGGCCTGTCCATCGGGTAAATTTGCCATCTTGATTTCCTCAAACCAAGACTCCCGAACAATAAGCTTACCCAGTTTTCCGCGTCCAATGTGTGCATAATAAGGGCTCCTTACTAAGGCAACAAGTGCTTCGTATGCTGCCTCGGTAATGCGAAATCCTCTGCCCATGGTATCAAACACATCATCAAATATTGCAGGAAACACTCGCCAGCATTTTGCGTCGGGATCCCAGGCTCGCTCATTCTTATCGAATCCTTTAAAACGCTCCACCGTTGTTTGATTGTATGGAAAGAAAATCAACAACTCGTTATCCTTGAAATCAATAATGCAGCGCGAACTTGAAAACCGTCCTTCATCATAAATAGCTTTCAAATTGCTCAAAACCCGATTGATATATTGATCTGGAAGCGCGGGAACTACCTTTTTATCAATACCTTGCTGAGTCAGGGTTCCAACAAGATTTTGACGTTCAAAAACCCTTGGCTCATCACTTGCGCGTGGACCATAGGGCGATGGCACGGGCTGACCCACAACACCAAAGTGAACCACGGGCTTGTTTGCTTGCGGCTTTGCACGACCAGGAGAAAAGCGGCTACGACGAGGATCTGTCACAAAGAATCTCCCAAAAATTGAACGGACAACGCCGCCAAACCTTCCGATTTTCCCCAGGGTACATCACCAACATTCTCGTTATGTTGAACCCAACGCCCAAGCACAAATAGAAGATCCGACAAACGATTCAGGTACGGAATAACAAACGGATTGATTTCTTCAACTTCCGAAAGCGCAACAGAGACACGCTCGGCGCGTCGGCAAATTGTTCTAGCAACATGAATAAAAGTGCCCAATTGCGTTCCCGCTGGCAACACAAAACAACACAGCTGCGGCAACTCACTTTGGCACATATCGATGATTTTTTCCATCACCAAAACCTCTTGAGCGGACACCAAGCACATGTCCTCAAAACGATCGGCAATTGGTGTTGCCAAATCCGCTCCAATATTAAAAAGATCGTGTTGAATGGCGGAAAGCCAAGAATTCAGCGACACATTCACCGAGTCTTTCAATGATGCTTTTGCAAAAGACCGACACACACCAATCCAAGAATTCAGCTCATCCACAGTTCCATACGACTCAATGCGCTGCGAGTATTTTTTAACACGCAAACCAGAAGCTAGAGAGCATGATCCCGTATCACCGGTTTTAGTATATATTTTCATAATTCAATCACCCAAAAGGTTTCTACGAGGACCCCAACTTGGCATGCTTACGTCATACAGGGGAATATTCAAGGGAACCTGATTTCCGCCATCCTTATTCATCATGAAAAGACGATATCCATGCACTTTTCCACGACCACTTTGCGCTCGATTTGTTTGAAAAACAATATAACGACCATCCGGAGACCACGATGGTTTTTCATTGTCTCCTTGATCCAGTGTCAAACGCTCAATTCTTGTTCCGTCAGGATTCACAATAAAAACATCATACCGATTGATTTCTCGATCGTATCCGGCAAAAGCCATTTTTAAACCGTCGGGTCGCCAGCTTGGAGACGAATTGTACCAACCAACCGTTGTGATTCGTGTGTCTTTTCCTGTGGAAAGCTCACGCACAAAAATATGCGGATTCCCAAAACGACCACTTGCAAACGCCAAAAAGCGCCCGTCGGGTGAAAAAGCAGGCTCCACTTCCAAACCACTCTCGCCAATCAATTTTGTACGTCCGCCACCATCCAAAGAGCGCATAGTGAATATCGAAGTCCGACCGTCTTCACCGCCAGCAAAGGCTATCACTCGCGAATCGGGAGTCCAAGTTGAACCGGAATTATTGCCGCGACTGCTTGTCATTCTAAGAGTTTTTTTTGTAACCAAATTGTAAACGTAAATTTCTGCTTTCCCCGATTCAAACGAGGTAAAGGTGAGCTTCGTGCCGTCGGGCGACCACGAGGGACTCATATGAATGGCACCGTTATCGGTTATTTTTTGAACGTCAGTGCCATCGAAGTTTGCAATATAAACCTGCTTTGCTTCTCCGGCTTTTCTAGCTGCAACAAAGGCAATTTGTGACGAAAAGAAACCAAGTTCCCCTGTCATAGACTGAATGCAAAGATCAGCAAATCGACGCAATGCCAAATCAACTTCGTTTTTTGCAACCCGAGAAAACAACTTTCCAACAACACGATTTTTTCGAGAAACATCAAAGAATCGCATATCAAGCTTCAGTCGCGCATTCGAATCGGGCTGGATCTTTACAAAGATAACCCCCTCTGCGTTAATAGTTTTCCACTCTTCAAAGTCAATGGGACGTAATGCTGCAGAAGGCTTAGCAACAAATCCTTTTTGCTGAAGCACCTCAAAACTTCCCAAAAAAGAAAAGAAACCTTCTAACCTTTTTCCATATTCCAATAGTTCCGTGGACGAAACGTTTGTTCCACCTTCATTCAATACCGGCGCTACAGCAATACGATAGCGTCGAGAACCAGCGGCTCCAACGTCAATAAAGATGGGTCCTTCTTCGGATTTTACAGATGGTTCTGGTGTTTGCCCCAGAGCAGCTCGCTCAAAAGAACAGCTCATTGAACAAAGCGATATCACGAAAACTAAAAGCTTAATAAAAGACATACCGGCTCCTCGTCAGCTCATTTCACTCTATTTAATTTCCCGCGGTCGAAAATTCAAAATCAAAGTTCGTTTCTGAATATTTTCATTAGAAAAATCTGGAAACGGATTTGCACGTTCAATTGTTGTCAAAGCTTGCTCATCAAATTCCGCATTTCCACTTCCTTTTACAATTTTTGAGCTCATCACTTTTCCAAACATATTCAACAAGACCTCAACTTTACATGACAAAGCTGAATCAAATTTTTGAAAGTCCGATAAACTCCAAAATCGTTTCACATGACCCAACGCAGCCATTTGATAGGCTTGTGCTTGCACCGAAACTTTCCCGTCCAAACTTCCCGAAGTCAAATTCGTTGGAACGGTTCCCGCCGCAGCAAAAGGATCTGCTGGAAGAGCATTAAAAGCATCCTTTACACCTGCTCCGCCCTTTTTGTGAGTTCCAGCCTTTTCTTTAGCTCCAACCTCGCGTTTTTCCCGCTCCAAACGCTTCAAAATTTCCTCGGCCTTTAGTACTTTTGTGCCTGGCAAAGGGGTCGCTTCAACAACAACCTTCGGACTTGCCGTTGGTTTAGGCGTTGCTTTAGCTACAATAGGAGTTGGTGTCAGCGCAGGAATAGCATCGGGTTGTTTTTCTGCCGCTTCAACAGCAAACGACTTAGTGAGCTGTGGAAGTTGCTGAGCCAATTTTGTGGCTTCTTTATCCATTGCCGAAGCGCCTTCGTTAAGCAGCGTTGGAGCGGTGGGCAACGCCTCTTGAACTGTACCAAAAGTGACTTCAACAAACTGAGGCTTTTCAAACAAACGATCTCGCAAAAACCCACCGCTCATAATTGAAAAAATCCAAAAAGAGACAAACGCCATGTGACCGGCAAAAGATGCAAACATACTTGGCATGCGGCGAATGCGGTGTTCGAGACCATGTAATTTAAGCCGCTGGGACTCGGATCCAACATCTACAATCGGTCCAAAAAGAGGCAACACTCTTTGCATGCAATCAACTGTTGGTTCCACCACGGGCGACATTTTAAAAAATCGACCATTTTCAGTGACTCGAGTGAAATAAACCGCATCAGATAGCAACAACAGTCCCTCGTCTCGATGACGAATATTCGCGTCATCCACATTTGGCCATCGTTGATGGTGAGTGCGTTCTTCACCCTTTCTCATAGATTCAATTCTTTCCTGCTTGCGTATTTGCTTCACCAAGCATTGCTATTTTACCAATACCGGCGCGTTGAGCTGCTGCCATTGCTTCCATAACTTTTCCATAGGGAACAGATTTGTCGGCCCGAATATAAATAACCAGATCTTTGTTCGAACCTTTTGCAGTACGTATTTTATCCACAAGATCCCTCGATAAAACCTGAGACTTTCCTAAAAAGAAATGCCCAGACGGAGTCACCGACAACACAATTGGATTCCCATTCAGGGTTATGGGTTTTGCCTTTGCCGACGGCAATTGCACAGTCACCCCCGAAACCGCAAAGGGAGCCGCAACCATCAAAATAATGAGAAGAACCATCATCACATCCACAAGTGGCGTGATATTGATGTCAGACATCATACTTTGTTTGCCAAAAAATCCAGCGGAATTTTCGTTTCCAGTATTCATTCCCACAAAAGTATCCTCAATCGTGCGAAGGTAAAGATCCGACAGAAACGTGATCAGTCTTGCAAATGTTAAAATGACGTTCGAGGATATTTAAAAAATCTGACGAAAAACCATCTAACAACAAAAGGT
>CAIZES010000284.1 GCA_903932045.1 uncultured Silvanigrella sp. | reverse complement strand
CCCGCAATGGCTGCGATCTTGGCAAGCAAAATTGCCTTCGGTCGCAACAGTGGGCAGCCTACCTGTTTTTGAACTGTGGTCGCTTGGCAGCATCAATACTGGGGTGCTAATCTAACTCCGCTACCCACAGATTCCTGTGTGGAGCCAAAAAAACAAGAGGCTGGGGATTGGAAGAGATCTCGCATATTTTCACCGGACATTTTATTGAACGCATGAAGAACGATAATCCTGAACAATGGCTCGCAGTCGCGAGTTTCCGTGGAACTTTTATATCCGCAGTTTATGAAGTACGGCATGATGGCGATGGAGAGTATTTTTGGTTGATAACATCCTGGCATAGCACCAAGGCAGAAAGAAAAATCTATGAAAAACACAGCTAAACGCAGTGGCGTCACGATGGAAGAAATCGAAAGTGCCATTGAACAGGGTGAAGAAGTCATCGATAAATATTTCGATTCAACTAGCACCCGTGTCGGTCGGCCTCATAAAAACGTCGAGAGACGTAAGGAAGTAATCAAAACAAATCTTGATTTAACTAAAGAATTATCGACAGAATTGGACGAAGTGGCTCAATCTCTAAACATATCGAGGCAGGCGCTTATCAAAGTTTGGGTTCGACAAGCCCTCGACTCTCATTATCTTGCAGGTTCACATCGAAAAGCCAATCATAAACGTGCGGCTAGGCATGATTGAGAAAAATTTTTTATGCCTGCGACAGAATATAAATCACAGCAATTCGCTTCGTAAGCATTTATTGAATAGCGCAAAGCGCATAATTGACCGAAGGAATACGAGATGGTTTTAAGATGCTTTTGAATGCAATATTGTGCTTAAATTCTTCTTCAGTTAATTAATTCTGTGCCAGAAGGAAACAGAGAGTAGTTCCCACTTGTGAGTGTTGTAACATCAATCTGCACTGTAACACAGTCAATGTTACAGTGCAATTCAATGTTACACCGAGAGCGAGGCCCTCGAAATCATGCCACTTCGAGACAAAGCAACTCAGCCAAAGTCGCCCCTCTACAACGTAGGCATTGCACTGAAGCTGTATGATCTTTCCTAAAGATTTTGATTTTATTACGATGGACCTATTTGTCGTAAAGGAGTCAAGAATTGAATCAGCTTACAAACACCACAAATATCGATCGTCTGGTGGCTCGCGTGCAACAGGAACGCCGCAATGCGAGATTTCCAAAACACTGTGGTAGAATGAATTACACAAAAGAAACGCGGGAATTGGCTGCAAAAATACTCAAAGAGTCGAAGTGTCCGGTAGCAGAATTGGCCACGATAACAGAGCTGAGTCCAAACACGCTTAAATTATGGATGGCCAGTACTGAGGACTTTCCCTCGGAGAATACCATGGTTGGCATCGCAGGAAAAATGTCTGGGGTGGGAGTGAAAAGGCGTTTGGAACTCTTAGACCCCTGTTGGCGGGAGGCTCGATCGCAATTATTCTCGCAAACCATTGCGAAACAAGTGAAATAGTTTTTGCGTGCCTATTTGGAGTCAAGAACGCAAAGATTTTGACTCCTAACATCCGAAAAAAGGAACCTTAAATTTGCCATCGCCATCGCCGTTGTATATCATGATAAATAACGGAGGTGGCGATGTACTATGCCAGACGGCTGCAACTTAAACAAACTCTAACGCGCAAATCATGTTTTTTGCTGGGACCCCGACAAACAGGAAAATCCAGCCTGTTGCGTGAGCAATTTCCCGATGCGCCAATATGGAATCTTTTAGATGCGAGTACCTACCGAAAACTCAACTCCGATCCCTCAGCATTACGATGGGAACTCCGGGCTCTAAAAGAAAAACCTAAAGTTGTCGTGATCGATGAAATTCAAAGAATCCCCGAACTTTTAAATGAAGTTCATATACTTATTGAAGAAGATCAGCTAAAATTTGTCTTAACAGGTTCTTCGGCCAGAACGCTCCGGCGCAAGGGCACAAATCTTTTGGCAGGCCGAGCGCGGGTTTTGCATTTGCATCCCCTCGTACACATCGAAATTGGTGCTGATTTTGATTTACTGAGAGCGTTTAATCATGGCATGATTCCCTCTGTATATTTGTCCAGCGCTCCCGACGAAGACCTTGAAGATTATTGCGGTGTTTATCTGCGCGAAGAAATTGCGGCCGAGGGAATTTCGCGTAACTTACCTGCATTCTCTCGTTTTTTAGAAGTTGCTGCCTTGTGCAACGGCACGATGATAAACTTCACCAGTCTCGCATCGGATGCCCAAACAAAACGTTCAACTGTGGTAGACTGGTTTGATGTCCTGAAAGACACTTTAATAGCTCACGAACTTCCTGCCTGGACAGAATCTATCAAGCGAAAAGCCATTCAAACATCGAAATACTATTTTTTTGATTTAGGCGTCGCGCGACATCTTTCCGGCCAAGGGCAAATTACCAACCGAGGAAAGGCTTTCGGAGATGCCTTCGAGCATTTTATTTTTTTGGAGCTCAAAGCGGCGCAAAGCTACGGTGTTATTAAAGATCTTCATTATTGGCGCTCAACTTCAGCCATGGAAGTAGATTTTGTGATTGATAATAAAATTGCCGTCGAGGTTAAAGCTAAGGAAACACTTGATCACGATGATCTCAAAGGCTTACGCGCCATAGGTGAGGAAACACAAATTTCCAGGCGGGTAGTGCTTTGTCTGTTTACAAAAGCGGAGAAACGCGGCGACATTGAAATCTTGCCCTGGCGCCAATTCTTGCACGAATTGTGGACTGCGCCAAGCAGTAAAAAATCGTGAGGCATGAAAAAAGGAATTAGTGAGAACATCCCTTTGGTTTGTCAGGCGCAGTTATTGCATGACAAAAGTCTGAATTTGAACTCATCATAACTCTATTTTGAGCGTAGTTTTAGCTCCAAAAATTCTACTCCGCCTTCTTTTCTTGTTGCAAGATCGAACCGTTCCAGCACCGACTGCCCCACTAAAGCTTCACAAGTATTGCAATATGTTACCGGTACGTTTTGCAGCAAAAAAGGCCCTACCTTGAGCTCGGGTACAAATATTTTATAAACTTGGATTGTTCTACCATCAGCAAGATTTACCGAAACCAAAGTTTTCTGTTGGGGTTCAACGATACCTAATTTTTTAAGAATCTCTGTTGACACTGTTGTATTAGTCGCCCCTGTATCAATAAGAAATGGCACGGCATCGGCACCATTTGCAGAAACCACCGTATAGAAATGGGCCTCTAATTTAGGCACAAGTTGAGAGGGACCTGGATGGTTGTTTGTTGTTTCTCGATGTTTTATAGCCTCAGCAATAGAAATACGCTGATCAACAAAATATGGATTGGCACCTTTGCTTATGCTGGCAACATCAAAACTAGCAAGCAAAGAAAGTGCTTCGTAACCCCTATTTTTCTTCAAGAGCAGTTTAGCCAAGTCTCCTCGCACATCAACAAGATTTGGCACCACCGCAAGAGTTCGGTACATCCAAATCATCGCTTTGTCTTCGTTGCCTTGGGCTTTGAGGCTATTTGCATAATTCGCAAATAAGTCCCAACTACCAACCCCCTCATCAATAAGTTGTTCATAAATAGTAATAGCTTCTTTATGCTTTTCTGCCCGAGTTAAAACAATAGCAAGATTGGCACGCCCTGATTCTTCGTTGGGTTTTAATTTAACAAATTCGCGCCATTTTTTTTCTGCGCAACTATAATTGCGATGTTCTACACAATACTGCGCCTGCCTACGTAAATTATCTTCGTTGGCGTTAGCCAACGATAATGAGGGAATCAGCAAACAAGCAACCACGGATAAAAAATTCACACAATTATGTTTCAACACACCCGCAAGTAAAGTATTCAATTTATCCCCCTTATTCAAAAAAAAATGATGAATGATCACACCACTAAGCACTCTTGCAGT
>CAIZES010000283.1 GCA_903932045.1 uncultured Silvanigrella sp. | reverse complement strand
CTTATTCAACTGAGTAACGAGTTCATAAGTGGCCTCATTTTTGAAAGCTTGAGACCTCTCTTATCACAATTCTAACAATCTTAAAACCTTAGGTTTTTACATGCGATACCCCTGAATCCACCACCAACGGTGCAAATTTTGCAGCCTGCAATATTTGCACGCCTGCAATATTTGCAAGCTTCCCAATGACGCTTCTACCTCTCTTTTTATCATTGACAGCTCAAATTGAAGCTGACTCTTCCGATGACAAACAAAGCAGGCCGATAAAGGGGAAAACCGGGAGAGAAAAGGAATGACCTCAAAACAAAAGCCAAGCAGCAGCACAAAGTTTTTTAGCTTGGCACAAAACCTGGCAATCCGAATTCAGGCTCTGCGGCGCGCAAAAGGCGAAACCATGGAACAACTCGCAGTTGCATGCAGCGTAACACGAGGAACAATTCACAAAATTGAACATCCCTCACCCGGAGAAGATATTTCACTGGCCACAATAGGCATAATGGCGTCACATTTTGGAATTTCTCTTGAAAATCTGTTTAGTGAAATTGAGAAACAATCATGTCATTCCCACGATTCCAAAGAAAACAGAGACACAAATTCGGTTTGGTTTCAGGAAGAAGATTATCTTGCCATCACCCTCCTACCAACAGCGGCCGCACTTCAAACCCGGGCCGACCTCATCGAACAAGCTTGCCTGCACAGCACCAATCCGCAGCAATTGGAAATTCTTGCCAAACACGCAGCAAGACTCCGGCAGAGGCGTTTCGCCATGATTTCAAAAAAACCATAAAGATGCCCAAAACTTAAGCAATAAGCACTGCTTTTCAAAAATTGGACTTGCGGCCAACTTTTAATCCTGCTACACAATGAGTATCCGGGAATCAGGACATACCGCTGAGCCTACAGCAAAGGACGCAGAATGGACGCCACACTGAGTGAACAAGAAGTTGTGAGTCAGCTTGCTGAACTTCAAATCAGCTTTCCTGTTGTTGCCCCCAGACTTCTCATGAATCTTGAGCTCGATCGCGATCCCTACTTTGGGTTTGACACTCCGGTTTTGCGTATTTTGGGAAAATACCAAGTGCCAATCCTAATTGACAGCTATCTGCGCTTAGGCGCTTTTGCCCGCGATGCATCACGAAACTGCGGCTATCGTCCGAAAATAAAATATAGAATTACAAATAGCACTGGAAAAACAAACGAACAAAAGGCTGAATACTTCCGAAATTTTGCAGGCCTCATTAGCGAACGCATTGCGGAAGGGAATCCCAACAAAATGGCTGCTGCTACTTTTATTATGACGCCCGAACAACACGACGAATTATTACAAAAAATTATGCCCATTCTTCGTGACATTCGTAGTATTACTCCTGGCCCCGAAGCCCGTGGCGTTCGCATTGCATTCTGCTCCGTACTCGAAGAAGTCTAATCTCACCTCACCTTTACGGGTCATCTTTACAACTCATCTTCCAAGCAAGCACAGCACAATAGCATCACAACACAATGATGGTGCTGCTCTGACTTTCTGACTTTCTGACTTTCTGACTTTCTGACTTTCTGACTTTCTGACTTTCTGACGCACCCGAACGCATCTTTGTTTAAAACAAATAATTCAATATAAACAGTATTGTAGAACTGTATTGTGCAAAATTTTGAACACACAACAAATGTGCAGCCCATTCGTTTGACGAAAAGTTGGCCAGGCGGTAAAAAATAAACGTGGATCCTTTCAAGGATAAATTGAAAGAAGAAATCCACGGAGGACGTTAAAAACTTTTCTGTTAATGGAGGTACTCTATATGTTACGAATGATTCTCGCCGGAACAGTTCTTGCCGCCGTAGGTTCATACGCATCCGCTGCTGAGGTTCAATGGAACTTCAACAATGCTGCTATTGCCGCAGGCACAGCTTGTAAAAGCATGGGCTCCGATGCTGACACATTCTTCATCTCAGCCGGAAACGACTTTTCGGTTGTCTTCTCCAGACTAGGCATTAACTTGGGCGACCAATATGCGCCAACAGCCGAACGTCATACTTGCAACGTTCGCATCCCTGTGCGCATTGCCAAAGGAATGTACATCGGGCGTCTAGATCAAACTCTGCTTTATGGTGTCACAAAATCGGCCGGTTCATCAGCCGAAATTTCGGCACGAGCCACATTCTTTAATCAACCAGCAGCATTTATCACGCGCTCGTTTCAACGGGGTGTTGCCATGGACGAAGCTCTTCAAACAGCTACGGCCTCGCAAAACTACCAGGTAAATGCACCTACTTGGTGCGCATTTTCGAGCGGAATGAGCGGCCTCTACGCAGTCAATTTGGCTGTGGCAGGCCAACGCGACAACCCATACGAAAACGTGGTTGTGCAAATAGATGGTGCGGACCTCAAATTCCAAGCCACCGCCGGTTGGTACCGGTGTAACTTATAAACAGTACCCCCTCGCTACCAGGCAGGGGCTGTTCTCACCCGAAGGGCTCGGCGGATCGGTTCTTCGGCTTCATACCCCCAAAAGTTTCTTCACTCGCAAGAAACTTTCCCCCCTTGCCTTCCTGCCTAAAAATCTTACCTGCGCACCTCGACCGCTCGCAATTTATTGATCGCATTTGATGGCACTTTATTGCTTGCGTTATTATTTATTTACCTAGTTTTTTTTCCGAAGCAATTTGTCCGAAGCACTTCTACAAGTTCTGTCGCTTACATCTTCTGTAGCGACGATCGGGCAATCAATTCACCTTGTTCAAACGGAGGCAGCTTGGAAAATGGCGAGTTTTTACCAACATACTCTAAGTAAAGAACCGTTGTATTTCCCCTACCCACAATTGCGTCAGCATCGTTTCCGCGATTTGGGTAAAGCGTGCGAGTCCCAAAATAATTCGCAATCTCGGAAAAAGACGGATTTGGTTTTGGCACCCACCAAGCGCGCAACGCAATCTTGTAAATATCAAAATCGGGAAACAAGCGGGCAACCTCTGCCATGGGGCGTTCATTCGTAAAAATAGCGGTGTACGGAGTTTTGCGATGCGATTCTACTAGGGGCAAAAGATCGGTTGTTGTGTTCACAAAATTGAAATTTTTGAACGGCAGCACATACCATGCCAAAGGCCAGGTTGCTTCGCCATCCATGCACACATTTATGGATGTATTTATGGATGTATTTGTGGATGTACTTGCGAGTGTATTCCCTAGCGTCTGCAGAGTTGCCTGAGGTTGTCTCTCCACCTGCTTGCGCTGAGCAGAACGAAGGGCTAATTCCCAACGATCTCGAATTGCCTTTACTGCAGGACTTGTTTGCGTAAAAACCAGACGCTCATCGGGATTTGCCGCATCGAGAAAAGCAACGTGCCAGGCTTTAAATGCCGTAAAAGGAATTGCCACGGCCAACCACACCAAGGCAATTGGCAAAAGTGCCTGCGCAATTTTCCGTTTCCATTTTTGCACAATTTGAGGCTTTTCTGCATACAATGCAGCACGACGCTTTGATAGATTCATACTATCAACAGGCAATGTTCCCGGCCCCAAAATGCGCGCAGTTTCAAGACCCGCGATAAGCAAAATTGGAAAAATAATATAGAGCGTCAGCCATGGCACTTTTTCGCCAACATAACTGTACACACCTAGCGCTCCGGTGAGCCAAAACCACAAAAATGCATCTATACGACGCCCAACGTGCATGCTTGAAAGAAAAGCAATTGCACCAGCAACGGCATAAACAACAATTTGCAACAAATGCCGCGTATGAGAAATGTGTAGAAAACAGAATGGCGAACTTTGCGCTCCATGACACCCTAGGGGATGCCCCGACGCACACGCAATATCACTAAACGAGCAACCTTCGGAAACCAAAGCGAGTCGAGGCAAAAACATTGTTGCGATAATGAGAGCCAAAACAAAAATAACAGTTGGGTAAAAAAGCTTCCCCCGCGTCAGAACAAAACGCACGCGTGAAAGCAAATGCTCCGAAAGCCTTCGGGAAAGCACCACTACGCGAAACCAGGCCAATCCCAAAAACGGGAGAAGCAAGAATTCATAATTTGCAATAATCGGAAGATGATAATCGAAGGGACCATCTATGCGCCGTTGCTGATCTTGTTGCCACCAATACACAAGACTCTTTCGATACAAACCATCAAGCACACCGCTATACCAACCTTGGCTATGCCGAAAAAAACTAGAAAAGAAAACCACAAAAATAAAAACAAATATAGCTGTTGACAATATAACTCTGCGAACAGATTCTCCGCGAACAGATTCTCCGCGAACAGATTCTCCTCGAATTGAAATCTCTAGCGTGGAATAATCAACTTCATTCCCAGATGTACTTTTTCTATCTGAGCAAAAAATTCTTTCACAAATAACAATCGCGACGATAGCAACACCCCAAAGAGCTGCATGCAAGAAGGAATTTTCCTTGTTCGTAAAGTGAAAAGCCATCATACTTGAAGCAAAAATTGCAGCGGCTGTTTTGGGAGTAAACGGAAACTCAATTTGCAGTACTCTTCCAAAGCGGAGCTCCGCATTTCGGTTATCAGGCAAAATCCGCGACAGTGCCGCGCCAAACAAAGTTCCCAACACCCAAATGGAAGTGAAAACATCCTCGCGCAAAAATCGTCCAAAATAGAGTGTGGTGGGGCTAATCAAAAAAAACAACATCAAAACGAGCGTACCAATTGATCCGCATAGCTTACGAACCAGCAATGGAGACATCACAACCAACACACCAAAAAAAGCTGCTGGTGCACGCGCTGTAACATCACTCAATCCTGTTCCAAAAAGAACATTTGAGACAAATTGCCAAAAGCCAACAAAATAGTACAAAAATGGACCGTGCAAGAGAGGATCATATTCACGCACACCACCGGTGGCAATAATGTGCGAATAGTACGCGTGTAAACTTTCGTCGTGATGAAAAGGCTTTGCACCCAAATCCCAAAAGCGAGAAAATACTGCAAGAACCAACATGAGAAAAACAAAGTACCAAAAATTTCTTTCGAACCAAGACCGTCGCTTTTTTGTCCCAATGGGTTTTGTCCCAATGGGCTCAGCACGAAAATGTTGCGCTTCTGATTTAAAAGATTCTACCTTGGCAGTCACCGAAAGGCTCCTTTTGCACAAGAAAACAAGAATGGGTAGCAAATGTCGCACGAAGCATCTATAATACCTCAGATGGAAGAAGTTCAAAAGTTCGGCCACATTCAAAAACACTTCTGCCTCATTCCAATGCACCTGACACTCAAAAACTGGAGTCACGCGTGAAGAAAATTTCGTACGTTCCTCATCAAAACATTACCAATGATGAGTCGTATTCGATTGCAAAATCTATTTGTGAAAGGCTACAAGAAAAAGGATTTGAAGCTTATTTTGTAGGCGGTGCCGTGCGCGACTTTGTGCTCCAGCCCCATAAGAAACTTGGTGAAATAGACATCGCCACCACCGCGCACACAGATGATGTCCGCAATATTTTCCCTGGCACAGACTATGTTGGAAAAGCCTTCGGTGTTTGTTTGGTAAAAATTCGCAATAGCAAACGCAACTTCAGTTGTTTTGAAGTGGCCACTTTCCGAAAAGAAGGCGGCTACTCCGACAAACGTCACCCAGATTTTATTGAACCCGGAACGCTTCAAGACGACAGTTGTCGGCGCGATTTTACCATGAATGCCCTCTATTTCGACCCTGTTTTGCAGCAAATAATAGATTTTCACAACGGCATCACCGACGTTCAAAACAACACCCTTCGTGCCGTTGGCAATGCCGACGAACGTTTTCAAGAAGACGCACTTCGTATTGTCCGTCTTTTCCGATTTTCTGCAAATTGTTCCATTAACATTGATCTTCAAACACTCGTTGGCGCAAAAAATGCCCAGGACGGATTGGCGCTTCTCAGCAAAGAACGCATTGTTCAAGAATGCCTCAAAGTATTTCCAGGATGTTTTTT
>CAIZES010000282.1 GCA_903932045.1 uncultured Silvanigrella sp. | reverse complement strand
CTCCGGCCCTGTTAGCGGTTTCTAAAAAACGTCCTAAAATGGTGGTTAGCGCGTGACCACCAAAAGTATTTCTTAGAATGTTGGAACACGCGCAAAACTACGCTTTGAGTACAAAGCTTGTTTTCGCTTGACAGGGCCTCGCCGGCCCTAAACCCGCAGATTTGCGCATGTGAGCCAAAGAAAAGTCCCACAGAACACGGGTTCGGTGAGACTCGGGATTTTTCCCTGGCATCAAAACGGCGCTCGGTTTCCATCTCTGGCTTAACCTATCCTCCGTTTGGATTCTTGATATTTGTTCGACGTTGTTTCTTAGCGGCATGCCTTTCTTGTGATTCTCTAAAGCGAAATGACTCGCCCAAGATTTCGACAACCTCAGAGCGATGCAACAATCTATCGATAATAGTTGCTACAGAAGTGGCAATTCGGAAATAAATCGTTCCATTGTCTAAAGTGCGTATTGGTAGTAATAATCGTAGATTTTTTCAGGTATCTTGCATTGATAACAGCGAATAGTAAATCAGCGTGACGTTCGCTAAAGGATATCTGCCCAAGTTCATCAATCAATAAAAGATCGGGTTTTACATATTTGGCCAAGCCACGGCTTAAAATTCCACTGGTTTCATAGCGTGATAGCGAGGTCAACATGTTTCCGGCCGACTCGCAAACCACATTTAACCCCTGTTTTACAGCTTCAAACGCAATATTTTTTGAAATCATGGTCTTGCCTGTGCCGTTACCGCCAATAAAAACGATATTTTCATTGTCTTTCATAAATTCCAAGCTTAGTAGTTCTTCAATAGCCGTGCGGTCTATTTTCGTTGGCCATCCCCAATCGAATTCACTAATTGGCCTAAAGTCATGAAGTCTTGCAAGAGTCATCCGCTTCTTAAAGTGTTTACGATTTCGTGCCTCTTCTTCGGCAGAAACAAATGAATCAAGCCAATCTTGGTGACCATAATGTTCCCAGTTTTCCAATGGAGCCAAAAGTCCTAAAGCTGATATTCTTTTTTTCAGAGTTTCTATTTTCGTAGGAATGCTATTCGTGCGCATCATTTATTCTCCCAAAATATCGTATTTTGCCAAGTCTGGCTTGATGATGGATAATTGATTTGCCTTGCTCTCGCTGATCGGGTTTAGAGCTAGAGGAAATTTTTTGCCTCTTTGTGCCCGTATTTTTTCGGCTGCAAGCCTTATATCAATAACGGAAAACTTTACTTTTTTAAGAACAATCTCAATTGCCTCTGTCATGAGCTCGATGCCGTATTCATTAAGGCAATCATGAAGATTATGTGCGGTAAGTCCGAGGTTACCTCCTTGTGTCGCGATACTTTCAAGAAAAGGCCGAGCTGTTGGCAATAAAACAAAGAGATTTTCGACTGTTCTTGAATACAACAGTTTCGATTTATGTTTTAAAATTTCATCTGCATGCTGAGGAATTAAAATGCATTCGCCTTTTCCCCAGCTCCGAGTATGAGTAGCAACAACTTTTTGACGATAGAGAAATTCTACTTGAGATGAGCTTGCTTGTACTGAAAGCTCTTTTCGTACATATTCGCCAGGTACTGAATAATCATTTTTATCGAATTTTGCGTAATGGGTTTTACCAACTTTCACTAGCGCTCTGGTGTAAATTGGATAATTATTATCAGGCAGCCTGAGTAACTTAGGTTTTTCATGCTCAAAAGCCTCTTTAACAGTGAATAACGGCTCCGCAACACAACTCCTCGCTCCGGCAATCCCACTGCACCATGCCATCGCTTGTTCATTCAGATCCTGCAAACTCCGAAACTCTCGACCCGCAAAAAAATTGTCTCTTACATAACGCACGGCGCGTTCAACGCGCCCCTTTTCATTGCCGCGCCGCACATTACAGGCTTTCGGTAGAAAGCGATAATGCGTCGCAAAATTAAGGTAATTCTCATTGAATTTAATGAGCGATTCATGTCGTTCAATAACCGCCGACTTGAGATTATCATGCAGTAATTCACGTGGGACGCCTGTAAAAAACTCAAAAGCATCAACATGTCCCTGCAGGAAACATCCCATTTCCATGCTCATAAAATATTTTAAAAATATCTGCCTCGACCAAGACAATACCATCAAAAAAGCATACAAAGGCCTTTCGGTTTTTCCTACTTTCATTTTTCCAAAACAAGCCCAATCGACCTGTGCTTGTTGGCCTTCTAAGACGGTTATTCGGGTGAAAGCTTCATATTTTTTTTCGGGTCGAAGTTTTCGAATCAGAAACCTAAAATGATCCTGTCCACCAGAGTAGCCTCGTTCAACGACCATCTGAAAAAGTCTGCTGGCCTTCAAGTTTGGATAATTTTCCATCTGCTCCTGCAAAAACGGAATATAGGGGTCAATTAGCTTTGTCCTCGTTGGATGATCTGACGTTTCTGGGTTTTGTCGCAAGACACGCCGAACGACGCTATGGTGAATACCAAGCGCATTGGCAACCGTGCCAATGGGAAGTTTCTCATTTTTATAAAGCAACACGATTTTAGCTTCGAGATCCTTTGAGATCACATTACTTCTCCTATGAAATTTTTAATAGTTTTCCAATTTCAGTTCTGCAGAACATCAACTCTACAACCGCAACACTGACAATGCAGCAGCGATGGCGAAGATTGCTCTACGGCCACATGGAGTTTTGCGCGACTATGCTGAGTCACTTTTTTTAGGCGGTATCGTTTTTGTCGTTGAGCATGGAGTTTTTTTCCGCGAAAAGTTCTTTGAAACCTTGCCGAATAAAGGCGTGACTTGTCTCGTCTGGCTAGAATACTGCATAGTCTACAACAATATTTATGGAATTGTCCTTGGCAGAACTCGCAAACTACGTATTGGCAGGCACAATGAGCACAACAAGTAATAAAGCCAGTTATCTCGGACATAAGCCACCAAAAAAAAGAATGGATAAGCCTCTTGCCTTGTGATAACTATGCTTCGTTAACACCTCCGCCTGGGAGTGTTGCAAGTGGGTTCAGAGAGGGTCTCAAGCTACAATGAACCCACACCTTTTATCCGGTCTGGATTTTAAAAACGACATTTATTTTGAAAAACGGTGTTTTGGTGGGATTACGCGATAAACGCCGTTTTAACGCGGTTTTTAGACGCTGTTAACAGGCCCATTCCGGCGTCAGAAATCACGAGAATATTCCCTTTGTCGCTTGCAAGAATCCTTCGAAATTCGTCGGTGAGCGCCGGGTTCAGGCGGAGACTGCGCAAGGGACAGGTGGATGATCTGGAATCGCGAAGGGATCGGGCATGGCCCACTGCGTTGAGGATGACTTTGGCGAAGGCGTCGAGGTCGGTGACCTTGGGGACAACAGCATCCGCGCCGGCCTTGTAAATGCTCTCTTCTTTGCCCGCATGGCTTGAGACCACGATGATGGGCATGCTCGGAAAGCGACTTCTAATTTCAGAGATGAGCTTTGCGGAATTGGTTCCTCGCAGGAAGAAATCGAGGAGGCAGACACTGACTTTTTGGCGCTCCAGAGCTTCCTGGGCTTCCGTGACCGTGGATGTGACAAGTGCCTCGACGGTGTCGGACT
>CAIZES010000281.1 GCA_903932045.1 uncultured Silvanigrella sp. | reverse complement strand
GATCTTGCAGTGAAGGGCAGAAACAAATTCGACTCCTTCATACTCGGAGAGTGCGACGGCAAGGTCCAGTTGTTCGGGCGATGTTGTGTGAGCTTCAATTGCAAACGAATGAACGAAGTAGAAATCTCGGTTCAGCGCCATTGAAAGAAAGGGCGAGTCTCCATCAATTTTATTCACTGAGTTAAAGCCTACGTGTGGAACTTTTCCCTTGCAGCCGATTTGAGACAAACTTCGGATTTCTCGTTTTATGAGGCCAAGCCCGCGTCCAATGCCTTCATCGCTTCGAAGTCCCAGAATCTGCATCCCCAGACAGATTCCCAGGAGGGGCTTGCCGGACGATGCAAAATCAACGATGGCCTGTGCAAAGCCGCTAGAATTGATGTGAGCCATTGCGGGATCAAACGCTCCAACTCCGGGAAGAATAGCTGCGCGACAGTTTTTTAAGTCATGGGGCGAAGTAATGACTTCCGCTTTTTCGCCCAGATACGAGAACGCATTTTTTAGCGATCCAATATTTCCGATTTGACAGTCAATGATTCCAAGCACATGCTCACCGTATTTCGAAGATTGGCTGCCAAAGCTTGCCTTGTTTTTCAAACAAGTTCCTATTGACGTGTCTGTCAAGAACATCAAAGAATTCTTTTTCCGTCATTCGATAGTACTCCAAATAATCTTTGAGATACTCTTCTGGAAAATGGTTGTCGTATAGCTTCACAAGCTCTATGCCTTGGTCTCTTGATAAGGAGCCTCGACGGACGTCAATGCCGACATCCTGTGTTCCGCGTCCGAAACCAAATTTGAGGTACATAAGGTACGTGTGGAGATCGTAGAGGAGATTGTCATTTTGAGCGAAGTTCGTATACGTGCCCGTGTTGTTGTCTTCTCGCTCGGTGAGTCCGCAATGTTCTTTGGCAACCAAGTAGTTTCTGTAGGGATCCCAATTTTCAAAATAGGACCAGTGCGAAAGCTCTATCTTGGAGTTTCCTTCAATGCCAAAATCCCAAAAGAAGAGGTCCTGTGGCGAGATATCGCGGAAGGTGTCCCTAACCTGTCCCTCTAAATACACGCGTTGCACAAACTCGGCGCTAAATACGGCTTTGTTTTTTGATTCCGTAGAACCGCCGTACTCGATTTCGCCATCTTCTCCATACATGATGAGGGTGATTCCGAGCGACTTTGCAATTCTTATGACGCTAGTGAAAATTCCGGTTGTCCATCCGTAGAGAGGGCGACCTTGTTCAATGAATCCACGTTTGTTCAAAATTTGCATGGTTTCGTAAGGCGGATTGACTTCAATGAGCGAGAAGCCAGCTCTTTTGAAGTTTTCCACATTCTTGTGCCCGATGTCGGAGCGAATAGGAGGATGGACAGTCACACAGAGTGGGTTGAGTCCGTATCGGGTTTTGCATGTGTGAGTCACATAAGAACCATCTTTTCCGCCGCTCACGGGGACGATGAGGTCGAAGCCTCCCGACTTGCTGCGATGCTTTTCAATAAGTGTTTTGAGTTCTTTTTCTCGTGAATCCCAGTTAAAAGTCTTTTTTTCGTCGCTCCAAACACAAGCGTTGCAACGTCCTTTTTCATCGAATTCAATTCTGTTACGCGTCGACATGTTGAGACAGGTTGAACACCAGAAAATATCTTTCATTTTCAGCCTCGCGATAAAAATTGCCTCAAAATGCCACAGCACGTCGCTTGCTGCTCGAAGTTGGTACAATGGCACAATTTCTTTAGTTTAATTCATTATCATGAACACTATGACCCGTCAAATCTGGTGGTTTAAGGTTTTCGTCGCAATTCGACCATATGTTTCCCGAGACAATCAAACTCCGCGCGAAACTGAATGTCTTTTTTGACTTCCTTCTTTCACCCCACTTTTGAATTTTCAGCGGCTGTGCTAGAGACAACAAAGAACTGACAATCAATCGTACAGGCATGAAACCTTATGAGGGATAAAAGTGATGCGTGTTCTTATAACTGGTGGCTTTGGTTTTATAGGGATCACTCTGGCAAAGGTGCTTGTCGAATTAGATTACGAAGTGACTTTGTTAGACAGCTTAACAGTTCAGGTGCATGGCGAAATCCCTGCTTTTGAAGCCCCGGCTGGCGTGAAGTGTGTTCGAATGGATGTCCGTGAGTTGGCGGATCGGCCCGAGGTTCTTGAGGGGATGGATGTTGTTTATCACCTTGCTGCAGAAACCGGGACAGCGCAGTCCATGTATCGGGTTGTTCACTATGTCGATGTCAACGAGGTAGGAACTGCCGCGTTGATAGAGGGCATTGGAAAGTGTGTGCGCCGACCAAAACACGTTGTTCTCGCTTCCAGCAGAAGTGTTTATGGCGAAGGTGCCTATGTTCACGAAAGTTCTCCGGGGATTTTGGTTGTGCCTCAGTCGCGAACCAAAGAGCAACTTGTTGCCGGAGAATGGGAGCCTGTTGACGGTCAGGGACGTGTTTTAACATGTGTCCCGACTCCCGAAAACTTGGGCTTTTTTCCAGGATCAATCTATGCGGCAAGCAAGGCTGCGCAGGAGCTTCTCCTTCAAGCGGCATCGACCGCGCTTGGTTTCCGCTTGTCGATTTTTCGCTTTCAAAATGTTTACGGTGAGGGGCAGTCGCTTCAAAATCCCTATACAGGAATTATTTCGATATTTTTCAATCGGGCCGCGCAAGGAATAGAAATACCTATCTATGAAGACGGAAGGGAGTCACGCGATTTTGTTCACGTGTCTGACATCGTTTGGGGTCTTGTGAACGTTGTTAAGGCCGACTTGCCAAGCGCAACTGTGATGAATTTAGGTGCTGGCCAACCTACGTCAGTGCTTTCTTTGGTAGATGATTTGCTCGCTGCGACCGGTTGCAATGTTCCCGTTCGAGTGACGGGCCAGTTTCGTTTGGGTGATATTCGTCACTGCTATGCCGACACCACAAGAGCGAAGACCTTACTGGGCTATTCTCCTCAGGTTTCGTTGAGGGAGGGCCTGCGACGTTTTGCAGCGTGGGCATCATCGCAGCCCAGACACGATGACAAACTTGAGAAAGCAACCGAAGAACTTCGCAAGAAGGGCCTCGCCGTTTAAATCTAAAGAATGTCGAGATTTTCGAAGGGGCTGTGGATGTCGCAGGTTTCAAAAATAGCTTTGGTTGGGCCTCGTTTTTTTTCGTATATCGAGGCTATTCGTTCCTCGTTTGTTGAAAGAAATTTTCGCGCTGAATTTTTCGATGAGAGGCATTCGAATTCCATACTCTCTAAAATTCTTTATAGAGTTGGTTTTTTTGAGTTCTTTCCGTATCGAAAAAGAAAGCATTTAGAAGGTATTCGTAATCGAATTATCTCAGAAGGCTTTACCCATGTTGTTTTGATAGATGTAGAGGTTTGCGATCTTACGTTTGTGCAAGAGTTAAAAGCTAAGGGCATTTTTGTTTATATCTACATGTGGGACAGTTCTCGAAATAAGCCGAGATTCTTAAAATATCTTTCCGAATTGAATGGGACATCTAGTTTCGATCCTCTCGATTGCGAAGAGCATGGAATGAAGTACATTCCTCTTTTTGCTGAAAAGGATTTTTGTGTCTCCGAAAAGGCACTCGTTTCGGTTGAAAATTCCGTTGTCTTTTCGTTTTGTGGAACGCTTCACTCCGATCGTGCGAAGTATTTGAAACAGCTTGAATCCTTTGCAAAGGGAGCCATGTTTCGTGTCGAATTCTTGGTGTTTTTTCATTCTCGATTCTTGTTATTTCTAAAGTCTATTTCGTGCCCCGCTAATCTTTGGTTCCTCTTTAGGGTGTCAACCAAAGGATTTTCAAAGAAGCGTGTTGCCGAATTGTTTGCCTCGTCAACCTTTGTTTTGGATGTTCCACACCCCGGGCAAAATGGTTTGACAGCAAGAACCTTTGAGGTTTTGCGCTCGGGATCGCGTCTGATTACTTTTAATAAACATGCTGCAAAGTTGCCATATTCATTGCCTCAACGTCTTTTTATTTGCGAGCACATGAACGACTTGCAAAAGGTTGACTATCAAAATCTTTTGCCCCTTCCCGCTCTCTCGCAAGAGGAAGATTACTTTCTTTCTCTCGATCGTTTTGTCGACCAACTGTTGGATCTCATGAATTTGGACACTCGTGTTTGAGGAATATGATGAAGGCTTTGATTGAAATTTTTAGCAGATATGGTGTTTGGGGTTTGTTAAAACTTGCAGTGTACGTTCTTTATACAAAGATGGTCGCGCCAAATGCCAAGGTCTTTCGACTCCCCATCGAAATTCGAGGTCTAAAGAATATTAAATTTGGCGATCACATGGTCACCGGACGTTATTGTCGCTTTGAAGCAATTCCTGGGCAAGGGCGTCTGACCTCTACCGTGCTATCCTTTGGGCGAAACGTTCAGGTGAACGATCTTGTGCACATCGTGGCAAATGAGTCGGTGGCTATCGGTAACGATGTGCTCATTGCGAGCAAGGTTTTCATTTCAGATTGTAGCCATGGGGGATTTGCCGGTGGGGATGACATGGCTCCCAGTGTTCCGCCAGCGAATCGACCATTGGTCTCCGCGCCTGTTGTGATTGAAGATCGTGTCTGGCTGGGTGACGGGGTTGTGGTTCTGCCAGGGGTGCGAATTGGTGCGGGTTCAATAGTTGGAGCAAATGCTGTTGTGACAAAGAATATTCCCGAAAATTGTGTCGCAGCCGGTGTGCCCGCAAAAGTGATCCGGAAGTATTCCTCAACCTCTAGACAGTGGGAATAATGTTGATTCGTACTTTCGAGATGTGAGTGCAGCAGCTGCGGTGGATTTAGAGACTGTCTCTCGGGGAGGATTCGTGCGCTCTTTTGTGTTTCGGATACTGTCTTTGGGAACTCGATTTCTTGCTCCAATTCTTGTTTTGCGACTTTCTTCTTCGGAGATGCTCGGCAAATATTATCTCTTTGTCACATTTTGTACGTCTGCAGTGTTTTTTATTTCATTTGAGATGGCCATTCCTTTTTCCAGGCGCTATCTGGCAATGCCGTCTCCACTCGGCAGAAGAAAAGTTTTTCAGTCGCTGGTGACAACCCAAATGGTTGTGGCATCTGCGATTGGCTTACCGGCGTTATCCTTTTTTGGTTTTGCGGGACTTCATTCAGGTTCATTGCTTTTTTTGCCTCTTGTCTATTTGTACCTCATTCTTGAGGCGGGTGTGAACGAAGTCGGTCGTTTTTATTGGAACATTGGTGAGGTTGCGCATGCTTCTTTGAGAGATTTGTTGCGTTCGATTTTTTTTGCCGTCGGAGTTATTCTTTCGGTTTACCTCACTGGAAACGCAATCGGATCGCTATCGCTGACGATTATCATTTTTGCCAATGCGGGAATTCTTGTTTTTGAACTCTCCCGTCATGGTTCGCTCAAGCCTCGGATTGTTCCCTTCGGAAGAACCTTCCGTCGGTTCTGGCGGCTGATGTCTGTCAGAGTGAACCTTTCTGTTCGAGAATCGGGTATCCAGCTGCTTCATCTTCAAATACTAACGGCGGTTCCGCTTCTTGAACGCATGCTTCTCGAAATAGGCCTTGGTCTTGCAGTTGTCGGTGCCTATTCCTTTCAGTTTTCTCTGATTTCTGCAGGGGTCAGTTTACTTTTGCTGCCATCTATTGCTGTGGTTCGCAGAATGATTCTTTCTCCACAGCGAGATTTAGAAGATAACGCTGTGCATCGTTCTGCCGCAATTCTTTTTGCGAAGGTGTCGGCGGTCTGTTTGCTTGTTGCTGCCGGAACCTACGTTGCGATTCCCATTCTTCGGATGCTGCTCCATAAGAATATCGAAACAACTCCACTCATGACCTTGCTGGCGTGCGCTTCAGCCATAGCAAGCATTTTTGCGGGGGCTATTTCGCCTCTCTTCGCTGGCAGGGAAAGAGTTTTTCGGGGTAATTTTTGGACCGTTATTGGAATTTTGCCTTTACCATGCGGCTATATGTTCATGAAAATGGGTTTTGTTGGGGGCGCGTCCTTTACATTTTCAGTGGCTGCCTTTGCGGCAGTCCTTCAGATGGCTCCGCGATTGTTGTTCTTGATGAAAGGGAATTTTCTTTTTAATCGGAACAGTTCCTGAGGGGATGGCGTATCGGTTTTACAATTGCTTTTTTACTCTAATCTAAAAATTTGTTGTTTTTTGTGAAGCAGGCTACTGGCTACTCCTGATTTCGTCGATCCAGCACGAGACTGTTGGGCTTACGGAATTTGGACGCCGAATGCAAAGCTCTGGTGAGATTTGGCATACGAGGGGGCGATCCTTAAAATGAGGCGATAAGTTTCTTTGATTACGCGCTTCTTCTCGATAAATAGACTTATTGAACTCTAAGCGAATTGTCCGAGCCCTTGGTGTGAGCAATTGGAATTGCTTTCGAACGTTTCATATGTTTCGAATTTCCAGCACCAGGCTCCTTTCATTTTCTTTCATCCTTGTGTAGTTTTGGATCATTCAAAATCGTGTTTGATTCTTGTTTTTTTTGGCTTACTTTTGCTCGCGGAGGTAAAGTGATTCCATTCAATAAACCCTATATGACGGGCGAAGAGTTCGCTAACATATTCAAGGCAAGAGAACTCGGGCACCTTTCTGGTGATGGGAAG
>CAIZES010000280.1 GCA_903932045.1 uncultured Silvanigrella sp. | reverse complement strand
GGATTGCTATTTTGGGAATGGTTTTATCGGGAACCATTGCTTTAAAAATACTTCCAGCATGGATGTATCATGCACAGGTTCCGCCTCCCAATCACGAATATGATCCCAAAATTCCTGGTCTCACTTGGGTCGATTTGGTTTTTCCATTTTTTCTTTTTGCCATGGGGGCAGCTATTCCGCTCGCGCTGAACAGGCGGCTGGCTGCCGGGATTTCAAAATTAAACATGTCTCTTTCCGTGGCAAAGCGATTTATTTTGATGACTTTTTTTGCTGTGGTTGTTGAGCATTTGCGTCCTTTTCAGTTGAACGAAAATCCATCTGCAAAAATTTGGTTTCTTGCCATTCTTGGATTTGTTGCGCTGGGATGCGCTTTTGGAAGCTGGCGCAAATTTACAAAAAATCAGGAGACAGGTGCTAACATTGTGGGGGCATTGTTTATTGCTGCCACATTGTTTCTGCAGCCGTACGACGGGCACGGATTTTCAATGGCTCGTAATGATATTATTCTTCTTATTTTGGCTAATAGTTTTCTATTTACGGCTTTAACGTGGATTTTTTCGAGGGAAAATGAATTTGCGAGATGGGTTGTTGTGGCCTTTGTTTTCGCCTTTCATCTTTCTGCCGCAGTTCCCGGATGGGCTTCTACTGTATTAATTTATCCTCTTCCCACTGGCTTGGTGAAGGTTGAATTTTTGGAATATCTGCTTATCACTCTTCCTGGAACTGTTTTGGGCGATATGTTGGTGTGTTGGAGCACGAGTTCCAATTCTTCTTCGCAACAAAAATTGGTATGGGAATCTCAACCTTTGGTTCCGTGGACTCTTATTGCTCACACTCTAGCTTGGATGATATTTCTTTTGATTACAGTTCAGGGGCGTTGGATGATTTTGTCTACGGCCGGTTCCTTTGTTTTTGCTGGCTCCGGAATTTTCTTGTTGAGAAATTCCCACCATCAAACACAAATATTTGTTAAGAAGGTTTTTCTGATGGGTGGCACTCTTGTTCTATTGGGCTTGTTTTTGGATGCATTTCAGGGAGGCGTTCATAAGGATCCGGTGACGCTTTCTTACTGTTTTCTCACTGCTGGCATGTCATTTCTAACTTTTATAGCCTGCTTTTTGCTTTTTGATGTTCTCAGAAAAGGAAATATGTTGAAGTTGCTTATGGCGAGCGGTCAAAACCCTATGGTTGCTTATGTGGCATTTCAGAATTTAATTTTGCCTGTTTTGTGTTTAACTGCATTAGATGATCTTGTTTTCGCACATTTTTCTACGCCATTCCTGGGGTTTCTAAAGGGCGTTATTGATACCGCACTTGTTTGCGCTGTGGCTGCTTTTTTTACTAAATTTAAGTATTTTTGGAAAACATAGTGAGGCTTTAGTTGCATAAAAATTTTTATAGGGCTCAGGGAAGTTGTTCAGTAAACGCCGCGCGAGTTTAGATAGGGTTTGTACTTCATGTCGGTGTTCTTAATGTGAATGAGGAGCCATGACTTTAGGAAGTTCATAAATTCCAAGAGATTTATGTCAATACCTCCAGCGATGTCTTTATGATACTTTTCAATACTTGCGATAAGTTTAATGTGAAGCCCATGTTGCTCATCTTCCCCCGGATATCCATGCTTTGTAAGCAACTGTTCTTCTTCTTGGAAGTGGCGTCTTGCAAAGGCAACCAAATCTCCCACGATGTCTGTCATTTCATCCGCGCGTTTGCCTTTTATTGTCATCCCGTGAAGCTTGTTAATGTAATCAACCAGCACAAGATGTTGCTCATTCATGAGCTTCACTCCAACAGAGTATTCGTCGCTCCACTTGATAAATTCTGACGTGTCTTTATTGATAAGATCATTGAGTTCCGAAGCACCCGCAGACAATTCTTTTGCAACTTTTGTGGATGATTCCACTTGTAGCGTATTGTCTTGGGCAAGAGCTTCAATCTGTTGCAAACCAACGCCCAACTGTCCAACGGCTTCCGCTTGTTCCTGGGAAGCTGTCGCAATTTCTCCCATAAGCGAGGCCATATTCACTGCACGCTCTACGATTTCTTTTAGGATGGTTTTCATTTGCTGAGAAGACATCGCTGCCGTGTTGACTTTTGCCACAACACCTTCAATGAGTTCCGTTGTTTCTCGAGCGCTTGTGGCACTGCGTCCCGCTAAATTTCGAACCTCTTCGGCAACAACTGCAAACCCTTTTCCATGTTTTCCGGCGCGTGCGGCCTCTACGGCTGCATTGAGTGCAAGCAAATTTGTCTGGAAAGCAATGTCGTCAATGATTTTTACAACGCTGACAATCTTATTTCCAGCTTCTTGAGATTCTCGCATGGCGTCGGTGAGTTTGTGAGCTTCACTGTCGCCACGTTCGGCTGCGTTTTTAACTTGGGCCGCAATTTTGTTTGCTTCCGCCGATTTTTGGGAATTTCCGCGTGTCCGGCTTCCTATTTCGGCGGCCGAGGCTGAAATTTCTTCAACGCTTGCCGCGGACGAAGTCGCTGTAGAGGCAAGACGCTCGCTGGTGGTAGAAATTTCGGAAACATTTCCAGAAATGGCTGTGATGCCTTTAGCAATGGCTTCATTGTAACGCGTCATATTAACAATGAACGCTTGTTGATCTTTTTCCGTTAGGGCGACGCGATCTTGAAAAATACCGAACGATATTGCAAATTTTGTAAATTCGTCGTTGCCATTTTTATGCATACGGACATCATTTTTGCCATAGCTCATGGCGTCAACAACCTGAAGTGCTTCGCGAAGTGGATCTGTAATGGACTTTGACGTAAGCCATACGAGCAAAGCAAAAAGTCCTGAGACCGCAATTAAAAGACCAATGCCTAGGGCTAAGGCAGAGTTTTCGACAGATAAGTATTTGGAGAGCAAAGTTGTTAATTCCGTCGCTCCAGTGCCGTTTAGGGAGCCGAGTTTTTCTATGTAAGCCTTTACGTCGGATTTGACGCTATTGCTATCATAAGGGGATTTTCCAAACCCAATATCATAAAGTTTTTTTGAGAGGGAAATTCCACTGTCCAGAATATCTTTCGAAGGAGTGCTAAGGCTTTTCAAATTTGAACTTGAAGTTTGTGCCGCGGCGTTAAAGCGTAGCGACTGACTGATATCATGTTCTATGTTTGTGGAATGGTCTTCGATATTGTTTGCGGCTAGGGCGAACTTAATACGTAATTCTGGTGATGGCTCGCCATTTTGAGTTTGTGACAGAGCATTGAGTTCTAGAATATGCTCGAATAATGCGGGAACTTGAACCACCAGTGAATCCATCAAATAGTATGTGTCTAAATTTGGGTCCAAAATAAGGCCCGAAGCGTTTCCCATAAACTCAATGTGTCCAAGTAGGGCCTTTAAAAAGTTCCTTCTGTTTTCTTCACTTGTCGGATTGCTTTCTACAGTCTTCCAAGCACTAGACAAACTTGTTTTCGATAAAGCCGACGCAGCATGCAGCGTAAGAAGTTCTTTGTTGGAGAAAAAATTTTTTGTTTCTGGCGATTCCTCATACTGTTTCAGAAAATTTTGTACTTTTTCTGACTGACTTGTTTCACCAGAGATATAGCGAGTAAAGGCCAATCCAGCTTCATTGAGTTTTGTAATGGCATCAATTCCGTCTTCTTCGATGTGCAGTGACTGAATGCTGCGGAGATGAGCATTGGAAATGATTATTGCAGCTGTGATAGCCGTGAATAAAAAAGCGATAATTAAAATATTAAGACGTTTTATAATTGAAATATTTCGCAATAGCATAGGCGCTCCAGGGTGCGTGGTTGTGAGACTATGAAACGGACCAGATCTTAGCTCTGATATCGGAACTTTTCTGTGATCTCATTTATAATCTGATAATGCTAAAGGCATTGCAAGGAACACTCATTGACGGGAATTTGCGGTGGGTTATTTGTG
>CAIZES010000279.1 GCA_903932045.1 uncultured Silvanigrella sp. | reverse complement strand
TCGTTACTCAGTTGAAGAAGTATTCTGCTCTTGCCAATTTCTACTTGGCAGCATGGATTCAGTATTTCAATGCAATCGAAAATGGCACCACATTCCGTCGTTGACCACTCTTGCGATGGCAAAGAAACGTGCGCGATCGTTTACGCCCACCTTTCCCGATGCCTCAGCGATATTTAACGGAATGGAGAACGCGGCACGCGACACCCTGATCACCACGACAGGCGTTGACGTTTGCGTAAACGAAATTCGAAAATCGTGGACTTTGGCGTGTCGCGTGCCGCGTGGACCTTGAAGTGGGCGTTTTCAAACTTTTAGTAAGACACCCCTAGCCCTGCGCTCGGGGGCCGCAGCTTTGACAAGGATTAAAACATCCTGCATTATCGAAGCAGAGTTCTTTTTGGTTTTCGTAAATCGCCGCTCAAGGAGATGCCCATGGAAGATGCAGCAAAAGAATTGGAAAGACTTCGCGCTGAAAATGAAGCTCTTAGGCGCAAGGTAAACCGTGCTACAGACATCAAAGTGAGCCCAAAAGGCGCTCTTTCAGTGTACGGGTTGGGACGCTTCCCTGTCACACTTTACAAAGAACAATGGCACCGCCTTCTGGACATGAACGAGCAAATTCGCGAGTTCATCCGCCAGCACGACTCCGAGCTAAAAGCTAAAGACTAAGCCCGGGATCTCATAACAAATCGAGTCAAAACTCACCATACAAAACTGAGTCAATTGGTCTTGTTAGTGTTTTAAGAATAAGGGACGTGGGCGCCTTGCTCCGTTCTTTATTTTTTTGAAGCACGGCATATACCACACGCAAATAGACCCATGAGTTGCCATTTCAATTTAATATGGTACTTTTTGCCAGTCTTGCATTCATTGTTGTGTTCAAATTCGCTGATAACGCTGTGTTCACGTTGAATCATGAGTTTGTGATTTCAGATTGGAGTTGTGACCTATGAAACTGGCAGAACGTTTGGCTCAAGTGTCGCCCTCGCTCACATTAGCGATTGACGCGCGCGCCAAAGCCATGAAGGCTCAGGGTATTGATCTCTGCAATTTTACCGTTGGCGAACCCGACTTCGACACCCCCGAACACATTCGGGAAGCCGCTAAAAAAGCGCTCGATCAGGGAAAAACAAAGTATGGAAATACCTCTGGCGAACAAAAATTGCGCGAGGCCATTTCCAAAAAACTCAAGGCCGAAAACGGTCTCGATTATCCACCCGAGTCCATTGTTGTCACAAATGGCGGCAAACACTCTCTCTATTCCACCATTATGGCCTTGGTAGGCCCTGGGGATGACGTCCTCATTCCAGCCCCTTTCTGGCTTTCCTATCCCGAAATGGTGCGTTTGGCTGGCGCAAACCCTGTTTTTATTCCAACATCAGTAGAAACCCGTTACAAAATGACCCCAAAAATGCTGCGCAATGCCATTACACAGCGCTCACGAGTGGTTATTTTAAATTCGCCATCCAACCCTACGGGTATGGTTTATTCTCCTAAAGAGATTAAAGCTCTCGCAGAAGTCATTGTCGAAAAAGATCTTATCGTTATTTCCGACGAAATCTACGAAAAACTTGTTTACGACGGAGAACAAGTGAGTATTGGCTCGCTTTCTCCCGATATTTTTAAACGCACCATTGTCAGCAACGGCTTTGCAAAAGCATTTGCCATGACGGGTTGGCGCATAGGATACGTGGCTGGCCCCTCCGATCTCATTAAGGCTGTTGCAAATATTCAAAGCCACAGCACATCAAATGTATGCACCTTTGCGCAATACGGAGCCCTGGCTGCTCTAGAGGGGAATCAAACTTGCCTCCAGGAAATGCATAAAACGTTTTTCGAACGCCGAGAACTCATGTACAGCCTTATTCAGGACATCCCCCAACTTTCCTGTGCAAAACCCGACGGAGCGTTTTACCTCTTTGTCGATATCCGTAAAACAGGCCTTAAGTCTCTGGAATTTTGCAATCGCCTGTTAGAAGAATGTCAAGTTGCTGCGGCTCCAGGCGTGGTTTTCGGAGACGACAACCACATCCGCTTTTCCTACGCAACCGACTTCGACACCATTCGCAAGGGCGTTGCGCGTCTCGCGAAATTTGTGTCATCACTTTAGTATTTAGTATTGACCTGCTCAGAACTCTTATTGGAGAACGCAATGAAGGCTATGGAAATCAAACCCGGAATTTACTGGGTTGGCGCAAAAGATTCGCTTGTTCGCGATTTTCACGGATACAAAACCCAACGGGGAAGCACCTACAACGCCTTTCTTATTGTAGACGAAAAAATTGCCCTCATTGACACCGTGAAAGCTCCATTTTCACAAGAAATGCTAGACAGAATTACGTCCATTGTTTCTCTGGATCGCATCGATTTCATTGTTGCAAACCACGCCGAAATGGATCACTCAGGTGCCCTTCCCGACATCATGCGTTTGGCAAAAAATGCTCAATTGATTACGTCCCCCAACTGCGATGCTAACCTAAAAAAACACTACAACACCGACGGCTGGAAGGTGTCTCAAGTTCGCACCGGCCAAAGCATCAGCCTTGGCAAGCGCACCCTCACTTTCGTACAAGTCCCGTTTGTGCACTGGCCCGACTCCATGGTTGCATGGTGTCCAGAAGACAAAATTTTGTTTTCCAACGATGCCTTTGGCCAACATCTCAGCCCAAATTCGTTGTTTGACGACGAAACACCCAAAGATATTATTTTCGAAGAATCAGCAAAATACTACGCCAACATTGTCTATCCTTTTGCAAACCAAACAGACAAAGCTCTAGAAGCCGTAAAGCCCTTGGCTCCTTCCATCATTGCGCCCAGTCACGGTGTGGTGTGGCGCACAATGGTTCCCGAAATTTTGGCCGAGTATGGCAAATGGGTAAAGCACCAAAACAATGGCTCAGCCCTAATTGTATTCGACTCCATGTGGGAATCCACTACAAAAATGGCAAAATCCGTCCGCGATTTTTTTGAGTCGAAAAATATTCCTGTTCGTTTTTGTTCGCTCAAAACCGATCATATTTCCGACATCATGACCAGCGTTTTGTCGGCAAAATACATTGCCATCGGCACCCCTGTTTTGAACGAAAACATGATGCCCACCATGGCTGGTTTTCTAACTTACATGCGAGGCCTTAAACCGCGGGGTAAAGTTGGCTTTGTGTTTGGTTCCTATGGTTGGAATTTCCGACTCCACAAAGAAATTGAAGAGTCACTCAAAGCTTTGGAATGGCAAATTCCGGTTCCAGCGCAAAGCATTAAATATGTGCCCAGTGCAATTGAACTGGAAGCTCTTCAAGCAGCACTTGAACCTCTTATTCAGTGACCTTCAATTTTTCTGAAAGCCACTCAGGAATTTTTTTCAAAAACGAATCGAAAATAACGGGCTTGGTCACAAACTCATTCATTCCGCACTGAATACAATTTTCTCGTTCCGTTAATGCAGCGGTTACCGCAATAATAGGTCCAACAAAACCATTTGACCTAATCTGACTTGTTGCTTCGATGCCATTCATACCCGGCATCATGACATCCATAAAAATAATATCGAATGACTTCGCCAAAGCAGCCTGCACTGCAGCTTCGCCACAGTCGACAGAAACAGTCTCAAAACCGTTACGTTCCAAGATTCGAGACAGAACCATTCGGTTCTCCCTCACATCATCAACAACGAGTGCGACGATTTTTCTTACAAACGTCATAGCGCCACTCCAAAAGTGCATGTTTTCCCTGGCAATAGCATCATCGGATTTTATTGCAAAAACCTAAAATCCAAAACCTAAACTCGGGTTCACATATAGAAAAAATTCCTATTTTTATTGACGGTTTTCTGACTCCCACGTGTGCAGTTCATCATACGTTACAGCGAGTTACTGGAAAATTGACGGAAACAATTTCTCGAACGGCATCAAGCACTGCCCTAAATCTTACAAAACGTTCAGGCTCAAAACGATCAGAGCACGGTTGCTGTCGCCGTTTCGGTTGCTGTCGGTCCTTCGGTTGCTGTCGGTCCTTCGGTTGCTGTCGGTCCTTCGGTTGCTGTCGGTGCTTCTGACACCAACACCTAAAATGACACTGACTCAAACAATGACTCAAACAATGGCTCAAGAACTCATTCTGTTTACCGAAGCAGAACCATTTCCTGAGGAGGAATTCACCTGAGGAGGAATTCAGCTGACTGCAAAATCCTTGTTCTCAAGTAACACCTCTTCGTGGCGCAAAACGTTTTTTTTAATGACGACAAAAAGGAGTCTTAAAATGGCGCAAGTTATAGTTTGTCAGAATTGTAAGTCCGAGGTTGAAGGAGTTGAGCAAATTGTTCGGTGCCCAAGTTGCCATGCTATCTTCGAAGATCCTTCGCGTGCGAAACCGGTAACGAAAGAAAAACTTGAAATTCCCACGGAGTTAATTCATTGGGATAACCGATTTTTAGTAGGAAACAAAATTATAGACGAGCAGCATGAACAGCTGTGCTACCTTATTAATGATCTTCATCGCGCAGTACAGAGTCGTACTTACAGAGCCAATTTCATTCTCGATACCGTGAAGGCATTACTGGACTATGTGTCAAATCACTTTCGTACCGAGGAAGCACTTTTTGTGGGAACCTCTTACCCTGACACGGAATTACATCTTAAAGAACACCATTTTTTTGAAGAGAAGGCACGTGCCATCCGCAAGGATTACACAGAGGCTCAAATAGATTTAAAGCCCGTCTTGCGCTTTCTGGTGGAATGGTTCGTAAGGCATGTTCAACAAGTGGATAGGGGTTACAAAAACCACATTGGAAAATAGATGAACCTATCCGAGAAAAATCCACATATTGGTATCACCTCTTATTGAAACAGAACAAACGCCCCCCCCTTTTTACGTCGCTTCAGCTCTTTCGTGATAAGGCTACTTTCACGCGCTGTTTGCCCCTGAACGGCACTGTTTTCTTGTGCTCGTCGCATCAAATATGGAATTGTTTCACGCAATACACCATACGGAATATACTTCAGAGATCGTAAACCCGCATTGGCCAAATTAAACGTAATATAATCGCTCATGCCAAAAAGCTGCGAAAATGCGATGTGCGAATTTTCGGGAGTTAAATTCCGCTGACGCATTGCATTTAGCACGAGCAGGGTGGATTCTTCGTTGTGCGTAGCAACACAAATAGAAAATTTTGTCAGATTCGCGAGCATAAAGGCAATACCTTGGTCAAAATGGTTGTCAGTCTGTTTCTTAGTATTGTGCACAGCGGACGGCCGATTTTTTTCAAGTGCATAGGTTCGCTCTTTGTCGAGATAAGCACCGCGAACCGCTTTCACACCAACAACATAATTATTTCTCTCGGCATCACACAACAAATTTTGTAATTCCTGCACCCTTCCCGTGCGATAGAATTGAACCGTTGTAAAAATACAAGCGTCAAGGGAATTATGTTTCCTCATCATTTCAATCAAAAGAGCGTCCACAGCCGGTTGAATCCAGCTTTCCTCGGCATCACACATCAATTTCACACCTAAGTCTGCAGCAAGCTGACAAAGTTTTTCGACTCGTGCTCGTCCCTCAATCCATTCTTGATTTTCCCGTTCATTCAAAAAGGATAAGTCGTTGGGAATAATTGCCAAGGTGTTAACCTGTGAATTGTTGCAATGCAAATTGATCCTGTTCGAAATCTTTTCAAGAACGTCAAAAGACAACAGTGCGGAGGGTTTAAAAACGGCAAACTTTTCAGCCGAAGACAATTTCAAAGACTGAATAACTTCAACAATAGACTGTTCCGCCGCTTCAAAATGTTCCCTGCACGTTCCGCGTTCTGCTGCAAAATCCAAAATTCCGCCAACCCCATATTGATTCAAAAAAAGCAGAGTTTGCATCGTTTTATTGACAGTTTCTCCGCCACAAAACTGCCGAAAAAGAGTTTTCCTGATTAACCATGCCACACCTGGGAAACTCAACACAAAATTCTTTTGGAGTGCCCAACATCCCATTTTGCTCAAAAAAGGAAATTTCAAGAACGAAAAAAGAATTTTTGAGATCCATAACTGTTTGGTAGAAAGATGACGAAAACCTGTTTTGAAATCAAAAAAGTCAACTTGCATTGCAAATTCCGCAAAAAAATACAGCGACAACAAGGTTCATTTGTGATCATCAAAGTGAACAACGACCCTCGCCACACGCCTGGTTATGAGCACCAATGACGTCACAAAAGCAACTCCAGCCGCAATTGCGCCCGCACTCAATAGAGTATCCACACCCATGGTGGTTGCCTTTTCTAGACTCCCATTTACAGCCTCACTCATGGTAAAGTAAATCTTTGTTCCGGGTACGAGGCAGACAATAGCAGGCAAAACAAAAGACGATGCCGGTTTGCGCGTGAATTTTGCAACGGTTTCGGAATAAACACCTGCTACCGCGGCCCCAAAAAATAACGACAACACCTTAGCCCCCCAGGCTGCGGTTAGCGCTAGGTAGCAAATCCAACTCAAACCTGCTCCCACTGCAGCAAACGGAACCATGGCCCATTCTAAATTTGCAAACACCGCAAAGGCTGCTGTTGCAATGGCTCCGTATAATGTTTGTTCTATCATTACGCACGCGCTCCCAATAATGCCAAAATTTGAAGAGCAATACCGGAACCAAAAGCAATTCCGACGGCAACAAGAGTCGCTTCAATACCGCGAGCCACACCCGCAAGAAGGTCACCAGCAATGGAATCACGAACCGCATTTGTTATGGCAAGTCCTGGAACCAACAGCATTATGGAACCCGTTGCAATTTTGTCGCCATGAAGAAGTTTTGGCAATAACAAAGCCAAAAGATGACTTTGTAACATAACGTAAGCACCAGCAACAATATTGGAGAAGAAATCATTAACATTCAACTTGGAAAAATACGATACCAACAATTTTCCAGTGCAACCCACAATAAAAGCAGGAACAAAATCGGCCAGAGTTCCGCCAAAAAAAAGAGCGAAAAAACCCGTCATAGCTCCGGCTGACGTCGCCATAATAAATGCATTCCGCGGGGGCTTCTGCAAAATTTTCTTAAGTTCGCTTCGCACCTCGTTCATTCGCAAACTCTTTTCTTGAATTTGCAACAAGAGTGAATTCATTGCAGCGAGGCGCTCGAAGTGAGTTGAACGCGAACGAATTCGACGAACTATCGATGTTGGTCTTCCTGAATGATCCAAAATTGTAGCCATAATTCCGGTGGGCACAACGTAGCTTTGTGTTTCTGGAAATCCGTATGCTTCGCAAACCACTCGAATAGATTCCTCCACTCGATAGGTTTCGCCGCCGCTTTCCAAAACAATTTGACCTATGTCTACCGCAAGACGTGTGACAACGTGAATCTCTTTCATGGATCGAATCTAAACCTCATCATCTGCTCAGACAAAAACAACAACAAAAAAAAGCATATAAATCGACAACACAAACAACATCCATACATTTAATAAGGATTGTTCTTCTGAACAGGATCGTGAAAATGAAGCGAATCCTTAACATCACCCAAAAAGAAGTCTGCGCCATTCACAAGATCCCAATACACTTTCAATGCTTCCTTCCGGTTTCGATAATCAACATGTGCCTCACGATACTCGCCAACTTCAACATTGGTATAACGAATTGTGATACGGTAAATGTTTTCTGCTGGAACGTAAAGGATCTTCACTCGATCCGCATTGTACCCATGGGCTTCAGCAATTGTTGATGTGACAGCCGTCACTGCGGTCACTACCATCACTACCATCACTGCAGTCACTGCAGTCACTGCAGTCACAGATGCCACTCTCAACAACAAAATGCGAAGCAAACTGAAAGAATATGGCAGCACATAATTTTTTTGTTCCCAAACACCCACAACACATCACTCCCAATAACGCATGAGCCCTCAAAACACATCTGTTCCAAAAATACGTCGCTCCTAAAAATCCACAGATAAAGCAACGGAAAAACTGGAGTCTGTAATTTGATCCGACCCCTTTGCCAAACCTGCAACATATCCAAGCGCGCCACCCAATTTGATATTCACTCGTTGAATTTGCACGCCAAAATCGATTCCATATCGAACTTCGTTGTTCCAAAAGAGGCCAATGTCACCAATTATGGGTTTGTTCGTTTCAAGAATAGTGGTGTACGAAGTAGAATTTGGAGAAATTCCCATCATACGCCGGTAATCAAACCACGGCATAACGGTAAACCGACGAGCTAAAAGAACGCTCAAATCGGCACCAAGATTTCCACTCACCACAGAATATCTGGCCTTTTGTGAAACCGAAAAACTAGGCTCATCATGCGGATAATTTTGTGTTCCCGTATGCTCAACGTAGTCTTTTTTAATACCCGAAACGAGGCTCGTTGTCACATTATTTGGCAAAAACGAGATCGTAGGAATGGCATAAGTCGAAATTCCAAATCCGCTAAACTTCATGTCACCATTTTCAGAATAAGAACTCGAATCAATATAAGTTGTTTTTTTCTCACCAACATCGGCAAGAAATCCAATTCCAAAACGACTTTCCTGAAAAACAACCAACGGAGTTGCGCGATATCCCGAAATTTTTAGTGAGGCACTATCGCTGGAGGAACTTTGAAATCCCGAAGTGCCAGCGGCAGGAATCACGTTTGTCTGGGCGTAATCTCCACCAAAATTGAATGTGACCTTGTCTCGCTTTGGAACCACATGTGTTACCGGAACCCCTGCAAATAAGGTCCATGCATCACGCTGATTTTGTAAGTAAGTTGTTTGCAACATTTTGCGCGTTGGAAGAATTTCCGCAGTTGTTTGGGCAAAAACCTCTTGCACCGTTCCTGCACAAATGCAAAACGCCAACAAGGTTTTCAAAAACGTCGCACACAGACGCATTCCCCCTCCAACTCAACAAAATCAACCAAACTCAAGCGAAACCAGCAACGAACTTTTCGGAAAAATTTTGCAATTCTTGAGTAAAATTCGAGATTCAATAAAGAGCTGATTCTCAAATCCTTTGCAGAAAGGTCAAATATTTGACGTTTACAAAAGAATTCGACACACTCCAAAGGACCACAAACCCTTTCGCTTTCGCCTCGTTTTTTTGGTCGACGAATCCGGTGCACGATTTCGTTGCGGCTCGCGCTTCGAATGAACATTTTCGTTTGACGCGATCGGAAACCTGTATCTCGGGTGGCAGATGCTGCGATTTTGTGTACCATGATTTACGACTGGTTGAGAAATCAATTCATCCTTCGGCAGAATTTTGGGAGATTTGCCGCAAGGAGCTTTCGAAAAAAACTGACGTTCAGTAGAGGCTATTATGGACATCAAAGAATCAAAGCGGCATCAATTATTACAAGCTGTGCGAATCCTGAGCACCATTATTCAATTCAACGAGCGCAGATATGACTTTGCGTCCGAGGACGGAAAGGAATTACTGGAGGAAGCAAAGGCCGCGTGTGCTGTTCTTGAGGCAGAAGTCAACGAGCTGTACCCAAGTCATGTTGGGAAAAAGGAGATCGACGCTGAAACAATCAGCAATACTCCTGTACCTAGCTTTGCAGATTCCAAATCTGCGATTCGTAACGGAACGAGGCAAGGTTTGGAATCGGAAGCTGTTTCCTGTGTATTAAAGCAAGAGTCTCTCGAAATCCGAAAATGATGTCGTGTTGCGCAGCAAAGTCTTCCAGGATCTTCTCATATTGCCGAACTCGAGCGGTCTGGTTTTGAATATGGCGAGCGATTTCGATGCGTTCGCATAAGCCTTGGCGTGGGAAGTTTCCGAATTTGATTTTTCCAAGTCCGAGGATTGGATCTAAAAATCCATCGGGATCCGGAAAATTTCCGAGATAATTTGCCATAATAATGTCATAATCATTATTTGTCAGAGAGTCTAAGATACTCGAAATTGTTTCAAACTAGAAAACGGCATGCACGTCTACCCGGCGGAGGGATGCCAAAAGGTGGTCGGCTAGTTGCTTAGAGATACTCCCCTCGCGCGTTTTAATGCGAATTATGCTTGTTTTGCATGTGTTTCTCCATCGGTTTTTGAAACTTGATGAATCTATGTCGTTCCGGTATATGACAGTGTGATTTTTGTCACCAAGAATCTCTTTTGGCAAAAGCGCGTCAAGAGGAGTTTGTAGCTCATGATGCGGATGGTATGTGGAAATTGCTGTTCTGATTATTGACGACAAGTCCTCGCTAAAAGCGAGTTCATTCAGTGGTTCGTTTTCTGCGTTGAGAAAAAAATGGTTATACATAAGGCTTTGAGTCGGTGTAACAACAGAATTGTTTCCAATGAGATTTGGAGTGATTGCTCCTTTATACATGCCAAAAAACAGATCGGACTCTCCTTCGCGGATCGATCTCAACGCATTCGCGATCTCAGGAATTATTTTGATCACGATTTGTGTTGGGTAGGTTGCCTGATTATCGTTGCAATTTGGATTTCGAAGTAAAGTTTTGGATGTGCTATTTTCGCTTGATACGTAGAAGGAACCACTACCGAGGATGATGTGCTCTGATTCTATGGCCGATTTTGAAACGACGGCGAGACCTGGCATTGACAATACGAGAAGGAATGGTTGGTACGGCTTGGTTAAGATGATTCGAACGCAATAGTCGGATACAGGGTCGATAGCGAAGCTTCCGTCCTGACGTTTCAATATCGTGCGGGTTAGATAACCAGATAATGCGGAGGATTGTCCGATAAGATGTCTTGTTAAAAGATAAGGACAGGGTTGCTTCTTTTTTGAAAAAATGTAACCTATCCTAGGTTACCTACTATAACAGGCACAGTGTGAGGTCGTTCACAAACGAGCCAGTGAATGACACGTTCGTTGAGGGAATTTTGAGAGCTGCAATGCAGGCGCCGTCTGCAGGAAATCAGCAACCCTGGAAATTTGTCGTTGTGCGTGACAAACAAATTCTAAAATCCGTTCCCAATTTTCATCCCTACGCTCAAATGGTACCCGAAGCAGAACTCGCAATTTTGGTGTGCGGCGATACTAGCAAAGAAAAATACAAAGGATACTGGCTTCAAGACTGGTCGGCTGCAACCGAAAACATGCTCATCGCAATCCAAGCTTATGGCCTTGGAGGAGTGTGGCTTGGAATACATCCCGACGAACAGCGCATACAAGATATGCGCATACAAGACATGCGCATACAAGACATGCGCATACAAGACATGCGCACGCTGTTTCATATTTCCGAATCCAACGTTGTTCCACTGGCACTTGTTCCGGTGGGATATGCAAAACACGTTCGCACAACAAGCCAAGAGCGATACAATCACGAGAACATTTTCTTAAACATATGGGGCAATGCATTCGACCCCATGAAATAAGAATTATCAGCAACGCCAACTCAGAAACCAAGGCGAGGTTTAGCCCGACGATCAAGCGCGGCAAGCACAGCAGCAGGATCGCGGAAACGCCCCAGCAAAATCATTGCGGCAATAATAAAAGGCTTGTGTCCAGCTTCACGATACGTTTCCAAACGATATCTATCGAAAACGCTGGCAGCGACTTCACCTTCCTTGCATGACACTCCAGAAATATCAGCAGGCAAACAGTGCATGTACAGTGCTTTTCCGCCCTTGGTGAGCTTCATCTTTTGTTCGTCGCATTCCCAATTCTTAAACTTAGCGTTATTTGCTAAGCATTGTTTTTCCAAATCCTTCAAACCAGCCTGGTCACCTGCGCGCAAAAGTTTTGTGCGCTCGCCCATAACGTGGAATGGAGCCCAGCTCTTGGGATACACAATATCAGCATCCTTAAACGCATCTTCCATGGAGTTCACAACCTTAAAGTTGCCACCCGATTGCGCTGCATTCTTCCCAGCAAGCTCAACAACCTCTGGAATAAGTCCATAACCTTCGGGGTACGCAAGCTGAACATCCATACCAAACCGCGTCATCAAACCAATAATTCCCTGGGGAACGGAAAGCGGTTTTCCATAGCTTGGCGAGTAGGCCCAGGTCATTGCAATTTTTTTACCGCGCAAGTTTTCAAGACTGCCAAAGTAATCTTTCAAGTGAGCCAAATCGGCCATAGATTGCGTAGGGTGATCAACATCGCACTGCAAATTCACAATGGTTGGACGCTGATTCAAAACATTATTCTTGTAGCCATCATCCAAGGCCGCAGCAACATCCTTCATGTAGGTATGGCCAGCGCCCAAATACATGTCGTCGCGAATACCAATAACCTCAGTTAGAAATGAAATCATGTTTGCGGTTTCACGAACGGTTTCACCATGGGCAATTTGCGATTTTCCTTCGTCCAAGTCTTGGCCGGTGAGACCCAACATATTTGTGGCCGAACCATAAGAAAAACGGGTCCGAGTGGAATTATCGCGAAACAGAGAAACAGCCAAACCTGTGTCGAAAATATTGGTGGACACATTGTTTGCATGCAACTTTTTAAGTGCCTCAGACACCAACAACGTTGCCTCAACTTCATCCTGTGATTTATCCCACGTTAGCAAAAAATCTTTGCCGTACATGTTTGTGTCACGCTTTTCAATTTCCTTAATCAAATTTTCGATAAACATGTTTGTCTCCTCTTTTCGGTTTCTATTTTATTCCAGCATTATTCCAAAACTATTCCCACATTATTCCTACATTATTCATGCATTGCTTCTGCCTTATTTCTGCCTTATTTCTGCCTTATTTCTGCCTTATTTCTGCCTTATTTCACTTTGCTTCCAAATAGCATTTGGGAAACTGTGCGTAAAAAGCTGCAGCTTTCACCAAATGATCCACCGGGCATTGATCGGACACCATATGTGCATAAACTTCGTTTGCAGGACCAAAGCCAACCGTTGGAATTCCAAACATGCCCATAGTTGCAATGCCGTTAGTGCTAAACACCCACTTATCCACACGGGGTTTTTCGTTGAAAAGTCCTTCGTACGCAGCAACGGCTGCGGTGCAAGCCTTATGCTCAGACGGAATTTTCCAGGTTGGAAAATATTTTTCCGTGGGGTACTTAAGACCTGTGTAGCTTGGAACTTCATACATCAAAACTTCAACCTCGGCTTCAATACCTGCACGTTTGCACGCATCCTTGACTTCCGCCACGGCAATTTCTTTTGTTTCTCCAACAGTCAAGCGACGATCCAAATGAATATAAGCGCGGTCGGGAACAGCACACAATGAAGGCGTTGAACATTCAATATAACTTACCGTAACAGTTCCCTTGCCCAAAAATTCATCAAATGCCAAACGGTCGTTGAGTTTTTCAATTTCATTGCAAATTTTAGACATCATATAAACCGCGTTTTTTCCGCGTTCAGGGGCGCTACCGTGGCACGAAACACCACGGGTTGTGACGCCAATTTCCATGCGTCCCCTATGGCCTCTATAAATACCTAAATTTGTGGGTTCGGTAATCACAACAACTTCTGGCTTCAAAATTCCCTCTTTCAAGAGGTACTGCCAGCAAAGACCATCACAATCCTCTTCTTGAACGGTGCCAGTGACCCATAAAGTATAATCGCCCCCCAGATTAAGATCTTTAATAACCTTTCCAGCATAAACCATACTCACCATGCCAGCTTTTTGATCGGTGGCACCCCGAGCATAAAAAATTCCATCTTCAAGCTTGCCCTGGTAGGGATCCCACTTCCACTCGGCTTTATTCCCCAAACCAACGGTATCAATATGTGCATCCATGGCAATAACGTGCTTGCCACTTCCAATGCGTCCCAAAATATTTCCCATACCGTCTATTTTGATTTCGTCGAAACCTACTTTTTCCATTTCTTTCTTAATGCGAAGAACAACTTCTTTTTCTTGGCAGCTTTCGGAAGGAATTGCGCAAATATCACGCAAGAAATCCAGCATTTCACTACGATAATGCTCAGCACGATTCAGAATATCTTTTGATGTCAACATGGGTCTCTCCACTCTAGTATTGGAAATATAACGGCATAATCAGGTGCGAAGTATAGCGATACAGCTTCGCAAGCGCAAGATTTGGGCTCACAAAAGCAGCGCCCCCCTACCCACTCAGTTTGGCGAAGGAACTTCAAGAGAAAGCGAACTGGACACTCCAAAATCATCGGGAATAGGAACAAGTCCAACAGGCAAACCAACAGAGTTCCGAATTTTCCGATCCGTTACAGCATTCAAAAGCGTTCCATACCAATAATCACCGGCAAAAACATTTGCTACAAAATGTCGAGTTTCTTGAAACGGAATAAGATCGACAAAAAGCAACAATGAACGCTTATCAAAACGATTCTGCCACTTCCGCACTGGAACACTTCCAGCATTGAACGAAGCCAAAGCCATAAGCGTGTCGTTGCCAAAATCAGACATAAGTGCATCAAAATGTGTACAACCGGCTCGAATGTTTTCGGTTGAATTTGTGAGATCGACTTTTTGTTTGCCAAGACGCTGTCGTGCCACAGAAGGCAAAAGCTGCATCAGCCCCTGAGCACCACGTGAACTTCCGGCTGTTTGTTCAAAATAGCTTTCTTGACGAATAACGGAAAGCACAAGCGCGGGATCGCGACACGTTTCTATAGCATTAATCTCGTTCAGATAGTGAAGAGGAAAAAGCAAAGACAACACCCCTTTGCTCATGTGTTCCATTCCAAAAGACCTTATGCCACTTTGAACACTTCGAATACTCGCTCTTTTGGCGTTGGCTTCTCGCTGCGCAACTGCATAAAAAAGCGCATCTTCAAAATCGACGGTACGCAAAGAAACGCTTTGAACTTCAGTTAAATTCTTTTTCATGTCGTTGTCGCCAATTGCTTCGGCAAGGACAAATAAAAACGCCCAATAATTGCGAGCATTCCACGTATTTCCCTGATACACCGCTAAAGTTGGTGCGCTTGTTCCCTGAATAATTTTTGCAGCATCATTCCCCAAAAGATGACGCGATGCCACGGAGTGCAGCGAAAGTGGCTGAGAACTCTGGAGGCGCTCCCACCACGGATTTTTGTGCGCAGAAAATTTTCCATCGCCTTCATACGAATTAAGAGCATACAAAAAGCCGAGCCAGAACATCACCCGAGTTTCATCGGTCGGTTTTTCGGCTCGCGATGCCAAATACAACGCCTGTGTTGCCTTCCTAAATTCGGAACGCTCTAGATTCAAAAGCCCCATTCGCAAATGCATTGCCTCGTAAGCAGGATGATTTGGAGCAAGACATGGCGCAGTGGAACGATATAAAGATTCTATCATTGTCCACGCTTCACGTGTTGGCAAAAACTCCTCAATTGCCCCTCGCAACGCTGCGCGCGCAGAACCTTCCGAACATTGCTGTTGCCGTTGCTGAGCCGCTCGGTATATTTTTCGAACATCTGCCAATTCCTTAAAAGAGAATGTGACGCCCGAACCTTTATACGAACCTTTGTACGAAACTTTTACAATTTCTGACCACGTCTTATATGATATTTTTTGACTCTGCTTCACAGAATCTTGCGAAACCGAATTCAACTTTGCGGCTTTCAAATCCACCGAAGCAATTTCCTTTTCGAGATGCTTGGGTCGAACAGAAACAGCCAGCTTCCAGCCTAAGCACCCCAAGTTTTCCTGAGCGGGCTGATAGATATTTTCACCATCAACACCAAAGTGCTTTGCGCAATCACGAGCGACTTTCGCTTCGTTACCGCGATAAAAACTGCGCAAACGCTCAAGCTCCCCAGCCACAACTGCATTATCTTGAAAACCGTGTCCCCTGAGCCAATCCTCTTTTGATGGCCATCGAAAATCACCCAACGCAATGCGCCGCGCAGAAAAGGAAGTCAACGGATTTTTTTGAGCCTCCGCGTTGATAATGAGAGCCGTATCTGGACTCGGAAATTCAGTCCGCGATCGGGCAAACCACACAGCACACCAGCTCAGCGCAGCAACAACTCCAACCGAAACTGTCCAAAGCGTTCGCGTGCTAGACATAGACTCCCCTGCTTCAATCTTTCCACGCTAGTGTTATCGGAGAATCAAAGGCACACTTTAGGGGGTACAGTAGGGCACACTTTAGGGGGTACTGTAGGGCACACTGTAGCGCACACTGCAGGGGGTACTGTAGGGGACACTGCAGGGGGTACTGTAGGGGACACTGCAGGGGGTACTGTAGGGGACACTGCAGGGGGTACTGTAGGGGACACTGCAGGGGGTACTGTAG
>CAIZES010000278.1 GCA_903932045.1 uncultured Silvanigrella sp. | reverse complement strand
TCACCCGACCGACCGTCTGATGCGAGGGAACTCCATTCTCAAAGGGAAGATAGGTTCGCAGCCACTCTACCGAAAAACCAAACATCTAAAAACACTTACAAATGAGATGAAACACCCCTGAGGGTTGGGCACAGCTAAACCCTTCCTCTTGAGTCGGGAGTCTCTAAGATGATCCCTCAGCTCAAGACAGTATCTTTCCTAAAGTGCGCATCATCTACAAAAGGGTAATCCAGTGAGCAATGAATTCCCCGGCTCTCTTTTCGAGAGCGAGCGCATTTTACTGTCAACATTGCCACCGTGGCCAAGTTACGAACCTCCAGTAAATCGCGACGTGGAACGACATCCCAATAATAATTTTCAATTTCCTGGCAAATCACATGAATACGGGCTTCGGCACGAGCCAATCGCTTATCACTTCGAACAATGCCAACATAATTCCACATGGTACGCCTAATTTCGTCCCACAAATGCTGCACAACCACAAGCTCGTCACTTTCACCCGCTTTCCCTAACAACCAGGAAGGCACACGCGGCGTGCGAAATTGTTTGAGGTCGGGCCACAAGGATGCCACATCATCGTGCACAAATTGTGCAAAAACCAGCCCCTCCAAAAGCGAGTTGGACGCCAAACGATTTGCACCGTGAAGACCCGTACAGGCCACTTCACCAAGCGCCCAAAGCGCTTTAATGCCCGTTCTTCCGCGAGCATCCGTTACAACTCCACCACAACTGTAATGAGCAGCAGGCACAACAGGAATGGCCTCTTTCGCAATATCTATTCCCAATTCCGTGCAACGCCTATAGATATTTGGAAAATGAGACTCAACAAAATCACGTCCCTTATGGGAAATATCAAGCAAAACATGTGACTCACCCGTGCGTTTTAATTCGGCATCAATGGCACGAGCCACAATGTCGCGAGGAGCCAATTCCATGCGCGAATCGACCGTCTCCAAAAAACGTCGCCCCGAACGCGATAACAAAATTCCGCCTTCTCCTCGAACAGCTTCAGAAATAAGAAAGCTCTTAGCCTTAGGATTAAACAAACATGTGGGATGAAACTGCATAAATTCGAGATTTGCAACTCGGGCGCCTGCACGCCACGCCATAGCAACACCATCACCCGAAGCACCGTTGGGATTAGAGGTATACAGATAAAGTTTTCCATGCCCACCCGTGGCAAGAAATGTTCCTTTTGCCAAAAAAGAGTGAATGGTCCGTTTTTTTTCATCCAAGACATAAGCACCCAGGCAACGATTGCGAGAAAAATCGGGGCAAGCTTTATCGGTCACAATAAGATCGATACAGGTGTGAAATTCAAGAACAGTAATGTTTTTGTTCTCAAAAATATGACGCCGGAATGTTTCCTGCACGGCTTTCCCGGTTAAGTCGGCAGCATGAATAACCCTGCGTGCACTATGCCCACCCTCACGAGTGAGATGAAAAGCAAACTCGGCATTGCGGTCGTCATTGGGTGTAAAAGGAACGCCTTGACCGATGAGCTCTCGAATGGCGCGAGGCCCAGCCGAAACAGTTTTTGCAACAACATCTTCGTGGCACAAACCCGCTCCAGCCACAACTGTATCGCGAATGTGATCTTCGAAACTGTCGCCAGTCGAAAAAACAGATGCTATTCCTCCTTGAGCGTAAGAAGAATTGCTCTCCAAAAATACTTCCTTGCTGAGAATTGCCACGGTGCCTAAGTTTGCAAGCTTAAGTGCAAGGCAAGCCCCCGCAATGCCCGAACCCACAACCAAAAAATCAAACTCGCGCTCAGAGCCCACCCGGACAGGAACCAAGTCGGGGTCAATATCGGTCGCTGGCATATCCATACAAACTCCTTCAATGCGCGATTTCCGAACTGAAGTCATCTTTGTACCTGTTTCACAAAACACGCAAGAGATGCCCTGGCATCACGCAACGGATAACCAGACCTTCCCAAATCAACAAAATCAATTCAAACAGCCGCCACGAAAACGACAGGTTCTACCCCTAGCTGAGTTGCCATGTTTCAAACAACGGTTCTATAATCGATCCGTTGTAACTGCCCTCAATGGAAAATAGAAAGGTTCGAAAATGAAACTCCTTCGCTTCGCTCTCGGAATAGCAACCCTTGCCACCAGTTCTTCCTATTTAAGTTCTTGCGCACCCAGTTTTCAAGGCGAATACGTTGATCCGAATAAAGTTGAAATCCTGGACGATCGTTGGAACGACTCCGATGCACGCCTCACCGCCGAAGACATGATTGGTTCTGCCTTGAAAAAAGCTTGGCTTGCCAATTTCGCATCGGAAAACAAAGGCAAGAAACCCTTTGTTCTGGTGGGTGACTTCGAAAATCGTACAGACGAACACATCGATACCAAAGCGCTTTTTGAAGCCGTCCGAAACGAACTCATCAACAGCGGCCGCATTCGCTTCTTGGACGGCGACGCCCGCGAAAAAGTGCTCAAGGAATATCAATATCAGGGCTCAGGGATGGTTAAGAAGGACGAAGTGAAGGGCCCTGGCAAGCAACGCGGAGCAGACTTCTTCTTATATGGCGCCATTTCCAGCATGTCTGCTCAACTCGAGGGCAAAAAGCGCGTCACCTATCAGGTTGAAATGCGCCTCACCAACATCGAGTCTGGCGAAATTGAATGGACGGAGATCAAGAAAATTGCGAAAGGCTTCAAAAGGTCGGGCGCAAAGTTCTAAAAAATAAAGATTTTTTGTGTTTTTTGGACCCCCATAAATTTGAGAAAATCCTTCTTTACAAAACCGGTAACAGCCTGTTAGTGTGGCAAATGTAGAGTAACCTCCTTAACAGGCTTCAAAGCCTTGTCTCACCTGCGGTTTCGTGCCGCAGGTGCTTTTTTTTATTCCGAACCCGTGATAACTTTGGGTTCCTGTCTGTGGGCCAGTAGCTAAACGGTTACGGCAGCGCGCTCATAACGCGACGATGTGGGGGTTCAAATCCCTCCTGGCCCACCATATTTTCCACAATAGTTTCTCCATTCCAAGGCAAATTTCATGGAACAATTTCTTGAAATCCGTGGTCAAAAAAAACTCACGGGCGGACGTATCCCCATTTCCGGGAGCGCAAATCAGGTTACCAAATGTATTATTGCCTCACTTCTAACAAGCGAAGACGTGCTCATTAAAGGCGCGCCTTTTGTGAACGAACGACATATTGTTGAGCAGCTTGTGCAAAGCTTGGGCACAACCATTGAGCACCTGGACGAACACACCATCAAACTCAATTCCAGCAATGTTTCCGAAAGTGAAATTTCGGAAGATATTTGCCGACGCAATCGCATTGCTGTTTTGGCTTGTGGTCCGTTGCTACATCGCTTTCGAAAAGTCACATTTCATGCCGCTCTTGGGGGCGACAAAATAGGTGCCAGGCCCGTGGATTTTCATGTGCGTGGCCTCCAAGAAATGGGCGCTCACGTTGAGCTCGAAAACGGAAAATACACACTTTCCGTGGGCGAAAAAGGTTTGCATGGTTGCCACGTTGTTCTGCCATTTCCGAGCGTGATGACCACAGAAAACCTTATTATGGCGGCAACACTGGCACAAGGTCGCACCGTTATTGAAAACGCCGCAATGGAACCCGAAATTATTGAACTTGTAAAAATGCTCCAAAAAATGGGAGCAGACATCATGGTGAACGCCAACCGTACCTTTATTATTAATGGCGTAAAAAAACTCCGGGGTTGCGAACTCCGATGCATGATCGATCGCAACGAAGCCGTTTCCTTTGCCTGTGCCGCCTTGGCCACCGGCGGCAATGTTTTGTTAGAACGCGTGCAACACGATCCCGTTTACAGCTTTCTAAACTTCATTCAGCGCATGGGAGCTGAATTCCGCGTAAACTCGGAAGGTATTTGGGTATCGGCGCCTACCGGAAAACCACTTATTGGAACTCATATTGAAGTTGAAGTTCACCCTGGATTCATGACCGACTGGCAGCAGCCCTTCATGATATTATTCACACAAGCCCAGGGAATGAGCGTGCTTCATGAAACTATTTTTGAAGATCGCCTCAAGTACACACAGTACCTTAACCTCATGGGCGCCAACATTAATCTTTATCCCAGTTGTTTGGGCGAAGCGCCTTGTCGTTTCAAAAACCGCAATCATGCGCACTCGGCTATCATTGCCGGCCCCACTCCTCTTTTTGGTAAAGATTTTCTTATGCCAACGGATATTCGCGCTGCATTTTCGTTAATCGCAGCAGGCTTGGTTGCACAAGGCGTAACGCGCCTCTCAAATATTCAAGAAGTACAACGCAAGTATGATAATCTGATTCAGAAGTTTCAAATGATGGGCGCCGATATATCGCTACAAAAAACCGATGACACATCGCTCTTTGTTACGCCATAAAAAAACGGCTTAAGCCCTCAAAAAAAGAGCTTAAGCCTTAGAAACTCGAACATTACAAAACTCGAACATTACAAAACTCAAACATTACATTTTGTAT
>CAIZES010000277.1 GCA_903932045.1 uncultured Silvanigrella sp. | reverse complement strand
GTCGTTGAGGTACTCATACCACGGGCACTTCCTGCGGTCGTCGACTGCGCGGCAAACCGCCTCGAAAGTTGGCAGGGAAAGAACGTAGAGCCACCGGTGTTTGAGCGAACGGAATAGGGGGTGAGTAGACCGGGGGAATCACACCCCCAGCCCCTCTTAGAACGGTGCAGGAGCCTCTCGACTCACACCGCTCCCATCAACCAGCCGTACCAAACACCCCGCGCTTCCAGTGAATGAATAAAGACGGCTGCCGCCTTGCGATTCTTTCGATAAAGCGAGCAGCGCGTATCTTGTGACCCCGGAGCCGTGAATACTTTCTCATCGCCCATGCAACCAGCGTGGCATTGAAGTGTAACAGAACCGGATCCATCGCCGAAGGTTGAAATCGCCCATAATATTGCAACCAGCCACGTAGGACTGGATTGAACATATGAGAGATATCTTCAAGGTCAAGATCCGTCCTATTTCGAAGGTTCCACTTCCTTGTTGTCTGTCGCATGTCTTTCAGCGCCGTCGAGCTCACCGCAGCAGTGAAGCTCACAAAAAGCGTTCCGCATTTTTGCGTCTTCACATTCCGCGGCCGAAAGGTGTAAACGAGGAAATCGAATTTCGTACTCGAATACATACCTCTCCTATTGGCATCTCTGCAGTAAACGATCTTGGTTTTATCAGCATGCAATTCTAGGCCGCACTCCGCCAACCTTGCCTGAAGAGCAGTCTTGATCGACTGCGCCTCACGCTCAGTTCGACAGTGCACGACGCCGTCATCTGCATATCGACACTACAAAACACTTGGAAACATCTTGGTGATCCATGCATCAAAAGCATAGTGCAGAAACAGATTTGCTAGACATGGCGAAACCACGCCTCCTTGCGGCGTTCCTTTGGTGCGTTCCACCACAGTTCCATCCGCAATCTGCAACGGCGCCTTCAGCCAGCGCTCGATGTAGAGCAAAATCCATTTGCATGACGTATGCTTCTTGACTGCCTTCAGTAGAAGATCATGTGAGATGTTGTCGAACAAACCTTTGATATCCCATTCCAAGACCCAATCAGATTGCCAACAACGCTTACGCGTAACTCCTACCGCATCAAGTGCGGACTTGCCCGGCCTGTAGCCGTAGGAGTCTGGCAAAAAGATCGCTTCAATGGCGGGCTCAAAAATTGTTTTCACAACGGTCTGTGCCACGCGATCCGCTACAGTTGGCACACCAAGAATGCGCTCGCCGCCACTCTTTTTAGGAATGGCGACTGCCTTAACTGGAGGCGGGAAATAAGTTCCCGAGCTCATCCGGTTCCAAATTTTGTAGAGATTGTCCTTCAAATTCCTTTCGAAGTCCTTGATCGATTGCTCATCGATACCGGCTGACCCTGCTTTAGCTTTCACGACCTTAAATGCCTCCATCACCGATCTCTTTGGGATGATGAACGGCTTTGTAACACTCATCAGTTTCCTCCTGTCATCAGTTGAACTCCAAGTGTTACCGGTTAACTCAACTCCTTTGCTCCAGCTTCATTACAAAGCCTTCATCGCTCATACGAGTTGATCCGTCCCAGCGCTCTGCCTCGGTACTCTCGTCTCATGGATGCATCCACTTGGACTTCTCCCTTTGCATCAGAGCAGCTGGTTCCCGCAGTTCCACATGAGAGCCCGAACCAGAATCACGCCTCCTCTACGCCGGTCGCCACTCGCCCAATAACCAGGAGTCCGGCGAGCTAATCCCAGGAGATAGAAGCGCTCCTGGTTTCGACGACATGAAACAGCTTCACGACGCGTTAACAGAGGTTCAGGTTGATTCGTCTTTCTGGTCCACACCTGCCCGAGTTTCACCCCGGCGCTTTGACTCCAACGCTCACAACCATGGCTTTTGACCACAGCTGCTTGGAGTGGTTTGAAGCCTACTCCTGGAAGTCGACTTCGAAGGGCCAACCTTCATCTCTCATGCAGCTTGTGCATGTCTGTTCAGTTCATCTTGAACCTCACTTTCTTGCGCCTGCGGCGCACCTTCGATCATGCTGTTGGAAAACTCGACATCAATTTGCGCAATCGTGCGGAGGATTTTCCCGGCGTCCACCAGCGAGTCGACCTCCTTGTTTTGATTTTCTGTGCCATCGCACCACGGGCGCTTCCTTCGGTCGTCTGTAAACAGGTTGGGCACGGCAACCTTTGCGCAAAGTTTGTTTGCTACTTCAAGAGCCTTTTCGATGAGATCCTTTGTAAGCGCGCCGCCGTAGTCCTGAGTAACCTGCCAAGCAAGAACATAGCGCGAAGCATTATCGATGATTGCCTGAATGTACACTCTTGCTCCGTTCACAATGCGAAACACCGACACGTCCACATGCCAAATTTGATTGGGCTCTAACGCGCGAATTCCGATCTTTGGTTTCGGCGGATAGATTCTCACGCCGTGGCGTCGCAAATTGAACTCACGCACGATTCGGTACCAAGCGGACACCGAGGCAAACACCATCTGTTGTCTTTTGGCAAGCATCGCCAGCGAATTGATGCTGAAATGGGAATACTCTTTTGCAGTGACAAGCTCTTTGATGGTAGCGGTTTCTTTGCTTGTTATTTTGGTTGGAGAAAGCTTCGGGCAAGTTGATTGATCTGGAAGGATGCATTTAATCTGTCCCACAGGGACTTCCGTTGGTCGTCGTTTGACCCACGAGTGATACCGGGCTGCGGTGAGTCCAATGCTCTCAAGACAATCCTTAAGCGAAAGGTGATTCCGCGCTGTTGTGATTGCGCCCAGCAGTTTTTCTTT
>CAIZES010000276.1 GCA_903932045.1 uncultured Silvanigrella sp. | reverse complement strand
TTTGCGGTTTGCGGTTTGCGGTTTGCGGTTTGCGGTTTGCGGTTTGCGGTTTGCGGTTCGCAGTTGCGGTTCGCAGCTCATCTATTCTCTGTAGCTGATGCTGATTCTGATACCGACACAGAAACCGATCGCTTCATTCAGAAGTGACAGCCTGTGTGCCCTAAAGCAAAAATGAGGCGTATGGGAGAGATGCTATTTTGTTCTGATGCATGGTAGCGTAATGAGTTCATTAAATTTCGGTTCCGAAATCGCGTTCCAAAGTCATGTTCCGAATTTTTATTCTGAATTTTTGTTTTGAGTCCTTGTTACCTCAGATAAGGAGTGCAGTGAATGGCTCAGCAAGTGCCGCCCGTTCTGGAAGTCTCGAATCTTTCAAAAACCTATTGGCGAGGCCAAAACAAGGTTGAAGCTGTGCGAGACCTTTCGTTTGCAGGATTTCCCGGCGAGATTTTGGGAATCCTTGGACCCAATGGCTCGGGAAAAACAACTACTATCAAATCTATTGCGACCATTGTTGATTTCGAGGTCGGGACCATTCGAGTGGCCGGGCATAACAACCAAAGCAGCCGCCTCAAAGTTTTGGCTAACCTTGGCGCAGTGCTGGAAGGGGCTCGTAATATTTATTGGACGTTAACGCCCGAGGAAAATGCAATTTACTTTGCAGGTTTGCACGGGTTGAGCAAAAAGAATATTCAACCCCTATTGGACGACATGTTTTCCAGTCTCGATTTGGACAAATATCGTGGGCGTCAGGTAGGAGAGTTGTCTAAGGGAAATCAGCAAAAGGTTGCGGTTTGTTGTGCTCTCATTGCCAACCCGCGTGTGGTTTTGTTGGACGAACCAACCTTGGGACTCGATGTCGAAACCACCTTTCATATGCGTCGCTGGCTTCGCGAACACGTGGCCAAACATCAGATTTTTGCTTTAGTCACTTCGCACGACATGCGCTTCATTGAGTCTATTTGTGATAGAGTTATTATTATCAAAAATGGAAGCATTGTGACGCAAGGAACGGTTGCCGAACTTCGTGCGAGTTTCGCAAAGCGTCTTTTTGAGATCACACTCAAAACACCGCTCACCCCAGCCCAAGAAGCAGAGCTTTCGGCAAGGAATATTGATGTGCGCGTTTTTCCCGAAGCTGCGTGCACACGCTTGCATTTGCTGCTAACTGAATCGGAAAAACTTTACAGTTTTTTTGATGTTTTAAGCAGAGAGCGTCAAGAAATTATTTCCATTACAACCGATGAAAGTGATTTGGAAGAAATATTTTTATCGCTTGTTCAAGAGCAAAAGGTTCATGAACAAAAGGCGGATGGGCAAAATGTTGATGGGCAAAGGAGCCATTCATGATTCATCAGGCGTGGGCCCTTATTGTGGCAGAAAGTATTAAGTTTTGGCGCGAAACACGGCGGTATTTGTTTGACTTGTTTTGGGGAAATGTTTCGCTGTTTCTTATTTTCTTGGCAATGTTTTTTGGTCTCAAATCTTTTGGTGGTCCACACATGAGCATGGATTCTCTTGATGCCATGATTGTTGGATACATTACGTGGCTTATTGCTTTTGGTGGTTTTCAAACGTTGGGTTGGTTTGTGGGCGAAGAAAATCAGAGAGGAACGTTAGAGCAGCTCTATTTAAGCCCGTTGGGAATTGAGTGGTCTCTTCTATTGCGTACAGCTCTTAATTTTAGCCTGACGTTTTTTTTGGATATTTTTATTCTCTTTTTAACCATGCTCGTAACCAATCGTTGGCTTCCTTTGAATATTCCCACAATCTTTTTGTTGCTTTTAACATCGGTGCCGGGCATGTGGGGATTGGGTTTGGCTTTTTCGTCCCTCATGATTTTGTATAAGAAAATATCGTCACTTTTTATGGTGGTCACGTTTACTTTTGTGTTTCTGATTTCTTTACCGGCTTGGCCATTTACATGGTATTCTCTGTTGCCTTTTTCTGCCTGCGCCGCATCGTTGCAGGCTCTTGTGAGGCGTGGAGAAAGTTTTCCGTGGTGGTGGTATTTGTTTTTGTCTGGCTTAAGCGCGGCATATTTAATTCTTGGAATTGTTGTTTTTCGAATTGCCAGCAGGGCTGCAAAACGCCGAAATCTTTTGGGACAGTATTAGAACAAGGACAAAAGAATGATGGTTTAGAGTTGCGCGCATTTTTTTGGCACGAAGCATTTGCT
>CAIZES010000275.1 GCA_903932045.1 uncultured Silvanigrella sp. | reverse complement strand
TAAGCATCGTTGACCAATCGTTGAATATCCCCCCCTCAGCAAAGGGCTCTATCGCAACTCTGCGAGAAGAAAAAGCCACCACACCTCAAATCCCGAATAGAATTCCTACACTTGTTCAAAAATCGGCCACTTCAACGAGCCCGCGACACGCGGGACGTCAAAGATCACGATTGTCGAATTTCGTTGGCGGGAGCGTCGACGCCTGTCGTGGTTGAAAGCGTGTCGTGTGCTCGTGGTTGAAAGCGTGTCGTGTGCTCGTGGTTGTAAAAGGGAATAGTCGCGCTTTTAAGATCGAGGCTGTCGATCGAGAAGTTCCGGGACAGCTGTTATTTCATTCGTTTTACAAGCGATAAGCATCTGACCAAGATTCAGTCCATTTTCGGTTCTCACATTTAACATTTAACCCGCAGATAACGTTCCGCGCAAAACGCTTTTTAACTGAGCCGCGATCCTTCTTTCAAATTATCGGCAAGAACAATGGGAGAAACCCCGCCTTCGAGCGTGTCTGTTGCTAAAAGCATGCCTTCGCTTGTTCCAAATTTCATTTTGCGAGGCTGCAAATTTGCCACCACAACTACCTTGCGGTTGGCAATGTCTTCGGGATTGACCCATTGGCGAATTCCTGCAAAAATTTCTTTAATGCCAATATCACCAACGCTCACCTTAAGATGAAGAAGTTTATCGGAGCCAGGTACGTGTTCTGCTAAAAGAACAGTGGCAACGCGGAGATCAATTTTCGCGAAGTCGTCGATTGTGATAATGCCTTCTGGTTTGTTGTTGTCTGTTTGTGGTTTGGCAGCCTTTGCTTCTATTTTTATTGCTTCAGGTCCTGCTTTTGCTAGCGAGTTTTTTTCTGTTTGTGGTTTAGGCTGCTTCGTTTGGGGCGCGGCATTGCTGGCGGCATTGCTGGCGGCATCTTCTGCGGGAAGTTCGAGTCGCATGTAGAGTTTGGGAATATCGGTGAATGTGTGGCCAGAACGAATGTTCTGGAAATTTTCGGCGCGCGAAATGGCTTGAGTCATGTTCTCGGCGTCTTCACCAAGAGAATTCAGAAGATCTGTCATTTTTGTGGGGAAGAAAGCAGCAGCTAGCAAGCCCACAATGCGCAGTGAACCAATGGCATGCGCTAAAACGTTACCGAGTTTTGCTTTTCCGGCGGCCGTTTCATCCTTTGCAAGAACCCAGGGTTTTTGATCGGAAATGTATTTGTCGGTAATAGAAATAAGCGACCAAATTGAATTGAGAGCGTCGGCGGTTCGGAATTCATCCATGGCGGCACAAACTTTTCCAGGAAGCGCTGCGGCGAGTTCGCGAATCGCTTTTTCTGATTCTCCGCAGTGTTCGCGGGAAAATGTTGGAATTGTTTTTGCAAAGTATTTTTCAATCATACCAAGTGTTCGAGCTAATAAATTTCCAATGCCATTTGCAAGGTCTGCATTGTATCTTTCCACAACGGTTTTAACCGTAATTTCGAAATCTTCGCTGGGGTTGAGCATGCGCAGAACAGCGTTTGTGTATGCGTCGTATCCAAAAGACTCGAGGCGCGCAGCGTTTCCAAGGCTTTTGCTCATTTTGAAACTATCGGAAAGAAGCCAGCCGTGAATCATTAATTTGGGAAGTGGGAGTTGCAGGGACATCAGCATTGCTGGCCAAAAAATGGCGTGAAATCGGGTGATTTCTTTGCCAAGAATGTGCACACAATTGTTCCAGTACGGACTTTGTGCGGCCTCAGAAATGCCGCCAATTCCGGTAATGTAGTTGGGCAAGGCATCGAACCAAACGTACGTGACGTGTTCTTTGTCGAACGGAAGTTCAATTCCCCAGGTTGTGCGCGACTTGGGGCGTGAAATGCTAAGATCGCCTTCCATGCCTTGTGCAATGGCAACGAGCTCGTTAATGTAGCGCGGGTTTGTTGTGAGTTTTCCCGATTTGAGAAGGTCAATAACAGCATCGCGATATTTTGTGGTGCGAAAGAAATAGTTTTTTTCGACACGGAGTTCGGTGGGACGTTTGTGATCGAGGCAATTTTTGTTTTCGTCCATTTGGCTGGCGGTTAAAAAGGATTCGCATCCCACACAGTAGTGGCCAGCATGCTCGCCGAAATAGATGTCACCGTTGTTGTAACATTTTTGCAAAATGGCCTGAACATTGCTTGCGTGTTCTGGAGAAGAAGTGCGCATAAAAATGTCATACCCAAGTTCCATGTCTGCAAATTGTTTTTTCCACTTTGCGGCAAGATCATCAACAAATGCCTGTGGTGTTTGTCCGTTTTTCTTGGCTGCTTCTTCAATTTTTTCGCCGTGTTCGTCCATGCCTGTGAGCACTTTTACGTTCATGCCCCTGTGACGATAGTGTCGGCCAATAACGTTAGCAATTGCGGTTGTGTAAAAATGACCTGCGTGAAGGTCGCCACTGGCGTAGTAAATGGGGGTGGTGAAGTAACGGTAGTTTTGTTGCGATGTCATGGGAGTCTCCAAAGCGCGGTGTTTCGAAGGTTACTGTAGCGCCTTTGCCAAAGCCCGGCAACATCCCGTAAACTGAGTTGCAAGGGCTCCGGTGGAAACAAAAAGAAATTTTGCAGTGAGGCAGCGAGGCAGTTATGGCGGCTATGAATGGATGTGCAACTTTAAATGTGTGTGCGGAAAGTGTGAATGTGGTTCTCAAAGATCTGGAGAGGCATGGGCAATTTTGGTTAGTGGAACATCTTCGTGGGGGCCCTGAGGATGTTAGGTTGCGCGTTTGTGAGCAGCTGAGTCAGATTGACCTTGACGCCTTTTTTAACGTGGTTCACACCACAAAAGGTGAAAAAAATTCTTTTCCCATGCATGAAATGCATCCCTCCCAGGTGATTTCTGTCAATGAAGTTTGTTCGCGCGAAAGTTTGGCTTGTGGTGAAACTGCTATTCGAAAGGGCGAACTTGCGTTTTTTGTGGTTGCCGGTGGGCAAGGTTCACGGTTGGGATTTGAGCACCCCAAGGGGATGTTTCCGGCTGCTCCACTCACGGGGCGGAGTTTGTTTCAAATACATATGGAAAAAACAGTTGCATTTGGGCGCCGATTTGGATTTGACCCTCGCTTTTTGGTAATGACATCACCAGGAAACCATAAAGAAACCGAAGCCTATTTTGCAGAAAACGAATTTTTCGGTTTGCGTTCGGAAAATGTTTTTCTGTTTTCGCAAGGGGAGCTTCCGGCCGTGGATGCAAACAATAGGCTGATTTTGTCGGCATCCGATCAATTGTTTTTGGCTCCCGATGGGCATGGAGGCTCGCTCACTGCACTGAAACGCAGTGGCGTTTTAAACAAGGTTGCGCAGTGTGGCATAAAATATCTTTCCTATTTTCAGGTTGACAATCCCATGGTGAACCTTTGTGATGCTGGCTTTTTGGGAACTCATATTTTGAATGGGGCTGAAGTTTCTACAAAAGTGATTGCCAAACGGGATGCATTGGAAAAGCTTGGTCATCCGGTTCAGTGGAACGGTCGAACGCACATTATTGAGTACTCCGATTTGCCCGAAGCTGAGGCTCGTAAGCAGAGTTCATCTGGAAAACTTTTTCATTCCCATGGTTCCATTGGTATTCATTTGTTCAGCTTGGATTTTGTAGAACGCATCACAAGCGGTGCCTTAAGTTTGCCTTTTCACGTTGCCCACAAAGGAATTCCTTTTTTCGATAACGTGCGCAATGAGGTTGTGATCCCAAATAATAGTAACGGTCGAAAGTTTGAGCAGTTTGTTTTTGATTCGCTTCCCCTGGCTACCAAAACGGTTTTTGCCGAAACCCAGCGTGGGCACGAATTTGCCCCCTTAAAAAACAAATTTGGTGACGATTCTATAGCAACGTGTAAACAAATGCAATCTAATTATTTTAAAGAGTGGTTTGTGAGTGCTGGTTACAATGTTTCCGAACTGAAGCTTGCTGAGGTTTCGCCGGCATTTGCTTGCTGTGTAGAAGAATTTTGCGAGCGCGTTAAGGGAATTGTTGTTCGCCCTTGTGGGCAAATTTTTCTCGGTTGATTTTTGACTCGAACTCTCGAATGAAATTTTTCCATCGATTGATCGAAACTGATGTTTCAGTCAGAGTTGGAGTGCTCATTGAGTCAGAGTTGAAGTGCTCATTGCGGAGGTGACGTATGAAAAAGTTTTTTCTGTTGTTTGGAGTGGCGTCTTCATTTGTTCTTTTTTCGTCTGCGCTGGCTGCGGAGGTTGATGTTGATGAAATTTTGAAGAAAGCCGATAACATTCGCAACCCGGCCGAATCTTTTTTTATGCGCGTTGAAGTTGCTGATACGGGTGCGGATGCTCGTTCTGTTTTTGAGGTGTCCACCGGAGGGCGCGACAAAACGTTTATTCGAACATTGGAGCCAGCTCGCGATAAAGGGCATAATTTGCTTATGTTGGGCGATGATATGTGGGCATATATTCCAAATATGAAACGCTCCGTTCGGGTTTCTATGAATCAAAAATTGAGCGGTCAAAGTGCTAATGGCGATATTTCGCGAATGCGTTGGTATGGCGATTATTCCGCGAAGATGGAAAAACAGACCGACAAAGAATGGATTCTCGCTTTGTCTGCGTCCAGGAAGGGCCTCACGTACGATCGTATTTTGGCAAAAGTTGACAAGGCTACTGGGCGTCCCGTGAGTGCAGAATATCAAACAATAGCAGGAAAAGCGTTGAAGCGAGCAACTTTTGGTGGTTACAAAATGGACGAGGGTGCCGTGCGTCCCCATGAAATTTTGATTCAAGATGCTATCCGTTCCAAAGAGGTTTCCACAATTCGCATTTTGCAAATGCAGGTTAAAAACTTTTCCGCTTCTACATTTAGTCAGGCAGCATTGAGTGAATAATATTGTATGATTTTGCTTCGTCTTGTAGGCATATTTGCAATGTGTTTTTGCGCGGCAGAGATTGCTTATGCCGCACGTAGAGGCCTATTTCCCCTTCCCGAAACTCAAGTGGGTGGGAAGCTGAGGTATGAGTTATTGCTTGACGATCCTCTCAACTCCGATTCTGGGGCAAACATCGACTCTGTTTCCGACCCTACCTCCAAATCAAATTTAACCTCAGGGAATCCCGCGTTTCATAGAATTCAATTCGCTCCTTGGATAAGTGCAAAGTGGGAAGACATGTACACTTTAAGGGGGGAGTTCAGAACTTGGATTCGGTTTCCTGAGGCCGACAATACAGCGTTTCGCAGTGACGTTTCTGTGGAGGATTTGAGCTTAAAATTCCAAAGCAGTGTGTTTCGAGCCACTGTGGGAATGCAAAAAGTGAGCTGGGGCGAAAATTTCGGAATGAACCCAGCCGACGTCGTAAATCCACGCGATTTTCGCGAGCCCAAGTCGTTTGATTTGTCGCAGGCAAAAGTCCCTTTGGGCATGGCAAACGCACAATTATTTTTAGGAGATTGGGACTTACAAGTCATTTATGCCCCATTGCCTCGAACACTGCCGCACACCACAGATTATTCGTGGTTCTATAATTCTGAGGGCGGATTTCGCACCGGGTATCGCTTGGGCGATGTGGTTGTTCAGGGATTTTTTTATCGGCATTGGAACCGCACTCCTGTGCCCGCGCTTGATGCTTCAACAGGAATTCCTCAATCAGTGTTGTTAAACAATTTGCGTGTGAATTCCTATGGCTTGAGCAGCAACGCTGCGTTGAACGACTGGATTTTGCGTGGCGATATTGTTGTTAATGAGGATGAACCAGTATTTGCGGGATTTGCTCGGGAACCAGAACGTCACAATGTTACATACGTTATTTTGGGTACCGACCGTTCGTTTGCGAATAACATCGACCTAGGACTCCAGATTATGAACGAAACGTGGGATAAAAATGTGCCAACACAGCCTCGAATTTATACGTACTGGGCGGGAGTCAATGGCAAAGCAAAAATTCCCAGAACTGAGTTTGACTCAGAGATTTTGTTTTTTCACGGAACCAATAATAACGATTTCTGGTTAAGAAGCCGACTCAATTGGAATGTGAATGCGGGGTGGAAAATTGGGGTCGAGGGGAATTTAACCGGTGCCGATTCGCAATCGTCATTCCCCTCTGTTTTTGCAAAGCGAAAGAGTGCGTTGGTATTTGCAGAGAGTGTTTTTTAATTTTGATCTTTTTTTTGTTTTTGTTTCTATTTTTATTTCCTTCTTTTGAACTGGGGTTGCATTTATGGAAACTGTTGCATTTTCGAGTTTGAAAGGCATTGAACAGCAAAACTTTTTGACTCAATTTTCGGAATTCCCAACACAGGTTAGAAAAGATCCCTGGCGAGAGAATTTGTTGAATCCAACCTTATTGAAAGCGCTTATTGAAACTCCATTACCCGTGCCTAAAGAGTTTTGGATTGTAAAACAGGGCGAGAAGGTGTTGGGGACGTGCGGTGCAAATGTGTGTTTGTCTTGCCCGCAAGTTGGATATTTTGGATTTTTTGAATTGGATATGCAAGAAAAACAATGGGAAATTGTTGGTGCTTTGTTGTTTCAACAAGCCGAAGCATGGCTAAAGCAGCATTGTGTGGAACGCATTTTAGGTCCAGTGTCGTTGAGCACTTGGTTTCCGTACCGTTGGCGTACCGATAGCGCCGACTCTTTAAGGTTAGATTGGGAGCCTGGGCAACCGTCCGAATTTGTGCAGTGTGCGCTTAAGGCTGGCTTTATTCCTGGGGTCGATTTTCAGTCGGTGGGGACGGGCAGTCCTACAAAAATGGCCGAGCTGTTGGTTCCACATCATTCTCGTTTGGTAGAGCAGGGCTTTTCCTTTGAAGTTCTTAAGGGGAGTGATGTGCGAGCGGAGCACGTTGCGGATTTGCATTTTATTACGCACGAAGCATTCTCTGGGGGATTTTTGTTCGATCCACTTCCTCTGCAAATGTTTGAAAAAATATATGTACCAATGATTAACTCACCAAAGCACGATGTTCGAATTATATTCTGCATGAATCCCCAAGGTGTGCGCTGTGGTTATCTCATTGGATTTGTTCAAGAGGGAGCGTTGGTTTTTAAAACAGTTGCTAATGCTCGAAGCCGATCGGGTGCCACAGCAAACGTATTGAATCCCATGCTGGAGGAATCGTTGCGCATGGGTCTCGCCCTCGGTGTCCGGGAAATGCACTGTGCGCTAATGCGCGCCGATAACAGGTCAATGCTTTTTGCAGAACGTTTTGCGCGCGATGGCGGCGAGCTTTGGCGTCATACCTATAGCTTGTTTGAGAAGAAATTCCGCAACTAGAAACACTGTTAATCAACGTCAAATTTTTGCACAGCGTCAAAATTTAGACTTCGTCCAGCCGGCCAAATGAGCGTACACTCGAACAAAGAACAGGTCTCAAATGTTTTTGTTCGCGGCAACCACTTACTCATAGGAGCGTAGGATGAAACTCTCGATAACTGCTGCTACCGCACTCGCTGCATTGGCTCTTTCCCCCATGGCACAAGCTGCTGAACGTGTTGTTTTGGAAAAGCAGGGATACCTTCAATTCTTGGGCAAACAGAATTTGATGGAATCGCTTGCGCTTGGCAAGGGAAATGCCTTCGCCGTTTTGAATGAGTTTAATGGACCCAATGGTAAAAAGTATTCTCGACTTCAGCAAACATTTTATGGGTTGAAGGTTTGGGGTGAGCATGTTGTGCAAACTCAAAACACAGCCGGATTTACGGAATCGGTGGGTGGTGCTGTTTATCGCGACCTTGCTGCCGATCTTGCTGGAGTTCGTCCTGCAATTACTGCTCAAAGAGCTCTGAAAATTGCAAAGAATCACAACGATTCCACGTTTCAAGGTTTTTTGAAAAACGAAAGTGTTTATCGCAACGAAAAATCGGAATTCCAAATTTATACCGATGCAGAACACAAGGCGCATCTTGTTTATGTTGTTAATTTTGTTAAAGACTCTCGCGAAGGTGGCAAACCCTCTCGTCCGTTTGTGATTGTGGATGCTGTTACGGGTGACGTGTTAGAGCAATGGGAAGGAATCAATTTTGCCGAAGCGAACGGTCCTGGTGGCAACGTTAAAACTGGAAAGTATTTTTACGGTAAAGACTATGCAGCGCTGAAAGTTTCCGATAATTGCACCATGGAAAACGACAAGGTGTTTACCGTGGATCTTAATCACGGTACCGAGGGAAGCACTCCATTTAAGTTTGCGTGTCCCACAAATACATATCAAGAAATCAATGGTGCATATTCTCCTCTTAACGATGCTCACTTTTTTGGTGGCGTGGTTTTTGACATGTACCAACAATGGTATAACACCACTCCTATTAAGCAGAAGTTGTCTATGCGTGTTCACTACAGCAAATCGTATGAAAATGCTTTTTGGGATGGAACGGGCATGTCATTTGGTGACGGCGCCAGCATGTTCTATCCATTGGTGGCGTTGGATGTGTCTGCCCATGAAGTCAGCCATGGCTTTACAGAACAAAATTCGGGGTTGGTTTACACAGGTCAGTCGGGCGGAATTAATGAGGCGTTTTCCGACATGGCAGGCGAAGCTGCCGAATACTTTATGCACGGCAAGAACGATTTCCAGGTGGGCGCAGAGATTTTCAAAAAGGCTGGGCAGGCGCTTCGTTACATGGATAATCCTCCGCGCGATGGACAATCCATTGGTCACGCAAAGGACTATAACAATGGCCTTGATGTGCATCTTTCCAGTGGTGTTTATAATAAAGCCTTCTATTTGCTGGCAACCAAGCCTGATTGGAACACAAAGAAGGCTTTTGATGCATTTGTTTTCGCAAATCGCGGCTATTGGACTCCAAAAACAACGTATGACAGTGGCGCTTGCGGCGTGGAATCGGCAGCTCACGACTTGAATTACAAAGTTGAGGACGTCACCGATGCTTTTGCTCAAGTGGGTGTGAAGTGTGCTCCCATTGCAAACGAGCCACCAAAGGCTGATTTTGGTTACGGTGTCACAACAGATTCGGACAAAGTGATTCAGTTTACCGATAAGAGCTCCGACTCCGATGGCAAAGTTGTGACGTGGGCGTGGGATTTTGGAGATGGCGCAACCTCCACCGAAAAATCTCCTGTTCATGAATATGCGGCTTATGGAAATTATAAAGTGCAGCTCACTGTGACCGACGATAAAGGCGCAACTGCTGCGAAATCGGTGTCGGTAAAAGTAAGGGATGCAAAGGGATCAGAACTTCAAAATGGAGTTGCAATCAGCGATCTTTCTGCCGAAAGCGGAACCCTTACAAACTACTTCTTTAAGGTTCCTGAAGGAACCAAAACGGTGGTTATTAGCACCGATGGTGGAACTGGCGATTCCGATATGTATGTGAAATTTGGTTCGGCACCAACAACCAGTTCCTGGGATTATCGTCCATATAAGGTTGGCAATACTGAATCTGTGAAAATAACCGGGGCGCAGGTGAAGCCTGGCGTATATTACATCATGCTGAATGCTTACCGTGCTTATTCGGGCATGAGCCTCAAGGCAACTTTTGAATAAGTTGTTTTGAATAAGTTGTTTTGAGATTTTTTGGTCTTTCATTGCCCCGCAGAATTCAACATGTGTTGTGTTCTGCGGGGTTTGTGTTTTCTCTAGGAGCTTATTCCATGTTTGACAAATACCAAGCGCGGAGAACATATTCTTTAGCAGTTATTGCAGGACTTTTGTTTTCTTTGACAAAGGCATTCCCTGCGGAAGCGGCTGTGCAGGGAAGTTCTGAAGGCGACTTTCGAGATGAAACCATTTACTTTGTGATCACGTCGCGTTTTTATGATGGGGATGAGTCGAATAATTATTACAATCGTGACAGGATAGAAATAGGCGATCCACACTGGCGTGGCGACTTTAAGGGTCTCATTTCTCAGCTCGACTATATCCGTGAACTTGGTTTTTCTGCAATTTGGATAACGCCTCCTATCGAAAACAGAAGTGGCTTGGACTACCACGGTTATCATGGATACGACTGGAATCGGGTTGACCCTCGATTGGAGTCTCCTGGTGCAACCTATGCCGATTTTATTGCAGCGGCTCATGCCAAGGGAATAAAGGTTATTCAGGATGTGGTTATTAACCACTCTAGTCAATATGGAATTCGCGATCAGGTGTGGATCGACCATCTTCCCATTAAATATTATCGGCCACAGGGTGGAGCTCCCGTTCGCAATGGGCCGTATCTTGGAAATTTGGGTGACTATCGCAGTACCAATAGAATGGACGATGATAATTCGGTGGCTCCCAGTTGGTATCGAGAGCGTTTGAATCGTGACCCCAATGGAGTTGAACCGCTTGTAGACCCGCTTTCTGGTGTTGTTGTTCCTTCTGCAGGGTACAATCCTAATCGATTTTTTGGATTGGATGCTCAAAAGCTAGATGCCCGTTGGTATCACCGCGATGGGTTTATGGCCGGTGGAGATTGGGAAAATCCTTGGGCTCTTCAGCACAAACACATGGCTGGAGATACTATAGATCTCGCAACTGAAAATCAAAATGTAAAAGACTATTTGAACACAGCCATTCATAAGTACTTGGACATGGGGATAGACGCCATTCGCCTTGATACCGTGAAGCATGTGGAGCGTTCTAATCTTTTAGAATATGTTAATAACTGGAAAACCTATAAACCATCGCTATTTGTGTTTGGTGAATGTTTGGTAAAAGGTTTGGGGTTTGGCGATTTGAGTGGCGATAACGCTCCGTCGGATATCCGACCCTGGTGGTATACGCGCCTGGGCACCGATACGCGAAATCCTAACTCTGGTGGCGACTCTGGTTTTTCTGTGCTCGATTTTTCTTTATTTTCAACTTTTCGCGACAACGTAACTCGTGGGAGTTTTTCGGGTCTTGGTCAGGTTTTTAGTATGGATTGGATTTATGGCGATGCCACTCGCTTGGTTACATTTTTTCAGAATCATGATGTGGGTCCTGATAACGATTTTAAATATCGTTTTCGTGGTGAAACTTGGATGGCTGCAAGTGTTTACAATTTGCTTTGGACAATTCGTGGTATTCCTGCGTTGTATTATGGTGAAGAAATTGAATTTCAGAAGGGGGCTTGCCAAGATATTTGCGGGAATAATGATGTGTTGTCGCAAACGGGCAGAGCTTATTTTGGGAAAAACCTTGAACCGGATACCATTGGCAAAACAAAAAGTCATCCACTTTGGAGTCACATTCGGCGTTTGAATCAAATTCGCCGTCGGGTTCCTGCACTGCGTCGAGCACCGGTTACCGACTTTGTGGAATGGGGATCTGGTCTTCATTTTGTGCGAGATGATCGCTCGGGAAGCGGAAGTTATGCTGTGGTTGGTCTGGCTATTGGAAACGACCAGTGGATTTCTGTGGACAATGTTGCCGACGGCATTTACCGCGATGCTGTTACTGGAAACGAGATTCGTGCTGACGGAGGAAAAATTCAATTCCCGGTGCGAGGCAATTCTGCTGGGATTTGGGTATTAGATGGACCTGGAAAAATTGGCGCGGATGGGGCATTTTTGCACCCATAATGGGTTGTTACTTTCTATTTTTTTGTGATGCCACAAGGGCTGCAACCATTTCACAAAAGCCGTTGCCTTCTTTTTCTGTTGTGACATATGCTGGAAGGTGAGCAAGGCGTGTGGCGTATTTTTTGATATTTGCAACTCCCACCGAGCACGGAAATTTGTTGGTATCAAAAATGCTCTCATCGTTGGGGCTATCCCCAATTGTGAGAACATTTGTAGGGTCGGCTTTGAGGTGAGGAATTTCAGAAATGAGTTTGAGAAGTCCTTGCGATTTGTCTTGTCCGCGTGGGGTAATGTGGCATTGCACATTGCTGTAAGTAAAATCCCAATCGTGTGAGTTGCAGAGAGTTTTCATGCGCGTGAGTTCGCTGTCTGTGAGGCCTTCAACGGAGAAAGTCCAGTCGGTAAGGCGGTAGGTGTTGTCGGGCGCCTCACTTATTTGGGGGAATTCCTTTTGAAGAATAAGAAACATGTTGCGCAATGCTTCTTTGTGTTCTTTTCTACTTCCTCGCAGTGCAATGAGTTCTGTTCCGTGGCTTTCTTCGTTGGCAGGAAAATAAATTCCGCCATTTTCGGCAACAGCGCCATCTATGGGAAGCAACGAAACAAGTCCATTGACCCATCCAGCAGACCGTCCAGTGATAAGCAAAATACGCACGCCAGAATTGCGAAGGTCGTCAAATGCGCGAAAAACGGAAGTTGAAAATCGGCCGTGTGACGTCATTGTCCCATCCATGTCCGATGCCACAAGCGTGATGCGGGAAAGTGCTTGCGTTGCACTGGCAATGGGTTGCATTTTTGTGTCAGTCATTTTGCAGTTTCCGTTGCTGTTCATTTTGTGTTCCACGTGGTTGTTCCTGTTGTTCTTCCCGGTGTTGTTCGTGTTGTGAGTCCTTTTTTTCAAAACGCGCACGGCCGTTTTCTAGGACGCTCCAAATGAGCATAACGGCAGCGGGTGTAATGCCACTGATACGCGACGCTTGGCCAAGCGTGCTGGGTGTTTGTTTTATGAGTTTTTCTGTGACTTCACGCGAAAGTCCGCTGATTTGTTTGTAGTCGAGCCAATCGGGAATCCAAATGGCGTCTAACGAGTGCACTTTTTTTGAAATGATTTCTTCTCGTTTTATGTAGCCGTCGTATTTTACTTCAATTTCGATGCAGCGTGCAATGCGAGGGTCTAGCGAGGCATCCACAATTCCGGCGTTTTGAAGATTGACAATATTGGTTTCGGGGCGACGGAGGTAGGCCTCCAAAGATGTTTGTCCTGCCAGTGTTGGCAAATTGTTCTCGTGGAGTTTTTTGTTGAAATCGTTTGTTCCGTTGAGCCACGTTGTGCGCATTTCTTCCACAAATCTTTTTACGGTTTGGGTTTTCTGTTCGAAGAATTCGTGTGCTTCACGTTGCACAAGACCAAATTGAACGCCATATTTTGTGAGACGCAGATCGGCGTTGTCTTCACGCAAACTCAGTCTGTTTTCGGCGCGACTTGTAAACATCCGATAAGGTTCTAGGGTTCCCAATGTTGTGAGATCGTCAATAAGGACGCCAATATAACTTTCCGAGCGACTCAGCACGAATGGAAGCTGCTTTTTCACAGCCAAAGCTGCGTTGATTCCGGCCACAATACCTTGTGCAGCGGCTTCTTCGTATCCGGTGGTGCCGTTGATTTGTCCGGCTAAAAAAAGTCCTTTTAAGCATTTTGCTTCGAGGGTTGGATGAAGTCCAGTAGGATCAACGAAATCGTACTCAATTGCGTATCCGGGTTTCATGATTGCAACATTTTCGAGGCCGGGAATGGAGCGTAAAAATTCTTCTTGAACTTCCAGTGGCAAACTTGTTGAGAGCCCGTTTGGGTAGAATTCGTGGGTATCAAAACCTTCGGGCTCCAGAAAAATTTGATGTGATTTGCGCTCAGGAAATTTTACAACTTTGTCTTCTATGCTAGGGCAGTAGCGTGGTCCAATTCCAGAAATCATGCCGCTAAATAGCGCAGAACGCTGAAGATTACTGCGAATAATTGCGTCCGTACCTTCGTTTGTGTGCGTGATGTAGCACGGACGGCGACGACTTGGCAGTTTTTTTGTGCGATTGCTAAAAGGCAAAAAGCTGGGATCGCAATCTTGGCGCTCGAGTTTTGAAAAGTTGATGGAGCGGCCATCTATGCGCGGTGTTGTGCCCGTTTTGAGGCGGCCAATGCGAAGTCCGGCTTGCTGCAATGCCAGAGGCAAATCGATCGAAGCGGGTTCGCCCATTCGCCCTGCAGGAATGCGGGTGTTTCCCACATGAATAAGTCCGTTTAAAAAAGTTCCGGTTGTGATAATAACAGTCTGTGCAAATATTTCTTGACCCAAGTGTGTGCGAACGCCCGTAATGCATCCGTTGGTTATGACAAGTTCCGAAACTGTGTCTTGGAGAATATCTAAATTGGGTGTGTTTTCGCAGGTTGCGCGCAGGTTGTTTTTGTATATTTCCATGTCAATTTGAACACGACTGGACCAAATTGCGGGGCCTTTGCTTTTGTTGAGCACCCGAAACTGCAGCCCTGCAGCGTCTGCGTTGAAGCCCATTTCTCCGCCAAGGGCGTCAATTTCCTTAACGAGATGTCCCTTAGCTGTGCCTCCCACGGCCGGATTACATGAAATTTGAGCAATGCGGTCGATATTCATGGTTACCATTAGCGTCGAGACGCCCATGCGTGCCGGAGCCAATGCGGCTTCGCATCCTGCATGGCCAGCGCCTACAACGACAACTTCGTACTGAAGTTTTCTCACTTTTGCTTTCCTCACGGTAGAAAGATTGGCGGAAAAGAATGCCCGGGCCATGGCTTGGGAAAAAGCGATGACGTATCCTAGTGGTTGCATAGCATGACATTTTTCGTTCGTCACCGGTGTGTCAGGAGATGGCGCAGGTGCTTGGAATTGTTGCTTTGCGAGTGTGTATGGGGGAAGAGTGACTGGGAAGTTGTTCCTAAAGCATATTTTTGTAGCTGGTGTTGCCATGTGCATCATTCTTATGCCGTTGCGAGTTTTGGCATGCCCGCAGAATTTGGAACCAATTCCTCTTAGTTCTGAAGGATTATTCCTAGGAAAAAATTATTCAACCTGTTGGTTTCATGAATCTGCACAGGAGTTAAAACTTGCGGAGGCTCTCCAACATCCTTGGCATTTGAGTGAACCTGGTGCCATTCTGCCGGTTGTTCGAAATCAGGGTGTTTGGCGTGCCATTCGAGTGCGGAATGTGTCGGGGCTTGCTCGCGAGTGGGTTGTGTTTTCAGAACTTGCAGTGACGAGTGAATCGGTTTCGTTTTTTATTTTGCGTGAAAATTCGCCAGGGATGTTGGAAATTCATTCGGGAGCCGGGATTGCTATTGGTCGGCGGCAAACGGCATCCCGTATGCACGCGGCAACCTTTTCGCTGGCACCAAACGAAGTTGCAACAATTTATGCTCGGTCACAATCTTCTTTTACAAGCAACCCTGGATACCGAATTCATACCCGCGAAAATTTTGTGTTGCGCGACAGTTTGACTGTGGTTGGTTTTGGTTTGGTTATTGGACTCACCTTTGCATATTGTTTGTTGGCTCTCACAACCACATTGTTTTTGCGCGCCCGACTGTTTTTTTATTGTGCGCTTTTCTGCTTTGGAAGCTTGGGGCAGGCGCTGGTTTCCAGTGGTGTTATTTCGTTGGCATTTTGGCACTGGGATAATCTATTTCCCGGGCGCTTTGCTCCGCTGAGCACCGGACTTATGTTGCTGTCGGCCAACCTGCTTGCGCGGGAGTTTTTGAAGGTCTCTCTTTATAAAATATGGAATGCGGTGAGTCGAGTTCTCGTGTTTTTGAGTTTATCGATTATGATGTTAGGCTTTTTTTCAAGCACGTTGTCGGTGGCTTGGATTCTTGCTCAGGGTGCTTCAGTGCTGTCGTTGGCTTTATTTTCCATTGTTGCGACTCAGCAATGGAAACGTTTGGACGTTCGAATTTTCTTGTTAAGCTGGTGGATTTATGGTGCTTCCCTTACTCTTTGGGTAGGGGCTACTAGAGGTGTTATTGAGGCTAGTTTCTTTACATTTTATGCTATGTTTTTTGCAATATTTTTGCAGGTTATTTTTTTGAGCGCCATTGTTCTCAATCGGGCGCGTGTTATGGACCAAGAACGCATTCAAGCCAAGGCCGAGGCTTCTCAAAATCAGCGCACGCAAACTCTGATGCGGATTCTGTCGCATGATATTAATAACATGATTGCGGGAATTCAGTTGAATGCAGAATTTGTGGAAGGAAGTGAAGTTTTCGATGACTCCGTGAGACACTCAACGGCCGTAATTTTGAAACACTGTGACAACATGGCTGAGCTCGTGGGTTCGGTGCGAACGCTGAATGCATTGGATGACGGAAAACTTGCTCTGAATTTAGCTCCCGTGGCGCTAACGGAATTGCGTGAAGCATTGCTTCTGAGTTTCGAAAAGCAGGCATCGGCGGTGAATGTTGGTCTGAATTTTGAGGGGTTTGCCGATTCTCATATTCAGGTTTTGGCCGAGCGCGGAGCTCTTGTACATTCTATTTTGGGTAACTTTGTTTCAAATGCTATTAAGTTTAGCCCCACCGGAGAATCTGTTGTTCTTTCTTTTTCAGAACACGATGATGTTGTTTCTATTACTGTTGCAGATAGTGCCATGGGTATACCGCAAGATCTTTTGAAGGTGCTTTTTGATCCCACAAAACCAACAACACGTCGGGGTGTGCGAGGGGAAAAAGGAACGGGATACGGAATGTGTGTTGCAAAAGCTATGATTGAAAAAATGGGTGGAACCATTGTTGTTGAATCGCAATGCGATACTGCAAGCCTAAAGCGTGGGACACAAGTTACAATTACCCTTCGCAGGGCAAACGATGCATCCATCTCCAATGCGCGCCAACTGTGAGTGATGCTTTTGGCGCAACAAACACCGAACGCAGAGTTTGTAGCCTTACATTGTGACCAAAACGAACATGGTGGGAGTGATTACGAAGCCAACTGGGAATAAACAATCTTGAAAAAAGAAATTTCCCCCAACTCCGTGCAGCCAAAATAACGCTAGCGGGGTTAGCTTTGTAAAGATGCCATTTTCGCGAACCTCTTCGGCAGAGTTGAGCGTAATGCTGTTTTGCGCTCGGCTCTTAATTTGTGGCTTCTTTATTGCAAACTGAGGACGTTTTTATTTTAGCTGCGGCAGCGTGCAATGCTTCTTGACACAGCTCCAGTGCCTTGTGCTTTGTAGGATGAATGGGAAACGAAAAGTTTTTGGGATTTTGTCCAAAACCATGTATCGCCTGACAAAAAAATCCTCGGGCCAAACATGATGCACGGTTGAGAGCTGTGCGACTTGTGGGAGTGTCTTCAATGCAGTCTGCATCCACTAGCAAAGTGTAAGCTCGGTGCCACTTTAAGATGTTGCTTTCCAGGGACTCCAGAAGTTCATCAACGTCTTCGTCCGATTCCATGCGCACAGGGTCAGAAAACTGAAGCTCCATAACGCCCGTTTCGAAGTGATTTGAAAATCGCATTTTGTTTTCATTCATTGTCCGGCTGTGAGAAGCTGTTCCTCTTGAGCGAGTCATTCCTGCAAGGCTTCGCATTTCTTCCGAGGTGAGGGTGAGTTTTCCGGGAAGCCCGGCCGAGCGAAAGAGATCTCGCTGGGCCTCTGAGCCACAACAAACCACAAGATCAGTCATAAAAAACGAACGAAGATGTTTTATGGCTCGTACAAACGATGCTGTGCAATTTTGTTCCAAATCGAGACTGGAAAAATCGGCAATGCATTTGTATGGAGTGTGCCATTCTAAAACGTTTTTCCCCCAAGTTTCTTTTAGGTGGGAGACGTCGCTTTCTGAGTAGAGTGTTAGGCCATTGGGAAGGGACACTTCCATCACGCGTTCGCGAAAGTGATTTGTAAAAGCAATGGGTTCAGTGTTCACAGGCGGACTCCTCTTTTTCTGAGTTATACTTCAGGTTGCGTTGGTTGTGTGAGTGCATTTTGGGTGGATACCCAAAGAGTCTGGGAAAACCTAACTTCCTGCGTAAAGTGCTTGTGTTGCCGGAATTTTGCTGACATCGGAAAAGGTTGCCGCAGCAGTTGTCTCGTTTCTGCCGAAACACAGTGCGTATGGAAAACAAAGACGACCTTCTCACAATTTTCGAAAGTAGCGGCACATTCGCTCAGAATGCCCTCAGGCAGATTATGTTGCGTTTGCGCGAGACCGAAACTTTGGGAGAATATGAAGAACAAATTCTGCGGATTTGCTTGCACGATTGCGAGGGGATTCTGGCACTACGGGAGCAATTTAAGCAAAATTTTGAAACTCAGGGTGTTGTGGCAACACTGAGTCACAATGCATCCCAACAAACGCCTTCAGGACAACGCTTGCAACAAATTCGAGATACCATAGAAAAATCTCACCAAACGGACGTACCCAAAGATGTTGTGAATCTCATTGACACGTGGCAGCTCCAAATTGAACGCAAAATGTATGAATACGAGTTGGATTGGATAAATCGCGCACGATCTGAAATTGAGCAAAAGCAGGCAGAGTGGCGCAGTTTTTTACAGTCGGGAAAAGCAAGCGGAAAAGGGATTTTTGCAAAAATCATATCATACCGTTGGGCAGAGAAAGTTCGCAAAAACGAGACGGCTTTGGAGGAAACCGAGCAGAGGCTTGGGTTGGTGCGGCAATCACTGAAAAATGCAACGACTGCAACAAAAACTTTGGCAGGCATGGCTGCGGTATTTTTAAGAATTCGCAAGCATTCGGAAAAATGTGAACATCGAATTATTCGCCGCGTGTTGGAATGGGATCAAGAGCAAGATGTGAAACACGAGCTGCTGAAAAACATTGTTGACCTTGAATCAGAACTCCAAAGTGTGCGGCAGCAATTGGAAACAGCACAGCATCGGACGATGGATAGCTTGAGTGAGCACACGCGTTTTGAAGAGGCAAAGGTGACGAGGCTTTCCAGACTGGGAAAAGAAGAGGCACAGAGTTCTCTCGAGCAGATGCAGCGTTTTACACAAAAACAGATTTTGAAGACATACGAACCTCTTCACAATTTTGTGGATTCTCAGTTGCTTGAAATTGAAAAAGAGCAAGCTGCAAAAGAAACGTTAAGAGGTGAGTTCGAAAGATTATTGGGAGTTGTTCATGAATATCAGAAAGAAACAACCGCAGAAGAACATGTCGGCAAACGCGGCTCGCAAGCTGCGTTGGGAACTCAAAGAACGCTTGGCGCAGCTCCAAAAGTTTTCATGCACTGACGCTGCGAACTTGGCTGATAGTACTTTGGCAACACGCGTGAAAGGCGCTATGGCAGGGTATGTTGAGGAGGCTCGTGCGCTTCGACGGGAATTGCAGAGTCAGTCATCGGGAAGTTTAAAAGCCCATTGGTACGCTCGAATGATTGAGTCGGAGCTTGCCCTGGCAATGAAAAATGTTGATTTCTGCAAAGTTTCCAAAGAAATTGATTTGTGCAAATATCTTGGCGAAAAATTCAGGGAAATTCTTCCTGCGAGTGCTATTGATAGAATGGTGTTAGCGGAAAGTAATCCAGGAGCTTTGGTTATTTCTTTAACCGATTTGAACGCAACAAACGAAGATCTTGTAAGACGAGTTTTAGAGCTTGAAGATGAAATTTGCAATGCACAAAGCGCCCTGCATGTGGCTAGCATTGCCTGTGCAAATGCCGAAGCCGGAGCGGCTCTTTCGCAGTGTGAGGCCTATTCCTTCGACGATTTGGGATTAATGGACAATCTTGGAGAATTGCCAAAGCAAACTCAATTTGGCATGAAGTATTTCCGTGATGTCTTACAGCAACGGCGTCATCTTCAAGGTGAGGTTGAAAGTATGACGGGTGAGCTAAAGAAGCTGCGCGGTGCTGTACAAACCGCTGTGAATGTGAGCGAGAGAGTGGGTGTGGCAAAATTGTCTTCCGCATGTGAGCAGAATCCTCGGGATTTATTAACTGAATGTGAACGCATTTCAGCTCGTTTTTCTGAATAAAAGTTTGCCAAACCAATTATAATGTGTTCGCTTTTTTGAATCGCAAGATGCGCAGAGCGTTGAATGTTACCAATACCGCTGCGCCGCTATCGGCAAGTACGGCCATCCAAAGCGATGAAATGCCGGCGATGGAGGTTATCAAAAACACGGTTTTCAAACAAACTGCGATGGAAATATTTTGTTGTATATTCCTCATTGTTGCACGCGAAATTTGCACAAGTGGCACCAAACCATTGAGCGAATTGTTTGCGAGAGTGATGTCGGCGGTTTTTGTTGCAAGATCTGTTCCTCCTCCCATAGCAATACTCACATCGGCTCGTGCAAGCGCTGGCGCATCGTTGATGCCGTCGCCCACCATGGCAACCACGCCCTTTTGCTTGAGCCGATCGATATGTTCTAGTTTTTCTTCGGGCAAAAGGTTTGCGTGCGCAGGAATTGAAAGTTCTCGTGCAAAGAAGTTTGCCGATGGAATGGAATCTCCGGTAAGCATAATGCACTGAGATTTGAGTTGCGACAAACGTGTGACAACTGTGCTGGCTTCGGGGCGTAGGGTGTCGGTAACGGATATAACTCCCAACATTATTGAATCTTGAACAACAATCAGAGGAGAATTTCCATTGCTTTCGCATTCTGCTATGGCTTTTTCAAGTGAGCTTGAAAGCTTAAACATGCTTTTCGAGTGTGAGTATGAAGTGATTGCAATTTTGGTGTTTGTCACAACGCCTTCAATTCCAACTCCAGGAAGAGTTAAAACTTCAGAAGCATGTGGTATTTGAATTCTCGAGAGTGTGGCAAAGTCCCGAATTGCCGATGCATAGGGGTGCGACGAATGCATTTCTATCGCAGTTGCTTTTTCGAGGATTTCGCGTTCGGATATATGTGCTTCGCAATAAATTTTCTGAACGGATGGTTGCCCTGTTGTGAGTGTTCCGGTTTTGTCGAACGCAATAAAACTGGCTCTTCCAATGGCTTCCAGTGGTTTTCCGCCCTTCACAAGAACACCCATTTTGGCAGCGACTGCGATTGCAGCCGTTGTTGATGTTGGTGTGGAAAGAATAAGTGCGCACGGACACCCTATGAGCAATAAACTTAAGCCCCGATAAATCCATGTGTGCCAGTCGGCAGAAAAAAATATTGGAGGAAGTGTGGCGACAACTGCACCAAGAATAAAAATAAATGGAGTGTAGTATTTTGCAAAGCGCTCGATGGTTGTGGCTAAGGGAACTTTTGAAGAGATTGATTCTTGAATGAGGTGGATAATTCTTGCGAGTTTGGTGTTTTCTGTGGATGCAGTTACTTTTATGTAGAGGCTGCCGTCAAGGACAATGCTTCCCGCAAAAACATTTTCGTTGGCTTCCCGCAGAACAGGTTTGCTTTCGCCTGTGAGTTGTGATTCGTCAACAAACGACTTTCCTTCCACAATAACGCCGTCTGCAGCAATGCGTTGGCCTGCAATTGTCAATATTGTTTGTCCAACACGAATCAAACGTGTGGGTGTTAGAATTCGGTTTGTTCCTTCTATTATGAGTGCTTCATCGGGTTGTATGAAGTGCAAGGCTGCAATGCTTTTTCCTGATTTTCGACTCGCTAGCTCCTCTATTGATGTCCCCAATGCGTAAAGTGTAACCACGGCAGCGGCCTCAGAAGGTGCTCCAATTGTGAAAGCGCCGCAGCAGGAAACAAGCATAAGGGTTTCAATTGTCAAAAAACGTCGGGCACGCATGTTTGATAAGGCTGTTTTGACAAGAGAAAACGACGCTATCAAGCTGGCAAGTGCGAATGTATATGTTCCCAATGAATGCGAAACGAAATGTTCAAGCAGTGTGGCCGTTAACCAAACTGTACTGGAAATGGCGAATACAATAATGGATGCCTGTTTGTGCCATGCTTGATTGTGCCACAAATGGCCATTTTCGTGCGTATGTCCAAGGTGAGCGAAGTTGTGGTTGGTAGCGTGGGCCTGGCAAGAGCAAGATGTTTCTTGGCTCGGGTGATTGAGATTGGTCACGAGGGCCTCCGTTGGTGGCTTTGTGGCGTTATGCTTTGGCTCACTGTTGCGTTGGGTTGGGAGTTTGTTGCATTTGTTAGAGTAGTTTGTTCCGAGGTTCTGCTCAACTATTGCATTTTTGGGAGCAAACAGGTATGGAACGGTTTCTGCCCGGTCTTCCGGGAAGGCTGGAACTTTTAGGTTCCACCCCATTGGCTTATGTTTGAGGTGATTCATGCGCGATTTCGTTAGACTCATGTGTACAGAAAAAGGCTGCGGTTCTATGTATTTCACTACTAAAAACAAGAAAACTCAGACCAAGAAAATTGAACTGAGCAAGTATTGCAAATTCTGCCGCAAGCACACAAATCACAAGGAAGCGAAGTAATTTCGTTTTGAGTGGATTGATTCAACGGCGCGGGAGCTTCGGCTTCCGCGCTTTTGTTGTTTTGCGATTTTGCGATTTTGTTATTTTATGATTTTGTCACTTCAGGAAAAAAAGTACCGTGCGGGGCCATCTTTGCATTTCTGTCAAGGGTTGGTCCATGCGTTGGACAACCGTGACACGGGTGTATTTTCCTCGTTCGACTTCAAAGCTCAAAAGCGCAGCCTTCTGCAGAGTCATGTAGAGCCCCAGGCCAGCTCCTCCTGAGCCCTCGTTTATCTCTATTTCGTCGCGAAAACCCAAAGCATATTTGAGCGGTTTTTGTATGCCCAGTTCGGGAAAAGAACCTTGAGAATCGGTTACTGAAAGCACAAAACTCTCGTGGTCGCATTCTGCTTCTACGATAACTTGTTCCGTGCTGTCGAGGTTTGTTTCATGGGTTCTGTCCGTATGAGCTCGTTTTTCATTGGCGTCCCAAATAGCATTCATGAGGAGTTCGTCCAAAATGTCGCCCATGTATTTTGGATAGCTCGAGTTACCCAGAACGTGCTTGTTTTTTGTGTTTTCTAATTCTTTAGAGAAAAAATCGATAGTTGCGTTTTGAAGGGCAGTTCGTTCCGATGAACTTTTAAGTTTGTGCCGATACACTTTTTTATGGTCTTTATTGATAATATGATGCGGAATTCCCAAAAAGTGTTGATCAAATCGGAACCGAAATATGGCTGACAGGGATGCCCTAAGGAGAGCTGGGTGTCGAGCACTCACAAGATAGCGAAGATGTTTTCCTTTGGACTGAAATGTTGCAAATTCTGGATTATATCTTTCAAAAATGGCGGCTAGTGTTTGCTCGTTGGGCTCGAATTGCTGATTTTCTACAAGTTCGGCAAGAGTCTTAATGTCAGCGAGCAGCATGTCGTGTGGATGTGTTTTGAGATGTTGCACAATGCTGGTTTCGTTAAGACCTTGGCATAACTCCAGGTTATTTTCAGTGCAGGCGTCGTTAAGAGCATTGAACGCTAAAGGGCCCATGCGGCTACAAACTGTTCCAATGATATGGACTTGTGCTGCGTTCATGAAAACCCTCGGATGCTACTTTCATTGTCATTCTTTTGGAGAGCAAAAGCAAAGAACATGCGTCGAGTTTTCGGCGATTGAACAAACGTGAGGGAGTGCGTCATTGTATTGACGTAGCACATTCCATGTTTGTCTCATCATCCCACGGCAATTTCCGATACGGAGCGTGAGGGGGGGGAATGCACATGGCAGTGAAAATGATTTCTGCAGCGAGATTTCTAGTGTTAGCGTTGGGATTGCCCTGTTTGGCTCAGGCAAAAACATTGCACGCGGGAGCGCTAACGGTGGGCCCATATGCCTCGGTGAGTTCTACTAAAGCTATTAAGCCCGACAACATTGCTGGCACCAATTCTTCCGCTACAACCGAAACGCAAACGGTGACACAGCGTTTGACCTATGGCGTTAAGGCCGACCTGCGATTGGGGCGCTTGTTTGTGCTTTCCGCAAATGGTGGCGTTAACAAAGTGGATACCACCAAGAAATCCATTGCAATGCGAGATGAATATGGCGACATCGATTTCCAAAAAGATGCGAATGTTGATGTTTCAAATTCCGATGCACCTTATCGGTACAAAGAGGAGCAGCGGCTTGCAAATGTTCAATTGACTGTCGCTCCACGGCTCTTTGGGGGGCTTTGGATAAAGGCTGGTGCAGGTGTGCGTGCGAGGCAGCGTTTGATAACTATCACCGATGACACTGCAGGAACTTCGCAAAGCATCAAAGATCCCATTCGATACAGTCCGTCGGCTGTTGCTGGAATAGGAATAAATTTGCTAGGAGCCTTCTCGGCAAGCATGGAATACAAATTCTATTTCCCAAAATTTCCTAAAACCGAACCTCACGAGCAAGAGGTGTTGGTAACCGCCGGTGTTCAAATCTAAGAGTTCTTTTCCAGTGGGTAGCACTGCCAGGTGGTGGTGTTCTTTGTTTAGTATGGTAAATTGAGGCTTCAGCAAGTGAGGCCTTTTTTATATGATTCTTGATTCTGAAATGCGCGATATCATAAAACGGATTTTTGATCTCAAAGCCATTGAAATTCGCACTGATCGTGAATTTAACGATACTGAAGCCAAGGCTTCGCCAGTGATTATAGATTACACCCGAATTTTTTCGAATCCCGTTCTTCGCAAACGCGTGCTTTTGCAGTGGATGCGAAACCTGGAAACAAAATTAGGCATGCGTCCCAATCAGGGTACGGTTATTGTTGGTATGGCGGTTGCGGGCATTGTTCCGGCATTTGCGCTTGCCGATGCCTTTGGTTGCCAGTTTGCTTACGCAAAATTGCGTGACAATTTGGAGGCAGCGTCGTCTGAGCGCAGCATTGTGGGCGTGTGCTCACCGGGCATGAATGTGATAGTGGCCGACGATCTGGTTCTGAGCGGAAATACAATTGTGCGTACTGTTGAACAGCTTCGCTCAGAGGGGGCTAATGTTCTTTGCGGCACATGTATCTCTGGGAGTGAATTTGGTTCGGCAAATCGTGGTTTTCTGGAAGCAAATATTGCGGTGCATAGTTTGATGAAACTCACGGAAATTTTTGACGTTGCATACAGCATGGGAATTATCGGCAATCGCGAAATGCGAACTGTTATGAACTGGATGTCTTTGCACGATGTTTCTATTTTGTGAAGCGAGGAAATGGCATGTACTTCTTAGGATACGATGTTGGCGGTACCAAAATTGAAGCAGCTCTTTTTGTGATTGGGCGTCACGCTCGTGCCTCTCATTGCTTTGAAGTGCAAAACATACGCGGAGAAATATTCGAAGTTTCGGTGCTGGCGAAGCAGCGCGTTCCCACTGAGCGTCATCTTGGCTACGATCAAGTTGTTTCCAAACTTGCGCATTTGTGTCGTAATTTGTGCGGAGAACACTCCATTTCACCCTCTCAACTTTTGAGTATTGGTTTGGGAGTTCCTGGTTCGGTAGAGCCTTCATCGCAAATATATCTCAATGGAAGTGCTTTTGCTTTGGTTGGAAAAGCTGTTGGAAAAGACTTGGCGAAAGCGTTGGAAATTTCCGTTCCGGTGCTTTGTGAAAACGATGCCAATTGTTTTGCGTTGGCTGAGGCACTGGGTGGCGCGTGTGTTGATTATTATAAATCAACCCAGAGACCTCTTTCAGAGCAGGTTAGCAT
>CAIZES010000274.1 GCA_903932045.1 uncultured Silvanigrella sp. | reverse complement strand
TGTTGACGAATTTGGAAAACGCATTCCATTCAAATGGCCATTGCCCTCTCTCAAAATGCGCCTCAACCCACACCTGGCGCTCCTGTAGACATTCAAAAGTCCTTTAATGTTTCATTTGTTATTGATAACGAAGGTGGTCCCTACAAGGCTTATAACGCATTATATAATATCAACGATGGGCACTTTGAAGTCAATTATCTCCGTTCGTCGCAAGGATCCATGGGCAATGCGGCCACTCCCAATCTCCGCTTTGACGGGCATCTCACCACGGACGGAACCTTTGAAGGCACTCTTTTCTCCGGCACAACAGGTGCTATTGGCGCATTTAAGCTCACTCGCACCAACGCAGTTGGAAGCTTAAAAATAAAGCCTAAATATGTTGGCAACTGGGTCGGCAAAATTAACTATACCTCAGGGTCGGATGCCGGAACAACTGGAAGTTTTTCTGTAAAATTGAGCCCATCCCCTTCCACCTATATCAATCCAGGAAATTACGATTTGGATTACACGGCCGGTAAAATTGGTGGATTCAATCTTGAAGGGCTTCAACTTGGATTTAATCAGGTTTCCATTGACTATTTCCGCAGAAAAATGGTTCTGACATATCAGGCAAATGCGCGTCTCGATATTTTTTGCGACCTTTTGGATGATGGTTCTATTCAAGGCGCTGTAAACGCAACCTACACGGGGCAAACCGGTACATTCCATCTCACACAGCAAAAATAGCTATTAGAGCGCGCCACGACTGGCGCGGATTGCCACTTTTTTGTTGCCCGAAACAGTTTCATCTTGATTTGCAAATCCGGGCACCAAAACGGTGACATCATCTCCCAATGGAGAAATTGCCAATTTTTCTTTCCATGAATGAACAATTTGCACCGGAATTTTTTTGATGCGAGATGTTTTTGTCTCTTGCACCAGCGCCGCTAAATTGACCTTGTCGTTAGGCACTAGGGACTGCCGCGAAACTATCCAAACATTATCCAAGGTGCGAATAGGAATGCGCACATGAAGCCTGTCGCTATGCTGAAGCGATGTAAAAACATCGGCACTGCCTCGTATTTGCAGTTCTTCGTAAAGGCCATCGTAATCGCTTTCCTTAGAAACACGCTCAATGGGAAGTTTAAAAGTTATAAAATGTTCTCCATTCTCTTTTTCTGCAGAAGCAACTTCCACGGGAAAAGAACCTTGAACGGTTCCGTCGCGATAAGAAAATACTTTTGAATCGGAAAAAGGAATTTTAAAACGCAAAACTCGTTCGTTCATATTTTGAATGGCAAAAGCTCTTCCCCCGTCGGGAACAAATTCATTTTTTTTGAACCCAAGATAAGTGACAACCCCCGAAATGGGAGATCTCAAAACGCTTTGCTCAAGCGCCGTTTTTGCTTGTTCCAATTCCTCACGAAGAACAGTAGCGTGCGTGGTAGCATCGTCGCGTTCTTGTTGGGTAGCAATACCTTGTGCCAGAAGAGCACGAACTCTCGACAAATCCATTTCAGCGGAACGATAAGATCGCAGTGCCGATCGCAAACGGGCAGAAAGTGTCCCTGTTTCCAAAGCACCCAAAATGGCGCCGGCTTCAACATGCGCCCCCACCTGCGTTTGGAGAGCGTCGAGCCGCCCCCCCTTGATGGCCGCAACATAGGCTTCTTGAACAGGCTGCAAAACACCTTCGCCTTCTAAATAAACAACAAGATGCTGCTCTTTTTGAATTTCAGCCCGATCAACAACAACGGGTTTCGGACGAAAGAGATAAACGACACCTCCCCCAACGATAACAACGGCCAAAAGGGATTTTGAGGCTTTCGTGGACATAATTTTCATTATAAATAGACCCCTTGAATCAGAATTTTCCCAGATGCTTTTGCCAGCGCACGCTTGTAGCGCGTTCCTGCGAGTTGATAGAGCGCTTTCAATTTTCGAGTGTATTGTTCGAGAACATCATTATTTGAGGCTCGTCCAGCATTAAAAAGCAACTCTGCGCGCTGTGTTGAAGCGTCCGCAAGCTTCACATTGGCTTCGTCCCGAGCAAGCGTTGCATCCGCCACACGAAAATCTTCATAAACGGTTTCGAGCTGCTTAAATAAAGTATCGAGGCGCTGCTGGCGCTCAATTGCAAGGCTCTCTTTCCGAACAATATATTGCTCTTTTTCGGCAAAACTTGAGAGCCCAGTAAAAATGGGAATTTCAACTTTGACTTGCCCCGAGTAATTGGTTCTGTTGGTAGCGCCAACATCGGCTCGCCTATTTGCCTTGTTCACAACTCCAAGAGTAAAATCGACGGATGGCAAATTATGTCCATTTTGGCTTTGATATTGAAGCTCAGCAATGCGAATATTAAGCGCAACCTCCTGCAAAGCAGGATGCTTATTTATGATTTTGGTATATGCCTCATCCAATGGAGGCAACGGTCCGGAACTGGTAAAAATAATTTGCAAATTGTCTTTGGGAGAAAAAATGCGATTGATTGGCTGCCCAAGGAGACGCATGATATCGGAATTACTTTTGTCGATATCGCTCTGCAATTGAAGCAACTCAACTTCCTGCTGATTGATGTCAAGTTGTGCCTGCATAAAATCAAGCGCAGTGGAGCGTCCGACCCGTTCGCGCACCGATATTTCAGCGAGCCGTTTCCGACGCAGTACCAAAACCTGCTGACTGGCGTCCAGCTGCTCGCGCAAATAAAGATGCTTTAAATAGGCTTCAAAAACATTCTGCGCCAGCGAACGAAGAATGTTTTCGCGCGCAACTTCCTGCAACTGTCTCTGAAGTGAAACACCGTCCCACAACGCCACTTGCGAAAAGCCTGCAAATAAATTCTGGGTAAGTGTAGCTTCTATCTGATAAAAATTAACGTCACCGGTATTTTCTCCCCGAGTATCGGGCAGGGTTTGTCCAGAATTCAAATAGGGATCTGGGTTTTCAGGGATGTGAGTTGTACCAGCCACCGAAGATGCACGAAGTGTGGGCAAAAAACTCGCACGAGCGGACTTTGCTTGCGCGTCAACAAGTTTCAAATCGAGATTATTCTTGGCAAGATCCTTAGATGTTTCTGCCGCAACCCGAAGAGCCTCGTCCAAACCAAATTCCACAACAATTTGTTTTCTTGCAGCTTCATTTGCATTCTGGGTTAAGGCATCTTGCGCAAAAACAGACTCTGAAGCGGCAAGCCCAAGGCCACAACACACAACTAAAAATTTTGGAACAATAGCATTACGCAGCAAAGGTGGAATTCCTCCGCAGTTTGAATTTGGTTCTGTTATATTCTCATTTGCTAGAAATGCAACGAGGGGTTTGCCTCGCCTAGGGTATTTGCGCTAAGAAGAGAACAGACTCAAACTCAAGCAAGGAGGATTGTGCTATGGCAGTTAGCCGACACCGAACCGCTTCCATGGCTCAAAGAAATTTGGGAGCTAGCACCATCTCGTTTATGACCTTTATTCCTTTTTCTGCAATTATGATTTCTACTTTTACTGGCGAAAATGCCCGTGGTGATTCTTCTCTGGAAGGATTGATTAACGAGGCAAACAGAGCGTTACAGCACGAGAATGCAAATCCTCAAACAAAGTCAACACCAAAATCAAATTCAAAACCAAATTCAAAGTCGAATGCAAAATCAGGTTCTCGTTCAGACGCAAAATCACAGCCAAATTCCAATTCCGCAGAGGGCGAGTCGCTCAATTCCGTATCGGCCTCTCCCACTCCTGCCGCTGTGCCCGCGCCCAACGACGGACAACGGAAGGCCGAAGAACAGCGCCAAACTGAACTGTCCAAAGTATTTGCCATTGAAAAAGATCAACGAGCAGCGCCTGCTTCATCAGATTTGTTAGGTATTGATTTTGGTCTCATTGTTGGCTTGCAAGTTGAAGGCGGTATGGGTCTTCATTCCACTTTTTCCCATGAAGAAGACACCTTTTCCATTGAAACAGTGCAGCCACTCGTCGGTATTGAGGTCAGCGCTGCAAAGTCGATTTTTGATCTCGTACAACTGTCACCCACTTCTTGGGCGCGGCAGAAGTCCCTAGACTTGGCCCTAAACCTGGCTGTTGGAATTTACCAAGGCGACGTCACTGTTGAACAACATGGCATTCAGGAACGTTCTTCTTCAGTCACACACCGCCTCCTTCAGACTCATGGGTCGCTGTTTGCACAGAAAATTTGGCGTTCCGGCGTGAAGGCGGGCATTGGTTTAGGCGCAGGGGTTCAAGCACTGAATCAAATTGGAACAGGAATCTCCGACTCCTTTTTTAACACAAACATCGCTCCAGTGGGCACAGTTTCCATTGCTTATGCAATGAGACCTGGCTGGGACATTGAATGTTCGGTTCGGCGTTTTGGTTTTCAGGCAAACACATTGGATAGAGCAAATTCCCTAACCGCAACAACAGGAATGTTGGTGCGATTTTAACTTCTTCAAACAATGTCTCGTGATGAAATATTACTGAATAAAATGTTACTGAATAAAATGTTACTGAATAAAATGTTACTGAAGAAATTATCACTTGATGAAATGTTACTTGATGCAAGGATGTCCCCATGAAAATTGTTGAAGTCAGCATTAGTCGTCCAATTTTTATGTCAATGATTACAACAACGCTACTTGTGCTTGGTATTATCGGATATTTCAGACTGGGAGTTGAT
>CAIZES010000273.1 GCA_903932045.1 uncultured Silvanigrella sp. | reverse complement strand
GCCCGCGACACGCGGCACGCTGACCACCACGGCAGGCGCGGACGTTTACGTCAACGAAACTCGGAAATCGTGGCCTTCGACGTGCCGCGTGCCGCGTGGACTTAGAAGTGATCGCCCCATGTCAAGCCTGTTTTAGATAAGACAGCCCTGCACCCGCACCGCGATTTTTTCCCAAACCTGTACAAAGCCCCTCCGAATAGCTTACAATGACTGTCGAAAATTTCCGTGCGAAAAGGGGCAACATCATGAAATTGGGTCTCGACAGAGTTTCAGCCAATCCCAAGCTTCTTTCTGGTCTTGGACGCATTGGCCTTATTACACATCAGGCAGTGACCGACTCCCACTATCGTCCTGCCGTTGAAGTCATTCACGAAGCCACAGCACGTTTGCAAGAACCAAACACAAAAATTACTGCTGTTTTTGGCCCACAACATGGGTACGGCCAAACCGAACAAGACAACATGTTCGAAACTCCCGATACAAAAATTTCTCTCCCTAATGGATCTCAGGTTCCATTATTCAGCCTTTATTCTAAATCACGCGAACCTTCGTCCACACAAATGGAACTTGTCGACACGCTTCTCGTAGATATGCCCGACATCGGATGCCGCGTTTATACCTACATACAAACGCTTGCCAATTGCATTGATGTTGCCGCTAAACTCGGTAAGAGAATTGTGGTGCTTGACAGACCAAACCCTATTGGCATGCTTCACCGCTGCCCCACAACAAATAAATGGCGTCATGTGGAAGCTAACGCACTGGATATGCGCTATGCGAGTTTTGTAGGATGCTGCCCAGTTCCGCTGCGGCACGGTCTCTCCATAGGCGAATTTGGCCTGTATTATAAAAACTGGAAAAAGGTCTCACTGGATTACCGCGTCATTGAATTTGAGGGGCTTCAACGCAATGTTCCTCTCTCCGAACTTGCAGCACTTCCTTGGACGCTACCATCGCCCAATATGCCCAATTGGCTGGCAGCATATTTGTTCCCTGGATTTGTTGTTTTGGAAGCAACAAATGTAAGTGAGGGACGCGGAACAACACTGCCTTTTCTGTTAGCAGGAGCGCCGTGGCAAGACGCTGCAGCGACGCGCGCCTTTTTGGAAAAACGCTTTCCAACAAATTCGGTTGCCATACGCCCGCACGACTTTCGACCCACGTTCAACAAACACGCTACACAAATTTGCAAAGGCCTAGAATTCCACATTACAAATGCAGAAAACCTTTTGCCGTTTGAACTTGGCACTTGGTATTTGTACCACACAATTGCTTCATGTCGGGAAAACTTCAAATGGAAGGAGCCTGGGTATGAATATAATTTCCAAGATCCGCCCTATTTGCTAGTGCTAGGACATGAAAAATGGAAAACCGCTTTTGAAAGCGCATTGCGTTTGGGAGTTTGTTCGGAAAGCGAAGAAATTATGAACGCAACCATGAACTGGGCTGCTGCAGACGCTCAACGTTTTGGCGAAGAAGCACAAGAATTCTTCATCTATCGTTAAACTAAAGGGAATGCACTCCGTGAAATCATCCGACTGGCTCCGATCCGGATTTTTCTTTTTAAGTTTCCATTTTATCCGCCACGTTTTATTTGCTTCTGTAATTTTAGGATTTTTTCTTGCGCTGCCCGCTATTCCCGTACTCTTTGGAACAAGCGCTGCGCACATTGCAGTTGCATTCAAATTTGCTCTTCTTGGAAAAATTCTTCTGTTTTCTTTTGCAGGCGCACTTGTTCCGTTCCTTATTTCGCGATTGGGTTCGCTGTTTCTATTTCCCAGCCTAGAACCATCCGTACAACTTCTCGCATCAATAGGTATCTTCGCGCTCACCAGCGTTCTCAATATTCTAGCAGCCATAGCCGAAAACCCGGTACTTGTGTCTGACTACCATTCTCTCGGATTTCTTGTTGCAAATGGTGGTGGCACGTATCGCGCGATACTCATGCTCATTTGGATCACAATATTTGGTGTCGCGGCAATTCGAAAAATACGTGAGCCCTTTTCTTCAACACTTCGGGTCACTCGAGCCATGACTCTTGTGATTGCAGTGTGCATTGTTCTTGTTGTGGACTGGCAGGTCTCATTGTTTTACCGAAGAGTTGCGCCCGCCAATAGAGACCCCGGGGTTATCCATGAAATGACCATCATGGTTCCCCATCTCAATCGCGAGGAACTCGAAAAAATTCTGAACGTACCGGCGTTAGACGAATGGAAAGCAAACCTCAGAATTATTGCCGATGTGGCACCATCATCCGAATCTGAACTCGCACAAATTGTTTCGCTTCTCTCTGGAATGCAGCCTTGGGAACATGGAATCCGCAAAGACTATTTGAATGAAAATGAGCAGCGCACACTCACTCAACATTTAAACACCATTCTAACAAGCACCCAAACAGGACGGACGCAGATCTTGACACTAGGAACAGCGTCACCTGTTGCCGACGTTCTGGGGGGCCAACTTGCTCAGTTGTGCAACCTGAACTCTGAAACAACACTCTCTATTCGTAGTGTTGAAAAACTCCTCGTTGCTCAATCGCAAATTCCCGAAAAAGTTGTGCCTATTCTTTTCCCAGAGTCGCGATGCACACAAAAATTAGCTCCCCTTTCACAACTGGCTCTGCAAGAACTTCTGCGTTTTGGACGTCTCTTTTCAGAAAAACAACGCGTTCGGAGCCTTTGGTGGATCGATCCCGCTACGGGAAACACCGAAACCACCGATGAGCTGGCTCAGCGTCGTATCACATCGCTACAAAATACATTTGTTGCCATAGACGCACATTTAGCACTTCTCGATCTTCGGCGAAACACGCGCATTCAAATTGTTGGACTTGGTCGCCGAACCAACGGAACTCTCGCAATCATTTCCGAAGAACCAGCTACAAGTTTGCCGACTCATCTGGAAATGAAAAAAGATTTTCAACCACTCATTACGAGCGCACAAGCAGCGTTACTTCTCAAGGGCATTTCACTGAGCAATTCCTCAATTGCCTATGTGGAATCTCCAAAGTGGGAGCATATCCCTTCATCCGACTCAGAGGAGTCTCGGGCTG
>CAIZES010000272.1 GCA_903932045.1 uncultured Silvanigrella sp. | reverse complement strand
TTGAGAACGCTTGAGAACGCTTGAGAACGCTTGAGAACGCTTGAGAACGCTTGAGAACGCTTGAGAACGCTTGAGAACGCTTGAGAACACCAAGGAAAGCCAAGGAAAGCCTGGAATCTTGAAAGTGTGAGTGTGAGGCATTGAAAGGATTATTGCTATGCTTGCAGCAATTGCGATTGTGGTGACAACACCGGTTTTGGAAGACATTGTTGACGAAGTGACGTGTTCTGGTGTGCAGGTGAAAACGCTGGAATCCCGTGATTCCGATCCTCATACGTTTGAAGCTACGCCTCAAACTGTTCGAGCCCTAAAAACAGCCGAGGCAGCAATTTTTGTGGGGGCCGGTTTAGAAGGTTGGCTCAAGCCCGGAATGTTGCAAGGTGCTACACGTCGTTTGGAACTCGCATCGGTTTTACCGCTTCGCAAAGATGGTTCATCCACAGAGCGTCGTCCAACGGTTGATCCTCATTTTTGGCATTCCCCACGTTTTGTGCTTCAGGCAGCTCAAAAAATAGGCGCTTTTGTTGCCGGTCTTCCTGGTGCAGATAAAACAAAAATAGCTGCTTGTGAGAAAGATTTTGAAAAACGACTTATTCAGGCAGAGCAAACAACTCGCAACATACTTGCGAAAGTGCCTCCGCAAAAAAGAATTGTGGCTGTGACTCACGAGTCGCTTGCCTATTTTGGAGAAGCATTTGGTTTTCGAGTTGTTTCGTTGCAAGGGGTTTCTACTGAGGCCTCGCCCACGCCCGAGGCTGTCCGTTCCCTTGTGAAAACCATTCGTGCCGAAAAAATTAAAGCTGTGTTTGTTGAAACCGGGTCGCAGCGCAAATTGATGGATGCTGTGGCGCGGGAAGCTCAAGTGACCATTGGAGGCGAATTGGTTGCCGATGTGCTTGCTGCTAAAGGAGCTCCTGGCGGAAATATTTTAGGAATGTGGCAAGCAAATGCGCAAACAATTGCCAATGCTTTGAACTGAACCAGTCAGAGGGAGTGTGAGGTATTTTTGGTTATCCGTATTTACTTTCGTTTTCCTGATTTTTTCGCTTTGCGCGCCGCTTTATTCTTGTTTCTTCTTGCGTCAACCTCTTTTTTGGGGGGAGGAACAAACCGAGGCTCTGAATAACCTTGCGAGACCACAGGAAACGACGCTTGGTAGTTGTCGTTCATTTCTGTGTCAAGGAAACCATTTGATGAAGATGCATCGGTGGAAAAACTGGGAAGCGTTTGCGCAAAGTCGGATGCGTCAAAATCTTTGACGCGGTCGGAAATATCGAACGTAGCGATTTCTTCGCGCAACTTTTGCAGACATGTTTCACTGTGGGCAATAAAATCGAGATCTTCTAGTGATACGTGCTTTGTTCTAAACGCGGGGATTTTGGCAGCGTGCCAAATAAGCTGACAAAAATACACAAAACTACCGTCATCAATATTTTTCTGGGAAATAATAGCTTTAAGAACGAAAGGGATAAGGTCAACCAAAGCTTCGCTTTGTCTTTCTATCAGAACAGCAAAGGCAAGAGCCGGCCATTGGAACACGCTATTAGGCTCGTTAGACATTTCTGTGAGCCCATCAGTTACTGCGTTCTTGAGTTTTTCTTCAATATATTGAGCTGGCATATATCGGAGATAGTTGAAATTCATGCGCTCGTCGTTGTTGTGTTCCAAATAGATGTGGTCAATATCGGAATATAAAGAAAATGCCTCGGCAGCTAAATCTTGTAAAGAAATTGGCTCCCCAAGCATAGCGCGGGTGGCAAATTCTGGAACAAATGTTTCATGAGGATTCGCGCCTTCAAGGCAGTTTGGAAGCATCATGCCGTCGAGGGGCTCATCAACAGAAATAACCTCAATAGCAATGCGCTCAAGACTATTTTTTCGATTCTCCAGGTTCAAACGCACTGCGCCAGAATGCAAAACATCGGCAAGCGAACGGCAACATCCGCAAACAGTTGCTTCGTCATCCAGATACGAGCTGTCGGCATAATTGATAGAATGTTCAACGTCACGCAGCATCCACGAATCCTTCGGTTTTAACTTACCAAACGCACCGCGTATCGTGGCGCAGCTAACTTCAATTGAGGCCCAGGCCGGGATTTGAATAATTCGAAAACAAGGCGATTCATTCACAAGTTCAGCGCGGAGTTTTACAACTTGAAACGATCCACTCTTTAGCTTCACTTAATCTCTCCTTAAAAAGACTTTTATAATGGGCTTAAAATAGGTCATTGGCTAGAAAATGGCAAATGTTGGGCTATTTGCCCCACGGCTAGTGCCAGGGGTGTCTCATCTCATTTGTAAGTGTTTTTAGATGTTTG
>CAIZES010000271.1 GCA_903932045.1 uncultured Silvanigrella sp. | reverse complement strand
GCTCAAGAGAACTTTCGCTATTGATATTTTAGTTTGTGTGCGCTGTGGCGCCAAGATGGCAATCAAGTGCATTGTAGAAGATGTGAGGGCAATTACTGCCACACTCGTTGCACTGGAAGGAATGCACAATGAGCTTCAATCAAATTTCCCCTTGCCAGAGTTTTTTGCAAAATTCCAAGGCTGGTAAAATTTCAATGCCGTTCACAATGCGTGCACGAGGGTCCAAACAGACTAAAATGCGCCTTTTGAGGGTTATTTCTTCTGCAATTGCAATCAAGCCTTTTAGATCTTCCTTGGTCACATTTTCTTTTGCTTTAACCTCTATGGCGATGTTTTCGTCTAACACAAAGTCAACTTCGAATCCCGACGATGTACGCCAATAAGCAAGTTCATGACCGAAATGTACAGAGCACCAAGTATTGAGTTCATGGAAAATCCAGTGTTCTAATGCGTCGCCATATTCCGGTGTTTTGGGTGTGAGTCCTTTTCTCTTTTGCAGGGACCGAACAACTCCAATATCAAAAAGATAGAACTTGGATGTGGAAACGGGCTTTCGTGTGGTGGCCTTTTTAAGTGCGGGAAGCTCGCAACCTAACAAAGTATCTTTCAGAATGCCGTAGTATTCGTGAACGGTTGTTCTGGGTACTTGCGCGTCGCTGGCAATTTGCGTGAAATTCAGAATCTGCCCTGAACACAGAGCTGCTATTTGTAAGAACCGGGCGAATGCCGGAAGATTGCGTGAGGCACCTTCGGCGACAATCTCTTGTTGAAGATAGTTTTGCGTATACGAAGCGAGATCTTCCGCTGGTGACGCGGAAAACCAAATAGAGGGCAAACTTCCAAACTCAAGGGCTCTCGCGAGAAAAAAAGCTTCGCCAAGTTCGGCTGCGACAAAGGGATGTAGTTGTTTTGAGCGTGCTCTTCCGCCTAGTAAATTCACACCACCATGACGAAGCTTTCGTGCGCTAGATCCTGTGAGCACAAAACGCGTCTGTTTTTCCTCGATAAGCAGATGGACTTCATTCAATAATGCGGGAACGCGCTGAATCTCGTCAATCACGACAGTTGTGTTGGGTTCAGTAACAATCTCTCGCAGGCGCTGAGGAGCCTGCAAAAAGGCTAGGTGGGTTTCCGATTCCAATAGGTTGATTATGTGCGCTGCTTGCACGGTTTCGCGTAGCAGGCTCGATTTTCCTGTTTGGCGAGGTCCAAACAGGAAACAGGATTTGTCGGTTGAAATTGACTGTTTTCGTTGTATATATTGCATAACATCGGTCTCCTAATTCCTTGACGTCGGAGCTGTCGTCATATTTCATGATATGTGACGAAATCGTCGTCGTCAAGACGTAAGCCGGCAAGGCAACAGAGATATTGAGTTCTTATGGAATGTATCATGTAAGCCCTCTGTGCCATAGCAGCCTGAGACATTTTGCACCAAAAGTTTAGTATACTTGGGGGCAGGAGGAAAATCAGGATATGTTGCGATTTCAGTTAAAGCAAAACAAGGATGAGAAACTAAACCAAGAGCTATCTTTGCCAGAACTTGTTAAATCAGAAAGCCCTAATCCGGAGGTAAAAGAATCACAGAAACGAAGAACGTTTAGAATGCCGCGCCATATAACGAATGAGATGTTTC
>CAIZES010000270.1 GCA_903932045.1 uncultured Silvanigrella sp. | reverse complement strand
GGGTCTTTCATTTTTTGATTCAGTATCCTCTTGGCCCAGTCGCTTGTTGTTTCTCGCGCAATTTGAGAAGCAGTTTGAAACATAATTCCATTGGTTCTGTTGCCATTGCTACCGCTATCGTTGTTGGTGTTGGTTAAAGAATTTTGATTGGCAACTATGGATTGGAATTGGAGAACATTTGTATAAAAAACGTGATGTCCGTATTCGTGCGCAACAACGAAGGGAAGTTCCCACAGTCCTCGGGCACCAAGTGCATTCGACTTTTGATATTCCATACTGGGAGGAAAAACGCTAATAACCTCGACTAACTCAGCTTTGGCTCCCGAAATGGTGGCTTTTGCAGTGCTCCAAAAAGCATTGTCGGTTTTGCTTTCGGAAACCACAATATTGGTTCCATCGTTGGACCGACCTCTATACAAAACTTCAATTTTGGGAAGGAGCATAATCCAGACGGGGGCTATTGCGGGGTCATTCTTCATTGTTTCGGCGTAAAACTTGCCTGCTATTTCAATTGTGGAAAATGTGGCAAGAGCAACTCCTTCTACGCTGTCACGCGAATAGGCATAATTTTTCTTGCACAAATAGAGGGGGCGTCCACCCGATATAAGTTTTGCATCTTCGGTGCTGCAAATGAGTTGTCCAGAAGTTGCTTTTGAGCAGTATTTATCTTCTTGCTTTGACACTCCAATGATCGTAGCGCCGACGTATTTCCCATGGAGTCCGCTTTGGCCAGAGGCATCTATTCCAGAAAAATCTTCCATGGAGGAGATTCCTATGGGGCTACGAAAGAGACGGACTTGTTGTGTGCCGAGATCGGAAATGCCGCTTGTTTTCTGGCACCCAGGATCTTCAAGCGGAATTTGCACAATGGGGTGCGAAATGACAGTGGTTTCGTCGTGAGTTATGATGTGGTTGGTTGTGTCAGGGCCGAAAATGAATTTGCATCCTGTGCTGGCGGTGAGCGAGAGTAAAACTGACGAGGAAAGTAAAAGAGATCTTTTGATCGTCATGTTGTGCTCCTTAAAAATATGTATTGTTGAATCAAATGCAAAAAGCGTGCCAATGAGTGCGCCCCTAACTATTCAATTATATTTGATATTTTGTTTGAGAAATGTGAACTACGGTGTCTAACGATTAGACAGTGTCTAAACTTTATGCACTTTGCTTTCCGCGGACGTATTCTTCCCTCGCGCTGTTTTGTTGCAGAGAGATACGATAGCATTGAGGCTCAGCTACAACTGAAGATACAGTGTCATTGGATCGGGTTTCGCTATTGGTTGCCTTAGGCAGCTCAATCCATTGAGAGGACGGAACGGGTGAAAAAAAAATTATTTGCAAAGCGTCTCTTTTGGTTCATTGTTGGCATCAATTTTTTGAACTACATGGATCGTTACACCTTGCCAGCAGTATTGGAACCTCTCGGTCGTGAGTTGCTTTTGTCCGATGAGCAGCGGGGTTTTTTAGGCACTGTTTTCTTGTTGAGTTACATGGTGACTGCCCCGATGTTTGGAATTTTTGGTGATCGTTTTCGCCGGCCTCGGGTTATTTCTGTGGGGATTTTCATTTGGAGTTTGGCAACATTTATAACGGCGTTCTCGCGATCGTATCCTCAACTGCTATTGTTGCGCGCGCTCGTGGGAGTGGGAGAAGCAGCGTATTATGGCTTAGGCGTTGCAATGCTGTGCGATATTATTCCCGAACATGACAGACCATCAAAACTGACATTTTTCTTTCTGGCGATTCCGTTGGGTTCAGCAGTTGGTTTTGGAATTGCTGGCACTGTTGCGCAATTGATGGGTTGGCGCAGCGCCTTCATGCTTGCCGGAATTCCGGGAATTTTGATCGCAGCGCTCATGTGGTTTACAAGTGATCCCGAACGAGGATTAAATGACTCGGCAAATGACGCTGCGTCTCAACTCTCTTTTTCGGGAAAAATGAAGCAATTGTTCACCAACCGTTTTTGGATTGTTGCCACACTTTGCTATGCGTTTTATTCGTTTGCAATTGGTGCCCTCACACATTGGGGGGCATCGTTTTTAATGCGAGCACATGCTTTGTCTGCATCCAAAGCAGGTATTTTTGCCGGTGGAATAACAGCTTTGAGCGGTATTTTGGGAACATTCTGGGGTGGCTGGGTCGTACAGCGTTGGCAAGATCGTTTTCCGAATGTAGATATCTATTTTTCGGCGATCACGCTGTTGTTGGGTTCGGCTGGAATCGCATTGTTCCTGGTTGCGAGCGATGTCTCTTTTGCTCTTCCTGTTTTGTTGGTGTCGCTAACTTTTCTTTTTGCGAATACCACGCCAGTGAATAATATTACTGTCACTCCATTGCCGGCGTCCATTCGGGCCTGGGGCGCTTCTGTTAATGTTTTCTTAATTCACGCTTTTGGTGATGCAATAAGTCCGAGTGCGGTGGGAATACTTTCCGACTCTATGGGTGGCAATGGGCGTTCTCTAGGGAACGCGTTATTTATGACTGTTCCCGCATTCGCTCTCGCGGGATTTGTGCTGTTTTTTGCGTTAAGAAAGAAACCGGCTGTATCTTTTTCTCGGTGAAAATTAATTCTTGCGATGGACTTTGGTTGCGCATCCTTGAGCAGATGGCAAAACCAAAATTTCGTCAATATTCACATGCGGTGGTTGTTTCAAACAAAATAAAACTTCGTGCGCAATGTCTGCAGCATTGAGAGGAGTCATGCCCTGGTAAACAGATTGAGCTCGACTGGTGTCTCCTGAAAAACGAACCTTGCTGAATTCCGTTTCAGCAAGTCCGGGCTCTACAATGCTAACGCGAATATTTTTGTCGCATGTTTCAATGCGGAGCGCCTTTGTGAAGGCGTTGAGAGCATGTTTTGATGCGCAGTAAACGCTGCCTTTTTCGTATGATTCGCGAGAGGCAATGCTCGACATCATAACAATGTGGCCTCCACCACGTGCAATAAGTCTTGGAAGGGTTGCGTGGGTGATGCGGAACGCTGCCGTGACGTTTGTGTCAATCATTTCTTGCCAGTCGGTGAAGTTAGCTGAAGACACGGGGTCGAGGCCACGTGCCAAGC
>CAIZES010000269.1 GCA_903932045.1 uncultured Silvanigrella sp. | reverse complement strand
ACTTGATGAAATGTTACTTGATGCAAGGATGTCCCCATGAAAATTGTTGAAGTCAGCATTAGTCGTCCAATTTTTATGTCAATGATTACAACAACGCTACTTGTGCTTGGTATTATCGGATATTTCAGACTGGGAGTTGATCAAATGCCAAAGATCGATCCTCCAGTTATAACAGTAACAACGGTTTATATGGGTGCCGGACCACGGGAAATTGAATTGCAGGTTTCTAAAAAAATTGAAGAGGCCATTTTACAGGTTGCAGGCATAGACACTCTCCAGTCGTTTTCCAAAGAAGGAATTTCACGGGTTGTTGCAAGCTTTAAACTTGAAGTTCCGGCGAAAGACGCTCTTATGGATGTCCGCGAAAAAGTGGGCCGTATTCGACGTGATCTTCCCGATGGCATTCAAGAACCTGTGATTCAGCGATTCAACTATTCCGATCGACCCGTTGCGAAATATGCACTGCGCAGCAAAGAAGTTCCTGAATCTGAACTGCGTCGAATTGCCGACGACTTTGTTTCAACACATCTTCAAAAAGCAAGCGGCGTAGGACAAATTAATGTTTTTGGAGGCATGCAGCGAGAAATCCGTGTGGAATTGGAATTACAAAAATTAGAACTTTGGAATTTGAGCCCAAGCGATGTTGCGACGGCCTTGCGAAATGCAAACTTAAATGTGCCCGCCGGCAACTTAAACGAAGTCCCCATGCAACGAGCTATTCGTATTGTTGGTGAATACTCAAGCATTGGTGACGTTGGTTCCACCATTATCAAAACCCTACCAGGAGGACGATCTCTTACCGTTGCCGATGTTGGCGTTGTAAAAGACACATTCAAGGAACGCGATTCCATAGCTCGGCTCAATGGGCTGCCTGTGGTTATGCTCGAAGTTTTGAAACAATCCGATGCAAACACTGTAGAAGTGGTTGATAACCTGGTGGAGCAAGCAAAATCGCTTGAAGGGAAAATGCCTCGCAACGTCAAATTGGAAATGGTAGCCGACAACTCGCGGCTCATTCGACTCACTATTCATGACGTCGTTGAAACACTTGTTATAGCTGGTGTTCTCGCAATTATTGTTGTGTATTTCTTTTTAGGATCGTTGCAATCAACTCTCATTACAGGATTTGCCTTACCCACCACTATCCTCTCCACTTTTTTTGCACTTTATGCGTTTGGTTTCACCCTCAACACCATGACGCTCCTGGGCCTCACCTTGGCTGTGGGGCTTATTCTTGACGATGCCATTGTTGTACGTGAAAATATTTGGGATAAAATAGAAAAAGGGCTTCCGCCAAAACAAGCAGCTTTGGAAGGAACTCGCGAAGTTTTCTTGGCAGTTCTGGCGACCTCCGCAACCGTATTAGCAACATTTTTACCGGTGACCCTCATCCCTGGCATTGTTGGTCGATTTTTTAATTCCTTCGCACTGACCGTGTGTTTTGCGGTCATCTTCAGCACATTTGATGCCCTTACCATGGCCCCCATGTTGTCCACATACCTCATCAGCAAAGGAGCACATGCGCATCGCAAGAATTTTGTGCTTCGAAAATTTGACGAACTCTGGCACACCGCCACAAAGGGATACAGCGTTCTTTTGCGCTGGTGTTTGCGTCACCGCCTTATTGTTGTTGTTCTGGCTATTGCTTTATTCGCGGTTTCCATTCGACTCATGAAACAAGTGGGCTTCAGTTTCATACCAGAACAGGAATCGGGCGAACTCGAAGTTTCTTTGGAAGCTCCTCCGGGGACTCACATTGAAAAAACCAATGCCATTATTCGTGAAATGGAAGGCATAATTGCCAAATTTCCGGAAGTCACTCTTTTTAACGGCACCGTGGGAAGCACAAATTTTGAATCAAATAAAGGTTATATTTATGCCCGCTTGGTCCCGTATGAAGATCGGTCGGTAACATCATCAGAAATGCGAGTGCTTTTCAGACGCGCGTTGGCCCCCATTGCAATGCGCGAAGCAATGAAGATGACCATTGCTCAGGCTGGAGGAAATTCCTCAGGAGGAGGAAGTCGTCAGCTCAGCTTTTTTATTGAAGGCAAAGATTTAGACACTTTGAAATCTATTGGTGACAGCATTGTGAGCGAAATTTACCGCCAAGTTCCGGGCGTCGTCGATTTGCAGTCGAGCATGCGGGAAGGCCAGTCGGAAATGGAATTTCAAGTGAATCGCGAACGTCTCACTGCATTCCAACTTTCCGTGGGGCAGGTAGGAGATTATCTCACTGGCCTTATCAATGGCATTGTCGCCACAAAATACAGAGAAGATGGAGACGAGTATGATTTACGGGTTCAACTCGATGACAAATCACGCGCGGACAGCGCTAAAATTCGTAGCCTAAAAATTCCCAATTCGCGTGGCGAACTCATCCCACTCGAAGCCATTACTTCGCATCGCTCGGGCTTTAGTCCTGCGCAAATCACACGCGTCGACGATGCCCGCGGCGTTTCGGTGGATGGCGATCTTTCTCCGGGGTATCCACTCGCTCAAGTTATTGAAAGTGTGCGAAGAGTTGTAAAAAGCGTTCTTCCTCCTGGATACACCGTAGAGTTTCAGGGACAAGCCAAAAACCTGAACGACCTTGCAACCGGTGGCCTGTTAGCTCTTTCTTTAGCTGTGCTCTTTATTTACATGATTATGGCTTCCTTGTATGAATCATTGGTTTTGCCTTTTTCTATCTTACTCACCCTGCCTCTCGCCATTGTGGGAGCTATTTTTGGCCTCCTTCTCACCGGAAAATTTATCGACATCTACAGCATGATTGGCATCATCTTGCTCATGGGGCTGGTTACAAAAAATGCCATTCTGGTTATAGACTATGTGGAACAATTGCGTGCGGCGGGTAAAGAAAGAATGGAAGCCATTATGGAAGGTGGCGTACGCCGTTTTAAACCCGTTGCCATGACAACACTCGCCATGATTGCGGGCATGATTCCCGTGGCGGCAGGTTGGGGTGAAATCAATAAGAGTCGCGCCGGTATGGGAGTTGTTGCCATTGGCGGCCTCCTCAGCTCTACCTTACTTTCCCTTGTGGTTGTGCCTTGTGCCTATGTCTATTTCGACAACCTGCGGGTTTTCTCACAATATTTGCTGCGTCGGATGCAAAAAAAAGCTGATGCTAGCTCAAAAGAATAGGCATGGAACACAAGAACAACTTCACGTGCTCAGGCTCTCCTGGCAGCACAGGAAAATCCAGAGGCTGTGAACGGCGTTCCACCTTCTCGAAAAATTTCTTAAGGAGCCCCTCGTAGTCGGCACGTTCGCCAGCACGATGATTCGTTGAAAAAAATGCACATCCCGTTCTCTGAAGAATACGGGAACACATGCGCGCCAATTCCCCCCATTCGTTAGCAACCGAAAATTCGCCTTTGGCTGCTGTGGACGAAAATGTGGGTGGATCGCACACAATGGCATCAAAAAGCGCTTGCGCACCTTCCCGTTCAATTTTACGCTCTTGCCGAGCAAGCCAAGAACGCACGTCCTCGGTAATAAATTTTCCCCGCCGCGACTGCGAAAGGCTATTGATTTCAAAGTTTGTGACACCTACATCAAGATATTTTTTTGCCGCATCAACCGAGAAAACAACTTCCGCCTGAGCCGCAGCTGCAGCCACACTAAAAGAACATGTGTAAGCAAACAAATTCGCAACACGCCAACCCTGAACAATTTTCCAAAGAAGGCGGCGATTGTCCCGTTGATCTAAAAATAGCCCCACATGCTGCGACTCGGTAAGGCTCACACGATAAAAAATTCCGTGCTCAAAAACTTCAAAAAATGCAGGAGGCGTTTTACCAAAAACATGCTGCGACGACACCAAACGATTGGAATGAGGATTGCGAACGGCGCGTTTCACAACCCAGCCATTCAAATGAAGTGCCCTGCAAATAAACTCACATTTGCTTTTCACAAATTGAAGAACGGCATCTTCTTGCAAATTGCTTTCGTAGTCCCACACACACAAGAAATCACCGTACCTATCGATAGCGCAATCCAGTTCCAATTCGCCACGGTGCACGCAACGATAGGCATTGCACACGCTCTCCAACAGTTTGCCTCTCCGCTCCAGCGCCACACACACAGCGCGTTGTTCGGCATTGGTCAGCAAAAAACTTTCGGGAATGGGCGACTCCAGTATGGAATCAATTTCGGGCCACTGTGTTTTCCAACAATGCAAAAACAAACGCGTGCCTTGTGCGCCTTGTGCGCCACCATATTCCAAATCTCCCAAAACGGGAATGCCGGCAGCCGCCGCATGCCTACGAATTTGATGCATTCGCCCGCGCTCGATTTTTGCAGAGTACAAACACATCCCATTCAAAGACTTTATCAATCGAAATTCTGTTTTGCACGCCAAGCCATCCAGCGACTCTTCGGAAGTCCAACTTTGAATGGCGGAAATTTTGGGATGACTTCTATTTGAAAGAAAAACATATTCTTTCAGTGCAGCGTACTCTTCGTGAATACGTTGGGCCCGCGCACTGGCCTGAGAATTTTTTGCAAACACAAGCACACCACTTGTGCCTTTGTCTAACCTCGAACACACATACGTTTTTTTGTCCCAGTGAAGCTCCATCCATTCCTGCAACGCGACATCACCAGGAAAAGCCCCATGCGTGGAAATACCGGTGGGCTTATCCACCACAAACCAATCATCATTTTCAAAAAGCACTGCGGAACAAGCTTTTCCAGAAACAACAGTATCCATGATAACCTCGGGTGACGGAACATCCGTGTGCAACGGACAATAGGAATAGGGTTCACGTTCCATCTCGTCACGGTCTTCGTCATGGTATTCGTCAAACAGCGCACCCGCACGTTTGACGTTTGTCTCACCGCAGCGTACATTCCGACCATTCGGTAACTTCGGGAACTATTTTGGTTCATCGAACACATGTCCCTCTCAAAACAAAAAGCCGTGGAACGGCCCCCGCCACGCACACGTAAAACGAAGGGATACCATTTTGGCAGCACACGAAACCCACGAAATTCGAGATAACATCTTGGATGCTGCTGCAAACCTATTTCTTCTTCAGGGATACAAAGGCATTTCTATGCGTGAAATAGCCGCAAGCACAGGGCTCTCAAAGGCCGGATTATATTATCACTTCAAAGATAAAGAAGACCTATTCCTTTCGGTTCTCACACGAAATTTGGAAAATCACACAAAAATCATTCGACGGCTAAATGAAAGCCAAGGCAATTCCGAACAAAAACTCACTCAACTCATTTTGAGCTTTTTGGCAACATCAAGTCGAGACCGCGCCATGGGTCATCTTGCGGAACGCGAAATTGTTCATGTGTCACAAGAGGCTCGCGCCCACTTTGCCAAAACATATCACAATCTCTTTATTCAACCCATTGTAGAAATCTTGAAACAAGGACACAGCACGGGCGAACTGAATTGTCCAGACCCCGTATTTGCATGCCGTGTTTTTTTAGGCATTTGCTGGCCATTTCTTATGAGCAACGGGCACGAATTTCATGCTCCCTTGACTTCAACAACCGCACAAGAATTGGTTCATGTTTTTTTGCATGGTTTTGCAAAAAGCCACACCCGCTAGAGATCTAATCCCAACCAATGCATAATAGAACGCTCGTAGCGTACAAGTTCGCTTGGAGCAAAAAAAATTGCGATTTCTCGTTTTGCATTTTCCACAGAATCCGAGGCATGAATCACGTTAAACTGCGTGTTAATACAAAAGTCACCTCGAATGGTACCCGGATCAGCTTCGTTGGGACGCGTTGGACCCACAAGTTTGCGCCCAATATACACGGCATTATCAGCCTCCCAAACCATTGCCACAACTGGATTTGACGTAATAAAATCTAACAAACTCGAAAAAAATGGTTTGTCTTTTAGCTGCTCATAATGAATCTCAGCCATTTTTCTATCAAGAGCTAAAAGTTTCAGTCCCACTAGTTTGAGCCCTTTGTTTTCGAAACGACGAATAATTTCGCCAACAAGAGCGCGTTGAAGGCCATCAGGTTTTACCATAATAAAAGTTTGTTCAATCATCTCTCAGTTACTCCCTCGTGGCATTTTCTGAGTTCAAATTGACAGTTTTCAAAAAAAGTTCTCACGCTGCAGCTTGCAGAGTCATTGAAGGTACACTCAAAAGGAGATCTCCATAACGGAATACAAGCAAATCACCTTGCTTTTCCACCACCAAAGTATTCTCGCCAACATCCATTTCAAAAATACCTTGCGATTCCACCCACGAAAGTGGCACAGAACATTCTATTCCATTTGGAAGCACTATTTTGACGTCCGTGGTTCCCATTTTTAATTTGAGACGTCCTTTACTCTTTGAGGCTATCGGCGCTGATTTAGGTTCAACCGCTTGAGTTTCGTATGCTGAAACATCAGACTTTTTCAACTCAGAATCCTTTGGTTCCAAGACTTTGACTTCAGCAATTGCCCCTTCCCGCTGCGGACGCGATGGTGCATGCGAATGTTTTTCGGTCATGACTGCAGTGGGCTTTTCCGAATGAAACGCAGCGGTCATTCGCGCGACGTCATCGGAACCAGCTTCTTCAAACGCCATGTCCGATTCCTCGAAGGAAGAAATATCTGCTGATGCAGCATCTGAAAGCTCATCGGCTTTCACTTCTGAATCTGTTTCATCCTTTTCTTCACGAAAAACCGGTACCGAAGAATCAGCACTCACAATATAGTCATCAACATCTACAATATTCACGTTCGCTGATGAATCCAAATCATCTACAAATTCCAAATTATCCGAAACACGCATTTCTTCGGAAACCACAAGCTCTTCAGAGATTGCCATTTCTTCGGACAGAGGAGATTCGTCGGAAATCGCAATTTCTTCAGATTCAGGGAGATCGTCGGAAATCGTCATTTCTTCAGAAACCCCGAGATCGTCGGAAATCGTCATTTCTTCAGAAACCCCGAGATCGTCCGAGATTGGCATCTCTTCAGAAACATCGAGTTCCTCGGAGATCGTCAAAACATCCTGCACTTCCACGTCGGCATTCAACTCGGACACAGTCTTTTGAGTTTGAACAACACCAATCAATTCTTCATCAACATCAACTTCGGATACAAGCATTTCCGTATCCATAATAGCATTTTCGTCAAGCGCAGCACCAGCAAGCTCTTCCGATGCATTCAGTTTTTCCTTCACACGCTCGTTCACATCAGAAACAGATTCGGAGTCGCTGTCCACCATCACATCGAGTTCCGTTCCCTCCAAATCAACCAGATCGGAATCAACGGGAACATCAAGTTCTCCATCGGTCAACAACAAATCGCCCTCAGCCCTGCTCACCACATCCAAAGACTCGGACTCGTCAACATTCACCGGCTTGTCAAGATTCACCGATTCCTCAAGATTCACCGACTCGTCAAGATTCAGCGATTCCTCAATATTCACGGTTTCATCGCTCACCAAAGAAGCTTCAAGAGGAGAACTCGTCCCCTCGGCTGCAGCATTAAATGCACTCATACCTTCGCGCTCAAGAACATCAAAAAGAGTTTCTTCGCCTTGGCGCAAGCGAACAAATGTTTCATAAACCCGAGCAACAACATCATTCAAATTTTCTCTGCTCACATTATCTATAAGAAACTGAGCTGGCTGTGAAATTTCTCGAGCTCTGCCACCAATGGAAATTTTGTATCCAGACTCTTCGCCAACAATGTGAATATCATCAACAGACGACCCAACGCATGCCTGCTCACAGCCATTCATCCCTATGCTAAAATGAGACGACGCATCTGGAAAGCGTTCTGCCAAATTTGCACCGAGTTCAATAGAGTCACCTAGTGAATCTTGAACAGAAAAACGACACAATTCGCCTAGGCATGCCTTTGGTGCAGGAGCAGCCGGAGCGCGGTACATTCGCAGGCGAACCCCACACGGTTCGAGCATTGCGCGCACGGTTTCAACACGCCCTGGTTCCAGCATAAACCCTATGCACTGATCTTCAGTCACCTTAAGAATGACCGAGTCGTCTTGCGCCACCTCACAAATCTTCTTCAGTTGCTCACCATTATATATGCCACCAGCACTTTCGGCGAGAACAAACAAAAGCCCATTTTTGAGTTCATGCAGATTTCCCACGGCGCATCTCCTTCTATACAGTCAAGGTATCGGACCTTTCGCAATCCACTTAAGAAAAAAAATTGCGCAGCCGTCAGAAAACAAACGGGAAATCGTATGCAAAAATTGCAGCACTTTGCTTGAAAAAAAAGATGTCACAATTTCGAGCCTTGACGAAATTATTTTGGTGCTCTAAAAAATTTTTGCAAAAAGTGCTAATGTTTGAAAAGAAACATCCGAAGAGCCTGTTGTAGAGTTGAGGAACTGAGGAACTGAGGAATTGAAAAATTGAAGAATTGAAGAGTTGAAGTTGAACTGGAGGTAACACATATGACAGTAGATGCAAACACTATGAAAGAACTGATTGACTACATTGCTCGCTCGTTGGTGGACAATGTGGACGGCATTGAAATCAACGAAATTGCCGGCACTCAAACAAACGTTATTGAGCTAAAAGTTGCAAAGGAAGACATTGGAAAAGTTATCGGACGCAACGGTCGGACGGCTGATGCAATACGAACTATTCTGAACTGTGGCGCTGCAAAAATGAACAAACGCTACATCCTTCACATTATCGATGAATGATAAACTGCGTGAACTAGCCCAACTGCCCATAGAACTTATCAACCATTTCCACACCCAGCGTCCAGCGTTTTACAATGGATGACGCTTCATTTTCTGCCATTTGTGGCGCAAAAACAACCGACTCTTCTTGCGAATCACAGGAACGATATTTTTCCAATCCCAAACGCGCAGCCTTCACCGCCCCCTTTGCCGTGGTTTCAATATTTTCCGGACGCGAAAGTTGAACGCGCAAAACATCGGCCTGAAATTGCATCAACAGCTCATTTTTTGAAGCGCCGCCATCCACTCCCACCTTTTTCAGGGTTATGCCCGACACTTTTTCCATCAAACGCAGCAGATTCACATTTTGAAGTGCAATAGATTCAAGAACAGCTCGAACAATTTGACCTTTTTTTGTACCGCGCGTAAGACCGAACAAAACGCCCTTGGCATTGGGATTCCAATAAGGAGCTCCCAAACCAGACAACGCAGGAACAAAAAGCACATTGGGATCACGCACCGCCGACGTTGCAAGTTCTTGGCTTTCGGCAGAGGTTTTCACCCAACCAAAGTTATCCCGTAAAAATTGAACAGCAGCACCCGCAATAAATGCGGCTCCTTCAACAGCAAAAGTTCGCCCCAATTCAGTGCTACAGGCAACGGTTGCCAGCAAACCCGAATCGGAAATCATGGGTTTATCGCCAGTGTTCATCAGCAAAAAAGCACCTGTTCCGTACGTTATTTTTGCCTCTCCCGCCTCGCGGCAATTTTGTCCCAACAAAGCCGATTGTTGATCCCCCAAAATTCCGGTTATGGGAAGATTATCTGGAAGACCGGGCACACCCGCAGTTACGCCAAACAACGAAATACTGGGCCGAATCTCAGGCAAAACTGAGATTGAAATGCCAAACAGATCCAAAAATTCGTTATCGTATTTTCCCGTATGAAGATTATACAACATGGTTCGACTTGCATTTGTGTCATCGGTTGCAATCACTTTGCCACCTGTCAGCTTCCAAAGCAGCCAACTGTCGATGGTGCCCAACACAAGATCCCCTGTTTGCGCCCATTGCTTCGCTTTTGAAGAATTGTTCAAAAGCCATCGCATTTTAGTTGCACTAAAATAGGGATCACAAACCAAACCCGTTTTTTCCAAAATAGACTTTCTAATTTTGTCGTTGGATTTGAGTTCCTCACAGTATGCTGCCGTTCGACGATCTTGCCATACCAACGCATGGTGGGCATATTCACCGGTTTTTCTGTTCCAAGGAACCACTGTTTCACGCTGGTTTGTGATACCAATGGCCTTCAACTGCGAAAGACTGCGTCCGGTGTGATGAGTTGTCAGCAACTCTGTGGCTTTTGAAATGGCATCCAAAACACTGGCCCAGATATCAGCAGGGTCGTGCTCCACCAAACCCGGACTGGGAAAAATTTGCGGAAACTCCACTTTGGCATTGGCCAGAAGAGTGAGTGAGTCGGAGTCAAAAAAAGCAGCAGTGGTCCCTGTTGTTCCTTGGTCGATAGCAAGTAGAATAGCAGTCATGGCGTTCTCTCCCACAATTGTTGTTTTTCATCTTTGCAGAAGGATACGCAAAATGCCCAATCCTGCGCAAGCTTTCGAGCTTCAAAAAACATTTTCTTCATTTTGGGATTCACTTTCATCCGAAAGAAAATCGGGATTTTTTCTTTGGCCCTCACTTGCAGGCACCGAACTTCTTCCCGAAGAAGAAGCATTGTTCCGCAAATACCAGCCCACCGGCGTGATTTTGTTTCGTCGCAATTTTAGCTCACTGGCACAGGCCAAACGTCTCACGGATAAACTTCATGCGCTGGCAGCGGAAGTTGATCGTCCTTTCCCGTTGATGATTGCCATCGACGAAGAAGGTGGCAGAGTTTCTCGTTTGCCCCAACCCTTTATTCGCGGAAAATCGGCGCTTGAACTTGCCACAGAAAACGATCGTGAGGGTATGGAAAGCCAGGCCATTCACCAAGCAGCCGTTTCAACAGCCCTTGGAATTCGCGTCATTCTAGCTCCAGTTGCCGACATTTTAACAGAACCTTCAAACCCCGTTATGGGCGACCGATGCTACGGAAGAACGGCCGAAGAGGTCTCCCAAAATACATCACATGTGTGGAAAACCTTGCGCTCCATGGGAATCTTTGGATCGGCAAAACACTTTCCCGGCCATGGCAACACCAAAACCGATTCACACAAGGGCTTTGCTCAAAGCAATGTTCCGTTGGAAACTCTGCGCGCACGTGAATGGAAACCCTTCAAGGCACTTATCGACGCCGAAATTCCCATTGTCATGACCGCTCACGTTTTGGTTCCCGATCTCGATCCCACACACCCTGCAACACTGTCGCGCATTGTTTTGCAAAAGTATTTGCGCAGCGAAATGAACTTCAAGGGCGTAATTATGTCTGATGATCTTCGTATGAATGCTATTGCAGAGCACTACAAAATCAATAGAATGCAGGAATCCGACATCGTTGATGACATCGTTCTCACAGCAGAATCAAACACCAATGATTCCTTCCTACGCATGGCAAGCATGGACGCTCTCACGGCTGGCTGCGACATTTTGCTTTCCTGCCAAAGCATTGTGAAAGAAGATCTCATTTTTTCAACCCTGAGCCAGCAAATTGCCCAAGGCAATGCGTTTGCATCACTTTGCGCAGAAAAAGCCCAGCGCATTGTCCAAACTTTTTCCTCTATTTAAAGCTGATGCACACAAACGGGCGTAAAATAGAGCGGTAACCAAAAACCTCTCAAACGGGAGGGTTTCACCATGGTTTTTAAGGTTGCATCAAGGTCTTTTGTTGCCCTCATGGGACTCGTAGCGCAAGCACTTGCAACGGATGACTCCACCTACAAAATAAGTGAGGCTGATATTCAGAGCACAGAGCTCAGTGCACATGTTGTTTACGGAGGAGGATGCAGAGTTCATCGGTTCTCTCTTGGAGTGACCGGAGACTTCTCTGAAGGGAATCAAATTCAGCTGCCAGTGGAAATTCTTCACGAAAACAACAACGACGCTTGCGAGCGTGCCATATCAACGCTGCTACATTTTAATATCACACCAATGATTGAATCGTACAAAACACTCTACCAGCGTGAACACGGAGAATTTCAAATGATGCTTCGCGGATTCGGTCAATTGAATGTGAACTTCTAAAAAAGCAAAATGAGACAGTTTCCACGCTGCACAACACTGGAGATTTGCCCAGGCAGGCTAGCAAAGCAGGCTAGCAAAACGGGCTAGCAAAACAGGCTAGCAAAACAGGCTAACAAATGACGCGTAAAAGGCGTCTTTTAGCCCGCCGTGCGCCGTCCGCCGTGTCTGAGGTAAATTCTGTTACCAATGTATCAGGATTGGACCTTGCTGTTTGCTGTTTCTGTTTCTGTTTGCTGTTTGCTGTTTCTGTTTCTGTTTGCTGTTT
>CAIZES010000268.1 GCA_903932045.1 uncultured Silvanigrella sp. | reverse complement strand
CGTTGTTAATAAAGTAGACCGCCCAGATGCACGTGTGAAAGAAGTAGAAGAAGAGATTCATGATCTCTTTTTGGATCTCTCAACCGAAGATCATCATCTCGATTTTCCAACGCTTTTTGCCTCGGGTCGACAAGGTTGGGCAAGTGTTGATCTTGCAAAGCGTACCGAAGACCTCCGCGATCTGTTTGACACAGTGTTAAAACACGTTCCGCCTCCTAATGTGCAAAGTCAGACAGAGCCTCTGCAAATGCTAGTGAGCAATATTGCCTACAATCCTTATGTTGGTCGCCTTGCAATTGGTCGTATTCAACGTGGAACAATTCGAGCCAATACGGATGTTTCTGTTATGAAAGCTGGTAACGTTGCGGTTCCTGGAAAAGTTGTTTCGGTACGTGCGTACCGTGGACTCGAACAAACGGAACTTCCTGAAGTGAGTGCTGGAGACATAGCTATTGTGGCGATTGGTGCAAACGAAATTTCCATTGGTGATACCATCGTCGATTCGGTGCAACAAGAAGCACTTCCTCGCATAGAAGTTGATCCCCCCACAGTAAGCGTGGAGATTTCGGTGAATACTTCTCCATTTGCTGGTCGTGAAGGACAGTACCTCACGAGTCGCAAACTTCTCGAGTTTCTTCAACGAGAAGCTCTTTATAATGTGTCATTGGGTTTTGAAGAAACAGCCACGCCAGAAGTGTTTATTTTTAAAGCTCGAGGAGAACTTCAAGTCGCTATTGTTGTAGAAAAACTGAGGCGCGAAGGTGGTGAATGTATGGTTGGACGTCCTCGCGTTATTCTCAAGGAAATTGATGGCGTTCTGATGGAACCAGTTGAGCACGTGGTGATTGATACTCCCGATGTTTCAATTGGTATTATTACTGAGAAACTTGCGAATCGTAAGGGTCGAATGACCAACATGCACGCCTTTCCCAACAACCGAAGCCGTGTTGAGTTTGATGTTCCAAGTCGCGGTATGTTGGGATATCGTAACCAATTCTTAACCGATACTCGTGGCGAAGGTTTGATGTCGAGTTATCTGAGCGGATATGAGCCCGCGAAATCGGCGTTCGTAAATCGTAAGAATGGCGCAATGATTGCCGATAGAAATGGGCGGGCAACAGAATATGCTTTGCATAAGCTGGAAGAACGTGGACGTTTGTTTATTCGCGAAAATGAAGAATGCTATGAGGGTATGGTGGTTGGCGAGCACGCTCGCGATAACGATCTCAATGTTGACGCAACGCGTGAGAAAAAGCTTACCAATATTCGCTCTGCTGGAATGGATGAATCCACTAAGTTGGTGGCTATTACAAAGCCTTCGTTTGAGGCTGCATTGGAATGGGTCGACGACGATGAGTGGATTGAAGTCACTCCTAAGAATATCCGAATTCGAAAGAGAGTTCTGGCATCAAATATGCGTTCAGTAAAGAGAAATAGAGACGAGTGAGAAGTTATGAGTAACGAACGATTGAATGATTCCGATAGCAAAACATTTCATGAGGGCATTGGTGCCTCGCCTTTAAGCATGTTTGTTTCTCGCGATCGTGAAATAGCACCTCATCTTCGCACTGCCATTGAGCGTTTGAGTGATGAGCATCATTCAGGAATTTCGCGCGCTCAACATGAAACTCCCATGATGAAACAATATATTGCAGCGAAGGACGAAGTTCCCGATGCAATTGTATTCTTTCGCATGGGCGATTTTTACGAATTATTTGCTGCCGATGCCGTTATTGCTGCAGACATTTGCGGACTTACTTTAACAACCCGTGATAAAAATAGTAGCAATCCCATTCCAATGGCCGGTGTTCCGGTAGTGAACTATCGTGCTGCCATCAAGAAATGTGTGGTTGCGGGGTTTAAGGTTGCTGTTGTTGATCAGGTGGAAGATCCTCGCATGGCGAAAGGGCTTGTTAAGCGTGAAATTGTGCGCATTGCCACTCCCGCAGTTCCAGGCGACTTAGGGGAAGATGAAACAGATCAGTCGCAGGGTTGCTATTTGGCTGCCACCTTTGAATCGAATTCCGGTTGGACTCTTGCTTTTGTTGATGTTTCCACGGGAGAATTTCGTCTTACTAGCCACCTTGATAAAGCGTCATTGCAGCAAGAATTATACACAATTTCTCCACGTGAAGTTTTGGTAAAGCCTGACGGTGCGACCGCGATGAAAGATTTTCTGAAAGAAACATTTCAGCGCATTCCTACTGTGAGTTTAATGGATGCTTGGATTTTTCGATCGGAAAAGGATTGCATTCAATTATTTACCGATTTTTTCGGAGATCACGCTCACAATCGTTTTGGAGTTGCTCAGGTGCCAGGTGGCCTGCAGGTTGTTGCGGGGATTTTGGGCTATTTGAAGGCAACACAAAGAGATGTTTTGCGGAATATCCACTCTATTGAAACCTACAATCTTGCGAGTCATTTGTTGCTTTGTGATGCTACCAAGCGGCATCTCGATTTTTTCGTAACCGCTTCGGGCGACCGAAAGGGAAGTTTGTTTTGGTTTTTAAATCGATGCGCTACTGCGGCCGGTAGTCGTGTTTTAGCTCGTCGTTTGAACTATCCGTTCAATAAGCGCGAACAGGTTGAGCACGAGTTAAATACCGTATCGGCCTTGGTGGAAAACGATTTTGTTTTGGAAAACTTGGCAAGTATTTTGCGTTCGACTGCGGATATTGAACGATTGCTTGCGCGTGCAGCACAGCAAAATTTAGATCCTCGCGGGATGGTATGGTTGAGACAATCATTGGCTCAGTTGCCACGAATATCTGAAATTTTGGGTGAAGTTTCTGAGCAAGGGGCGATCAAATTCTTGCGTGAAGGTCTGAATAGGGCTGCGACCAAGCTTTTTGATCTTTCCGATGTTCTTTGGAAGACTATCGATGACGAACCTTCGTCTGTGTTGGGCAAGAGCGGACGGATTTTCCGACAGGGATTTTCTGCTGAATTGGATGAGTTGACCGCTCTAGAACAGAATTTTGATGAGCTTATTTCTAGTCTTGAGAAGCGCGAACGTGAAAGCTCGCAAATTAGTACGCTAAAAATTGGCTATACAAAGGTTTTTGGATACTACTTTGAGGTTTCCAAAGGAAAGCTTGGCCAAGTTCCTGCTCATTTTATTCGCAAGCAAACTCTTACGAATGGCGAACGTTATACCACGACAGAACTCAAGGAATTGGAAGAAAAGGCTGTACATTCTACAGAGCGCCGAGTGGTTTTGGAGCGTGAGCTTTTTGAACAACTTCGTCAAACAATTCTTTCAAATGTTGATGACCTGACGGTGGCGGCCAATCTTTTTGCGCAAGTCGATCTCGTTCGAAATTTTGCTGCTCTTGCGGTTGAGCATCAATGGTGTCGTCCGGAATTAGTGGAAGAGTCTGTTACTGTGCTTGAAAATTCAGTGCATCCGATTCTGAAATCGTTGCAATTGTCTGGCGAGCCGTTTATTGCAAATAACATTATTGTGGGGCAGTCCACGGCTTTCTCTGTGACTTCGTTTGTGAAAGAGCTAGCGCTTCAGAGTAACTCGCACAGTGATTGTCAAATCGATACTCAGAATAGTTCTTTGCATGATTCACGTGTGCTGCTGATTACCGGCCCAAATATGGCTGGTAAGAGCACCGTTATGCGGCAAATTGCCCTGACTCAAATACTCTGTCAGTGCGGCTCGTTTGTTCCAGCGACAAGAGCGAAAATCGGTATGTGCGACAGGGTTTTCACTCGTATTGGTTCTGCAGATTATGCGTTGCGTAATCAGTCGACATTTATGGTGGAGATGCTGGAAACGGCTCAAATGCTCCGCTTGGCAACTTCTCGAAGTCTTCTTATTATGGATGAACTTGGACGGGGTACATCAACATATGACGGACTTTCTCTTGCCTGGTCAATATTGGAAGATCTTCACGATCGCATCCAAGCTCGTACGCTTTTTTCCACACACTATCATGAACTTCTTGAGGCGACGCAAACACATCGTTGTGTTATTCCCATGCAAATGGAAGTGATAGAACGTGAACGCAAAGAGAATTTGGGTGCGGGTCTTCGCGAGATTATTTTTTCACGTCGATTTGTGCCTGGCGCAGCTGGACGAAGTTACGGTTTACATGTTGCCGAGCTTGCGGGTATTTCACCCTCCGTTGTTGGAAGGGCTTCAGAAATTCTCTCGAATTTGAGCACCTCTAGCAAAGGTGATCTTGGGGATTCTGTTGCAAATATGTCTGTTACAAATGGATTCTCTTTGGTGCCTCTGCTGCCTCTGGTGTCTCTAGGAGCACCTGTTGTGCCTCTTGCTGCTTCGGTTTCCTTGGCTCAACCTGTAATGGAAACATTGAACGCTGCAGAGACAACGCAGGCGCAGAGGAAATTTAAACGCAATCGTCCAGAAGTTCGGCCAGGAGAGTCTCTTTTTGATTTTGCCCCTTATTCTCCTGAAAACTGAGGTTAGAGGATGATTAAGATATTGTTTCGGTCGGTATTTTTGCTTGTGTTTGCTGCCTTGATTCTGTGGACCATGGGATACTATAATCTTTTTGATTTTGCTCTGATTTTGCAAGCACTTTCAAACGCAAAATCATTTTTGATTGCAACTGCGCTTACGCAGCTCGTTGTATTTGTGATACTTCTCTATCGTTATATTCTTATAGTTCGAGCATTTGGAGTTGGTGTTCAATCAAAAGATTTGGCAGCCGCAACTTTTGTGAGTGTAGCGTTGGGGCAGTGGGCTCCGGGTTCTTTAGCTTTTATGGAAGCCATTCGCATGAGCCTCACATTTGGCTCTGATACTTCATCGGAGAAAGTGGATGGAGCAAAAGCACGACTTATTGCCGCATCATTTTATGATCGTCTTTTAGGATTTGTTGTTATTCTAGCTATTGGTTTTTGTGTTACAATTCCAGTTTGTGTTTGGCAGTGGTTGGAAAGCGGATGGACTTCTACTGTGGGTTCGCTCGCCCTACTTGCGGTATTTTCTTTGGGAGGAAGTATCGCTCTTTTGTCTTTGCCGTTTCTTTCCCGTTGGGCAGTTTCGAAAAAAATTCTGCTGGCAATTCACTCAAAGTCTTCTGAATTCGAACTTGGAAAGTTTGCAAAATTTGCAACCATGGTGAGTCGTGTCGCTGGTGCATTGGAAAATCTTAGGCACGTGTTGGCTGCTGGCGGAACTCATTTTAGGCGATTTTTGCCCGCGATGCTGGTGAGTGCTCTTGCGTCCATTCTTACAAACGTCGTTACATATTTGGCTGCACTTTCCATTGGAACAAGTATTCCTTTTGTCGCAATTGTTGCTACCTTTCCGGTAATTGCTATTGTGGGAATTATTCCCATGGGGTTTGCGGGAATTGGTGGATATCAACTGGTTACAATTGCTCTTTTGCAAATTTTTGGGGTTGATGCACGCGTTGCATCGGCCGCAAGTCTTATGCAAACAGCTGTTTCATTGCTTATGAGTACTTTTTTGGGGCTTTTATTCGCTAGAGCAAGTCTGCATCAAATTAAAAGACTCACATCAAAAAAAGTTCATTGAGCGTAAAAAGCTGCACCATGCCCGTCGTGGCCATTGGAAATTTGGCAATCGATAATCTCGTGCATCTTTACGTCAAACGTTTTAGGGTCGAGATAGTCGATAAGAATTTCGACAGTGTTGTTGTCGGTAATTTTTGTTCTGCCATAGTTATTGATGTAACCGTAGCGTTTGTGTGAAACGAATACTGTTTCTGATGTGGAGAGAAAACCGTTTGGGTTACCCATAAGGTAAGGAGCAAAGTATTCCCATGTTTGAAAAGTATTTCCGCCAATGGCGTTGGGGGCCGGCGTTGCGGGGGTGTTTGGGTCTTCTGGACGAAGTGTGCACTTTGCGTAGGTGTAGACTCCTTTAACGACGCGGCCTGATCTCAGAGCGCCTAGCAAACTGTCAAAATTGGGTAATAAAGTTGGGTTGGCTATGGCTAATGATTGAAACGACCACGCAGCAATAGCGAATAAAAGGCGACGCATAAAAATGTCCTTTCTTGTGGAATATTCCTTGTTAAAACAAATTTGGAAAAAGTTTTATGCTGTAACCCGATTTGTTTAATGTGATCTTTACCAAGGAGAAAAGGTAAGAGCAAGGCGTCGGGGAGTTATAATTTCGTTTTACAACACCTCAGTTGAGTCGAAAACGATTTGTGTGTCCGTTCTTCTCTTCGCGAGAGAGTGAAAAAGAATAGGCCGGCTCGGAAGCGCCAACCACATGAAAGCAGAATTCCGCCTTTTGCGAAGTGAGCGTGACTCGCACTACGCCGTGACTATTTGCTGTGTAGAGTGCTTTTTTGTGGATGAGCTCGATGTCGCGCAGGTCTGAGCCTCCGCACCCAGCTACGATTTGTTGTATTTCCCTTTTTCCTAAAAAAGGAACAAAAGGAATATGTTGCTGGCAGTGATCG
>CAIZES010000267.1 GCA_903932045.1 uncultured Silvanigrella sp. | reverse complement strand
CGCGGAGGAGTTTTTATCGACTTCTTTGGAAAAGAAGCCGATTTTCCATATCGCGGGCTCAGTATTATGGTGAAACATAAAGTACCCGTGCTGTAAGCATCAATGGTTCGCATTTTTCCTGGGTATTTTCGGCATCTGTTTTCCGATGCACCTAATGTGCATCTTGCTGGTCACGAACAAAACGCTTCCATAGGACAAAATGTCATTCACTTTATTCCCGAAGACGTAGAAAACGCCACAGCACAAATTCTAGCAGGATTTGCAGCCTGGTCTGAGAAAGAAATTCGAAAATACCCAAGCCAGTGGTGCTGGGATTATCGGAAATGGTCGAGAAAATTGCCAAATAATGAGAGCTAAACGTGTCCGTAAGAACCAATGGTTCGGATACATTTCTCAAGGGGAAGTTTCAAACCGTCCAAAATAGCCAAAGCCAATATTGTGCTCATCTTGACTTGATTCGTCACAAGAAAATCAATGTCCGAAATACGTTGCAGAACAAATCCGATCCCCACTTGATGTCACAATTTCTCCAAGCGAGGGATACGAGCCTGCAGCTTCAACATCATATTGATTGGAATTGGCAGCTACTTCGGTACGTGCACACCCCAAAAATCCAGAAGCGAAAACAGTGGATAAGAAGATCGCTGCGATTGTTTTCATCGTTCTTCCCACCGAAATGTGAAAAGACTTCTCTATATCTCCTACATCGACATTTTTGAGGCAATGTTTTTGAGGCAAAACTTGATAGAAAACTTGGCTTTGTAATTGTTGTGCGGTTTCTTGGATTTGTATTGAATCGAAGCGTCCAATTGGCGCAAAAATCGCGACGCGCGTGCCAAAAAAGGCTGAATACACTTGCAGAGATCAAAAGGGGAGAACACAGAACTGACCTTTTTTGTGATCATCTGTTGCTAACAGTTGTCAGGTTATTTGGTTGCATTGAGTGTCAAACTTTTTGACACTGTTTAATCCTTGTACAGTTCAACGCGGTGTCTTGTCTCCCTTTTATGTCGTATCTCAGCGGTATGCGGTTATCGGGTTTTCGCACAAAACTTGCTTGAGAGGTGCACCATACTTGAATTGATGGATGGCTATTTTTTCATTAGGAGGATTTTTATGCTCTGCAAATCTACCCTTGCTCATTCAGTTGAACGCGTTTGTTCTGGTTCATGTGCTGCAGCGTCCCTTTTCTGTGTCTCTTCCCTGTTCCTTTACGTGCCCATAGCATATTCCACTCAAAGCGAATTAGGCTTTTCGCAGGATCTCGAAAGTGTTGGCTCACAATTTAGTGCAATCGACGGCGCAACACAAACCTACAAAGACATTCCTATATTTTCATTTGATGACAATCTTCACAACACGTATAATTCTGACGGTTTTTCTATTCCACTTTCAAGTTTTGCTCCGGGCACAAAATATCGAGTTGAAGCCAAAGTTCGCTTTCAAGCAAATCTAGGTGCGGGAATCAGAGATTCGGACTTACACTCGGACCACTTTCTTCGATGCCCCGATCCCACTCCAGCGGCCAATAACAACCCTATTATTATATGGCCCACTTTTTCTAAAATCACTTTCTCAAACTGCAAATGTGAGCTATGTTTTTCACTGTCTCAACTCAAAAATGGAAGCAACAATTGCTTTTGATGGTGGCGAAATTGGACTCATTCTAGATTCCGTACAACCAATACTTTTTCCAGCACCAAAGTCACACCACGCAACGTTGACCGTAAAAATTGCGACGCCTGTTTGGATTGAAGAGAATTGCAATCTGAGTGTCTCTGCCGCGTGAGCCGACGTTAGAATTGCGCCATTGCCAATATACGCGCCCATGCAATTAAACTTTGTGAGCTAAACTAAAATATCGAACTTAACAATTGGAAAAAGCGTAGCGTTAGTTACAGTGGTGGACACCGGGCGTTGCGTTTTTGCGCGCGATCCGCAGGCCGCAAGCACAAATATCGTAAGCAACGTAACTAACATGCGTTGAGTGCATAGTGTGCGTAGTATGGGCAGCAGCGTAAATCAGTGATGATCGAAATTTCACAAAATCCTCCAAAACAGTTCCACTCCAAAACAGTGGGCCTCAAAAGTTCACACTGGCAGAGACAAACTTTTTTCTTTGAGTCCGTTCCAAAAATCGCGAGACTGCATTGGTTTTTTCCCGGGAGCTTGAATCTCCAATATTTCCAATGCCATATTGTTTCCGCATCCAACACGCAAAACTCCGTTCGCGAATTCCACTTTGCCTGCATTGAGAGCGGTGCCCACACGTGTTTTTAAAATTTTGTACTCTTGTTTGTCGCCAGTGGAAATAAAACAAGCGCGGGTGCCTGGCCAGCCTGCAAATGCACGCACTTTATTATGCAGCACTAAGGCATCACTAGAAAAATCCAAAACACCTTCTGCAGCATCAATTTTTTTGGCATGAGTCACGCGAGTGGAATCTTGTTCCATGGTCGTAACAGTTCCTGCAAAAACATGAGGGAGAATATCTACCAAACGATTGGCACCCAACTGAAAAAGCCGCACAAGCAAATCGGGTGCGGTTTCGTGGGGAGGCAATTGCGTTTTTTCTTGAAGAAGAATGAGCCCAGCGTCCATAGCTCTGACTGTAAAAAGAATAGTCACTCCTGTGTCAGCACATCCATCCTCAACACATCTCTGCACAGGCGCAGCACCACGATACAGCGGCAACAAACTTGGATGAATATTCAAAGTCCCAAATTTGGGAATTGCCAAAAACGCTTCGGGAAGAACGTTTCCATAAGCAGCTGTAATACAGATGTCGGGAGCCAGTTCACGCATTTCTGTGAGAAAACTTTCGTCGCGAGCTTTTTCTGGTGTCCACACTTTCAAGCCTTTTTCCAGAGCCAACGCATGCACGGGACATGGCGTTTCGCCACCTCTTCTTGAGCTGCGCGCCTGCGGCTGACAAACCACTCCAACAATTTCGTATCCGCTGCTGCAACGGTCCCATAAAATTTGTAAGGCTTGCGCCGCTACTGAGGGCGTTCCCAAAAATAAAAGTCGCTTCATGAATTCCCTTTCAAGATATTTTCTTCATTTTTCATAACATTTTCGTGCTTCAACAATATTTCTCTTGGAATATCAAGATGAACAACAACAAGATCAATCAAAAAAGGACGATTCCAAAAATCCGCATGAGGAACTCGAAATCCATCGGGCCCCACAAAGTGCAGCGCCCTTGCGTTAGCAAATGATGTATCACATTCTCTTGCACACTCAACCGTACGTTCAATGACATCAGAGGCACCAACAAACAAAATATCGATATCCAATTCCCTTGGAGCCCAACGTTTGTCCCGTCGGTGACCAACGCAATCTTCGATTTCCCAAATTTTGCCATACAACTCTATTGGAGAGAGCTCGGATGCAAATTCAAGCACGCCATTCAGATAAAAATCATGATCGGAAACATCATAGGTATCAGACGCCAGCGGCTCTGTTTTGATCCATCCGCTTTCTTTTTGGAAAACGCCATAGCGCGCAAGAAAAGTGCGACCACGCAGCAAATTTGCCATGCGGTCGCCAACATTCGAACCAAAAGAAAGAAGATATACAAAATGATACTGCCGAGCCACAGTTCCTCCGGATCACGTTCGGAATGAACTATTGCACAATATCATTGTAGCGAACAAGCACCTCTGCGCCATATGGAGGCACAGTTTTGAACACAACCGTATTGCTTGAAGAATCGTACTCGTACCCCGACGACCAGAGATTTCCTCCAACATAGACCTCCAGCGTGCCAGGGAAGGGTGCAACATCAAGGTGAATTCGTGTTGTCAGTTCAACGGTGCTACGGCCAATGTTGGAAAGAATATTTGTCCAGTCGCCACAAATATTTTGAACAACACCACCGGTTAAGGACGCCGCTTTGATATAATTTGCCCCTTGTTCCAAAGGACCAAATGCGTTGCCTCTAGAATCGACAGAGCAATACGTCTGATTTTGGGAATTCCGAACACCCGTTATTGCGTTCACCTGAAATTGGCCAACACCTTTCAACACACCCAAATCCTGCACAAAGCGATCGGCAGTCATGTGCTGATTTGCAAAGTTATATCGGGAGGCCAAAACAGGGTCGAGTGCATAATTTGGATTTCCGAATGCGTCTTTCATGGAATTTCCAAAACCATCCACTCCCCAAATTCCAACGCCATCGTCTTCTTCATCGGAAAGCACCACAACAGCAAGCTGTGCATCACCACGAATAAAACCTGCATTTTCCTTTCCTGAAGCCGATTTTTGAACGGCATATTTTGCCGCGCTCAAACCCTGCTCCAAACTCGACCCGCCGGTTCCTCTCAAAGCCATAGAACGGAAAGAGTCCAGCAAAGAGTTTGAGGAGTTATCAAGATACTTTTTTGAACTCCCAGAAACTGAAACAAGATTCCCTTTCAAACCATCACTCGTGACCGCACTCGAAACCGGACAAAATTCATCCAAAGCTTTGTCGGAACGGCACATGTCGGTTGTGGTAACACCAAGACGAAAGTCAACATTTGCGGACGCAAGCTGATTGGCAAAGCTATCAAACTTCGAACCCAATTCGCGTTGTGCCCAATCCATGGAGCCGGAATTATCTATAACCCACAAAATATCCACTTTGCCACGCGTTGGTTGTTGCACAACTTGTTCATGAATAGCACCAGCGTGAGGTGCTGGCTTTACGGTTGCAACGGGAGTGGGAGCGGGTGTTGCTACAGGCGTGGGAGAGGGAATATTCACCACAACAACAGGCGTTGAAACAGGCGTGGGAGCAGGTGTTGCTATGGGTGCGGGAGCAGGTGTTGCTATGGGTGCGGGAGAGGGAGTATTTACCGCAACAACAGGTGTTGAAACGGGCGCTGGAGAAGACGTCGGCTGCTCCGATGGATTCATTCCACTAGATGTTGAATCGCTCGGAACATTATTCGACGCGCTGCTTGCTGACTCCGATGCACTTGTGCCACTAGATGCACCTGTGCCACTTGACGCCCCATCACCAGACTGAACCACAACAGCAGCGCACTCCGAATGCCCTGGAGCCAATTTCTGACACGCCGCAAGCACTGCAGAAGCATCCGCCTCGGCACCATTTTTCTTGTACACTGTCCCGTCTACAGCCTGCTCGGTAAAAGCAGGAGGAGCCTGCGAACAAGAAAAGAAAAGAATAGCCCCGAAGGGAACGGCAAAAAAACCAAGGCCAGACTTGCGTCCCACCTTTATACTTTTTCCTACCATGGTCCCACCTCCAAAAAAATGGACCCCAGGAAGAGTTCTCCCTCTTCCTGAACTTCTCTTCGACACTTTCTTAATTTTTAATGAGTCTTTAAAACTTATCTTGTATTTACAGAGTGTTTAAAGCCTTTTTTGAAGCTCCTGCAGGCGCATTTCCGCGTCTTTTTTTGCTTCACAGTACTCAGCCGACTTCACAATACTGTTGCTGTAATTGCCATCTTTCCCAATCCATTTCCCCGCCACCATCATATTTTGGATGGCCCCAACGGTATCGCCCATAGCGAGTCCGCGCAGTTCCTGGGTGGTAGGCCACAAACTGGCATGGGAGTTATCCCACACCACAAGATTAGCAAGTGAACCCGCCGACAAGCGCCCCACACGAACTTTTGGATGCAACGATTCCGTTGTGTTCCAAATCTTAGTCAGCAAAAACTTTGAGTTTGAAAACCTCATAGAAAGATCTTGAACCCGAGCTCTCGCTTCACCCACACTTTGAGCAGCATGAACACCACCCTCACACAAAAAACGCTGATGCTCTGGTGAGTAAGTCACCCCCATATTTGCAAGACCCCCAACATAGCGAAGTTCCTTTTGCACATTCATAGAGTCATTGCTTGCCACACAATCTGTTGCAACAGTCCACCGCACACCAGCATTTTCCCACTCTAAAACCGACGCCGGAAACTGAAAAATAAGTTGCGAGAACGGGCAAAATACAAGAACCTTATTCTTACTGTTCAACAGAGCGAGCTCTTCTTTTGGAATAAAAATTCCATGAACGAGCAGTGAACGAATGTCATTTTCAAAAACACCAAGGTCCTTCAAATATCGAACCGGTGATTTTCCTTCGCGCGAAAAAACTTTGACGTATTCTTCTTTTGACTGAGCAAGGTGGACATGAATTGGCAAAGAATTTTTGCTCGACTCTTTTACAATACGCCTCCACAAATCGGGGCTCACAGTGTCAGTTGCATGGGGTCCATAGGCAGCAAAAACTCCGGCCGAAGCAAAATCTTCACTTTCGGAAATTTCACGTGTTTCGTCCCACTGGCGCTCAAGCCACTTTGTACCCGGCCCAGAAAGATCCTGAAGCGTAGGCGCAACAACTCCCGCAAGACCAACGCTTTCCAGAGCCTTTGCCGTTGCCTTTCCAAAATAGTAGTGATCCCACACAAATCCCACACCATTCAACAAACACTCGTAAGCCCCCATGCGGGTAAACGATTCAACATCGTCTTCAGTAAGGCGCGATTCAACGTGAAAAAACAAATCCTCAATCATGTTCTTCCGAGTTGATTCACCCAGCGTAAAGCCCCGAAAGAAACTCATGGCAAGATGAGTGTGCGCGTTGACGAAAGCAGGAGACACCAAATTATCACCTACGAAATACGCTTTACCCGAAACCTTTCGCGCAAGTGATTTTGTTTCGGCTGCCACTTGTCCAGGCAAAACGGTCACAACTGTGTCAATGCGATTTCCCTTTATCACCACGCACGCTGGCATCGCCGCCAAAGTGCCATCGGGCTGCGAAATAAGAACTCTTTCGGAACCAATTACAGTTGTACGGGGCATAATGTGCTCCTTTTATTTTTCGCAATTCTGGAAAATTTCTACACGAAAAGATAGTATGGCTCACTCAACATCCAGTCAATGCATTGGAATTGTCACCTCGCGATTTTGGAGACTCCGCATGAGCGTTCGTAATTTGTGCTTTCATATCTTTTTTGTGTTCCTTCTCACCTCGCTTGCCGGATGCGCAATCACGGGACAAAACCAACAAAACGAAACAAATTCGGACTTGGTTCACATCCACAAAACAGCATCAAACAAGCTTCCGCGCAACCAAGGGACAGTGTGGTTCCCATTTTCACTCACGTTGCAACTTCAAAGTCACGACGAACCTAATTTAGAACTCATCATTCGAAATCCCGAGCTGGTGGTTGTAAATTCGGTGTCAAAAAAGGAACACATTGTTCCGTTGGAAGCAAAGGTTGCTCAAAATTCACGAAATGCGCTTCTGTCGAGCAAGCAGCTCTTTCGAACATTTTACTCTCCCCGGTTGTTTTCACTTCCCGAAGGAAGCTACAACATCGCATTTATTCGCTATTCACTAAGAGATCCTGAGCGAGAAACACTCGTATCCGCCCAGTTCTCTCTAACATCCACAACAGAAGAAAACGGGACCGAACCCATGGAGTTTACCGCGCGGAACGGGGAAGTTGTTGCCATTTCCAGAACCTCCATGCGAATTACTTTCACACAAAAAAAAGAAAAAATCACAACACAAACGCGGTTCGAACAGAAGGACAAACGGTTTGTACCAACCAATGTTGTCCTCAATAATCTTGAAATGGAATCAAATATGTTTGAAGCCGTTCGTGCAGGCTTAAACACAATTCCCCGCCAACGTCTTGCACTGGAAACTGAGTCCGAAAAATATGATTTCTTTGAATCTCCAGCAGCACGAGTGGGAATTCTATTCGAAGTACCATGTGTTTTTTCTGGCGTGTACCGTCTTATTTGGAAACGCTCTGGCGACGATAGAGAATATTTTGTAGCGCAAACTTTTTCCGAAAGCACAGACAAAAACTGTTCCAACACACAACAAATTCCCGTTTCAGTTCATTTTCCAGAGGGAAAATGGTCTCTTTTGGCAACGCAGTACTCCAAAAAAATCGTGGCGGAAGAGTTCGAACTCCCCCCCAACGTTGCCACTGAGGCAGATGCTCGCACCTATTTCTCTCTGGATTCCGGCATTCAATCCGAGATTTGGGAACCTCACGAAAGCGACATCAAACGGAAAATTTCATTTGAAATATCAAAAAGGAGAGCCAACAAAAACGAACAAAATGTAAACATTCGAAAGTGGCCTCGTAAGTATGCAGGGCAAAGT
>CAIZES010000266.1 GCA_903932045.1 uncultured Silvanigrella sp. | reverse complement strand
CGCGCCCTCGGCATCCAAGGCAAATTGGCCCGTGAGCGGATCAACAGACATACCTGTGAGATTACTCACAACAACACAAACCGGAACCCCATCAATCATCTCGGCAAACGTTTCGGTAGAACGTGCCGAGATATCAATTGCGAGATTGGTGAAAGAGGTTTCCATAGCACCAATTGCGTGTCCCGTAAGATGATACGAATTTTTGTTTTGAAACTCCGCAAGCAGAGCTGCTGTGAACAAAGGATGCAACAATCTGCCATCTTTCACTATCACAACATCAGATGCAGGAGTTCCTTCAATGTCAAAAATTTTGGAGAACGGTGAGTAGGGTTTCAGAGGGTTATCGTAAAGAGTCACTCCAGGCAAAACAACCTCATTCAAGTTATCCACACTCCATGCACATGTTCCATCTAAAATGGCTCGCATGCTTAAGTTCGACAAAACGAGTTCTTCAAATAAGGTAACAACGGCTTTTGGTGTCAGTGTCACTACGGCATCTTTAGAATCTTCAAACTCGCGTACGTCATGAAGAGTCAGATTTCGTGCTGCCTCGGCAACCACGCGTTCAATTTCGGAAGGCTCGGGAATACCGCCAAAACTATCCGAATAACTCTCAATGGAATCACTCAACGAAAACGAAACAGAAAGATCGCACACAGTAGAAAACTCTTGAGCAAAATTTTCTACGCTATCAAAATAAATACGTTTATTGCATCCCAGCACAACCTGAGTTTCGCGCGAAAGAAGCCGAGGATGCTGCACACGTCCCGCTAACTCATCCAAGAAAATTGCAATTTCGTCTACCCGAGACATTCCCTTGGGGTCTTCCAAAATTGCCAAAAAATCGGCTGAAGCAAGCTCCACCGTTGGATACGAGTCGTGCTTTGCCATGTGAGGAAGGTGTTTGACCGCAACTGCAAGAGTTTTTGCGTTTTGATAACAACTCACAAAATCGGGAAAACTCGTTCCCGTAAAATGCACCAAAAATGATTTTCCATCGGCAAATCGTCCATTCCAACGGACCGCCAATAGAAATACTTCCTGTGCTGGCGTTTTTGAGTGCCGAGTCCCTTTTTGAAAAGCCGAGGTTGCGCTATAGGAAATGTCAACAGAACAAGAAAACTGCTCAATAAAATCATCGCTCTTGGCGCACTCTATAAAGTCGCGAATTTGAGATGTGTACGCATCGGATCTAATAAAAAATTCCTTCATTATTCACAATCCCCTGCACCAACAACTCTTATCAATTCACTTTCACCCAACAACAACACCATAGGCCCACCATCGGAAGTTGGCACATGCTGTCCGTCTTTGCCGCACATTCCATAGGTGTGACACATTACCGGACCAAATGCCGCAACCGCGCTTTGAAAACAAGCCGTTGCGATTCCCGTAAAATTTGCATTCCTCATAAGCACAGGTTCCGCATTTTCTTTTAGCAAATAAACCTTACGAACGTCGGCACGAAACTCCAAATTCGAACATGTGGCAGTTCCCCCCTTCCAGCCAGTAAGATACAAAGCAGTTTTTTCTTCTCGCAAAATATCCGCATCAACAAGCGCTTTCTGCAGAGCTTTTGGACTCACAAAATCTCGCGGCATCTGCTTTTCGTTATCTGCAATGGGATGCAAATCTTGCGACTGCACCCAAATGCTTGTCATTCTGTTGAGAGACGGATCAAACACCGTTTCAGGCCGAGCCGAACCATCCGGAACATGACCCAAGGCTCGGGCCGTTTGACGCGTGTGAATAGCCTCAACCAACCGGCCATTCCGCACAATTGTTTTTCGAACAGCAGGCGTCCCTTCGTAGTCGACGGGTGAATATCCGCAGTTTTCCAAACCTCCATCGACCACAATATTCATCCACTCCGGAGCAACAGTGATATCCTTCAAACGACCTTTTTCAGAAAACCCTGAGCCTCCGAGTTGAATAAAATCTCCCTCGCAAGCATGCCCCAAGGCCTCATGCAATATGAGTCCCAAAAGATCGGCATCAATAGCCAAATAGTGATAAGAAATATTTTCCGGAACATATTTTGCATCCAACAGATCAAGCGCCTCTCGAACGGAAATATCCAGCGCAAGTGCGTGGCCTTCGGAAATATGCTTTGATGAAAGAAGCAGAGGCGAAAAATTTCGCTGAAATCCTTGACGCTTTTCTTTTTCGCGTGATGCCGTAACAGAAACGCGAGTCAGAGTGGAAGCCGTCGAAACCGTTTGCCGCACTCCATCCAAAAAAAACTGAAAGCGATGCTTCGCCGATTGTTCCAATGTCGTTTGAACAACGCGCCCCTCGCTTGTGACATGCTTTTGTTGCTTCGCAATTTCTGCAACTGCATCCCGAAAAATATCGAAGGCAGGAATTTCGCCCCACTCAGCATTGCCAAAATGACCAGTCACCTTGGGCCGTATTGCAAGAATTTGCGTGTGCGAAGCCATTTTTTGCTCACGCGAATGATTAAGGGCCATTTGGAGAGCAGATCTTACGATATCGACTTTGCCTCGAATTTCTGGAAGAGTTGTTGATACCAGACCAACACCTCCCGCAACCACCGCTCGAACCTGAAGCCCCATGCAAGTATCAATAGAGGCACATTCATCGCTAAATCCATTTTTCAATCGCTGTTTTAAAAGATACGAATACTCTCCAACAATCGAGACATCTTCTACGTATTCAGAAGGCCAATTAAGTTTAAATTCGGCCACCGCTTTTTCCATGGCAAAGCACCAGCCGTAGTATTCACCGTCAACACTCCAACGAAGACTCCCTAGCGTAGGATAACGTTCAAAAAAAGTTGGCGATGAGAAATGGCTGCACTTATTTTCGGAAGATTGCTGCAAATGGTTCCAGTAGTCATCTAAAATTTCGAGTCCGAGACTCTCTGATGCTGCTGCAACAATATTGCCATGTGAATAAGTGTTATCACTCTGATTGCCATGCAGGGACGAGAAAAAAGCTCCCGGAGTTTCCTGAAAAAGAACCTGGAGCGCCGCTACGTCATAATCAGAAACCATAGGATCGACCATGGCATCAACGCTTCCCAGCAAAATACGCGTGTATCCAAAAGCATCGCCTTGCACACGCAGACGACCTTTTCGCGCATGCAATCGCGAAAACCAATTTTCAATACCCCTGCGTGCGTAGGAATCGGGCGGAGCTGAATTGATAATAGCCTCATCAAAATCAAAACTTTTTCGAACAAAACAGGGTTTAAAGTCTTGCAACTTTCCGTTCATTTTCCCGTAACGAGCCCCGCGCCCCTCGCTGGCCACAAAAACTTCTCCCAAACAAGGAATGACAATGGCCGCTAGCACGGGCTTTCCTTTGTAAATAAGAGCCAAAAGAGTACTCCACAAAGGAACTTTTTCGATAAAATTAAGCGTGCCATCAATAGGGTCCAAAATCCAATACGCATCGGTGTCACGATTGAGTGGATCGAGAACTGGCATATTGAGAGTTTTTTCGAAAGGTTTTTGGCCAACATCTGCATACGAGAGAGTAGCAACGGGCCGAAAAGCATCTTCCACAACACAATCGCCCAAACGCTTAACAGCCGGACGCTCTTCGCCAACAAAACCAAAATCCGGAGTTTGAAAATCCAGAAGCTCGCGAGCCCTTTCTTCAATAGCAATATCGGCCTCTGACACCGGAGAAAAATCGGATTTTGTCTGAACATCAACATCATCTTTGCCGTAGTAAATCATTCCAATACGCGCAAGCTCTCTCAGCACGTCAAACGCTATTGCTTCAAGCTCAGGCAACGCCTTTAAATCCAAGCCCTGTTTGCCATGTAGAAAAGTTGTCATGCCGCATCCCAAGTTGTAGGTTCGGATTCTCCGAGACATAGAACTTACCAAAAGCCTTTTGTCTGTGCACTACCCACACTCAAGAGTCTTCAAGGAGACGCCACTGCACATCGGCCAAGGCAGCCCAGCCAACGCAAACCGGTCAGCGCGCCGTGGCCAGCGCGCGCTATGAGTTGTCACATCTCACGAGTGTGTGTAGTCTGTTGTCACGGATAACCCATGATAACCAGGATGAAGCTATGCCGCTCATGATGTACGGCGAAACCGATCAAGGATTGGTGCGCTCCAGCAACCAAGACGCCTTCTTTTTTAGCAAAGAATACGGTGTCGTTATTGTATCCGACGGCATGGGTGGCCACAAAGGTGGAGAAATTGCCAGTCGCTTGGCAGTGGATGGACTGCGGGATGCTTTCCTTGCCACATCACAAATTTTGCCCGAAAATGTGGGATCGTTTTTGGACGACGTCTTGCGCAATATCAACGCAGAAATCTTACGCCAATCCGAAGAAAACGAAAAGTTACGCGGCATGGGCGCAACCATCAATTATCTTCAATTTGCGTGTGGAATGGTTGCCATTGGTCACGCAGGCGACTCCCGAACCTATCTGCTACGAACCGAAAAAAAAGAGAATGGCGAGATACAATGCCACATGTGGCAACTCACTATTGATCACAATGTTGGCACATTTGTTGAACGTGGCTTGCTCAAATTGGGCGGTAAAGAAAAAACTCTCACAGACCGACAAAAGTCGCGACTCATGCGAGGCATGGGAGTGATGGCCGACCTCAAGGCCGATCTTTACACACGGCAACTTCAGGATGGCGATATTTTGCTCACATGCTCCGACGGATTGCACGGATATGTATCAGAAGACTCCATAGTCCAAACCATTTGCGCAGGACCTTTGAGTGAAGCTCCCCAAAGGCTTATTGCACTGGTGAAAAGCGCGGGTGCTCCCGACAATGTCACCGTTGTGGTGAGCGCATGGGGGGAACACGAAGAACCCCTTATCGAGCCTTCCAACAATGCTCCAAACAATGCCTGTTTTTTGGTCCGCATGCGAGATGGCACCGTAATCGGTCCATTTGATGTCAACGAAGTGATTCACAAGTGGACCCACGGAACAATTCCCTTCGATGCTGAGACTTCTGCCTATGGGCGACCTTGGGTGTTCTTTAGAAAGTACAAATTGCTCTGCGAAACTTACTCAGATTTTGACACGCCAGCGGTGAAAAGATATATTTCACAGATGGCTCCACCAAGCACAACCGCGCCATCGACACTTACAGTTCGTGCACAAAATGCTTTTTCTCGAGCATCATTCCGCACAAGAATGACCTGGATTTTGATTGCGGCTATTTTCGCTACCGTGCTAACACTCTTTGTGTTTACGTGGATGGAGTGGCAAACACTGCGCGACACAACTCTTTTTTGAAGTTCTTTGTGCTCTTGTTTTTGGAGGCCTTATGAGCAGCGTCGGAAATTATTGGACCTACGATTTAAGTGAATTTGTTTTTCGCGTTCAAAACATAAATTACGATTGGCTCCCTACCTGGTACGGCATATTAGGGGTCACAATATTTTTTACTGGTTCCTTTGGATGCCTTTGGTTTCTCAACAAAAAATTCAAGGCATCTCAAAAAAATACTCAAATATTAGAATCGTTTCAGTTCACTTTGGGTTTGGTATTTTTTGCATTTTTCGGATTCTACGCTCTAAAAAAGGCAAACATTGACTGGGGTCTTCGCTGGTATAGCACCATGTATGTTCTGGGATACGTCCAAGTTTACCTAGTAACTCTGCGCTGGGTGAAAAACAAAAATATTATGCTCACTCATCTGATGCTCGACTCACTCATTGCCTACGTTTTTATCGGAATGCTTTTGGGAGCGCGAACAGCCTACGTGTTTATTTATAATTGGGCCTATTACAAAGACAACATTATGGACGTTTTTAAGGTTTGGCACGGCGGACTTTCGTTTCACGGCGGCATAGTGGGCGTGTTTACTGCTGGTGTTATTTTTTGCAAGCGCTACGAAATTTCCTTCTGGCATTTGTTCGATCGAATGGCTCTCACTGCACCATTCGGTATCGCAATTGGAAGACTTGGAAACTTTCTCAATGGCGGCGAACTGTACGGGCGCGTCATTTCATCAGACATTCCATGGGCAATAGTGTTTCCCCACGGTGGTCCTATGCCTCGTCACCCCAGTCAAATTTATCAAAGCCTTTGCGAAGGATGGCTCCTCCTCCTCACATTGTTTTTGATTTCGCGGAAACGCTATCGCGAAGGCACTATTGGTGCGGCATTTATTTTCTTTTACGGTCTTTACCGCTTTCCAATGGAATACTTCCGTGAAGCCGACGAACAACTCAAATATTACTTTAACGACACACTTACTATGGGCCAAATTCTTTGCATTGTCACAATGCTGATCGGAATTCTTTTGTTCGCCATCACAAGGCAAAATCTGCTTGACGGCAACGAAGCGTGGGTAGCTCGCAGCAAAGCATTCCTAAAAAAACGCACCGAAATTGAAGAATCGGAACTAGCCAAAGAAAACGGCAAATAGGAACAAGCCTCCCTCTTCGCTTTCTACATTTGTAGTCTAACAATTCTCTGTATGCTTTCAAACAAAGTAAGACTTTTGCAAAAGAGGGAGCCGTGATACGGATTTCAAGCAATCCTATTTTTTCCACTTTTCGGAGGTCACATGCTTACTGCATCCATGGACTCAGTTCGGATTTTTAACAAACCAACTTCCGCCGACGGCAACATTGCCCGACTTCCTCAGTATTACGGACAAAACGTTTTCGATATCACAGCAATGTCTAAACGCCTGGGTCAAAAAGACGTCGAAACCGTGCGCGACATCATGCAAAACGGTGGAAAAATCGATTCCACTCTTGCAAGTCGCATTGCCACAGCCGTTCGCGACTGGGCAATTGAGCGCGGTGCCACACACTTCTGCCACTGGTTCCAACCGCAAACAGGCACCACCGCAGAAAAACACGAAGGCTTTATGAGCTTCGACCAAGATGGAAAGCCCATAGAACGCTTTCGCGGCTCAGAGCTTTTGCAGGGCGAACCCGACGCCTCAAGCTTCCCATCGGGCGGCCTCCGCTCCACTTTTGAGGCACGTGGCTACACAGCTTGGGACCCCTCAAGCCCCATGTTTTTAATGGAATCCGAAAACAACATCACCACACTCTACATTCCTACTATTTTTGTTAGCCACAACGGCCAGTCGCTAGACTTTAAGGCCCCGCTACTGAAGTCACTCGAACGCATCTCCGACGAAGCCGTGAAAACGCTCCAACTTCTTGGCGAAAAAAATATTACAAAAGCACATGTGCACATTGGTGCCGAACAAGAATATTTCTTAATTGAGCGCAACTCAGCTGCAAAACGCATGGACCTTGTTCTCACGGGACGTACTGTTTTTGGAAAGAAACCCGCAAAGGGCCAAGAACTGGAAGACCACTATTTCGGAAATATTCCACCACGCGTGCAAGCATTTATGCAAGAAGTCGAAATCGATCTGTACAAACTCGGCGTTCCCATGAAAACGCGCCACAACGAGGTTGCGCCCCGTCAGTTTGAATTTGCTCCCATTTTTGAAACAGCAAATATTGCATCAGACCACAATCAACTTCTCATGAAAATTCTGCGCAGCGTTGCGGCGCGGCACGGCTTCATGGTCCTTTTGCACGAAAAACCCTTTGCAGGCGTGAACGGAAGCGGCAAACATCTCAACTGGTCTATTTCCGATTCCAATGGTCGCAATCTTTTAGATCCGGGCACCACGCCTCATCAAAACATTGTGTTTCTCACTTTCCTTGCCGCTTGCATGCTAGGCATTCACGAGCACGCCGAAGTCATTCGCGCGTCGGTAGCATCGGCTGGAAACGATCACCGCTTAGGTGCAAACGAAGCTCCTCCCGCCATTATGAGCGTATTTTTGGGTGAAGCTCTCACACGGATTCTTGATGAACTTCTGGCAGGAAGCAGCACAAAAACCTCCGCCGAAAAAACACTCATGAACCTCGGACTTTCACAGGTTCAAAATTTATTCCGCGAAACAACCGATCGCAACCGCACATCGCCCTTTGCATTCACTGGAAACAAGTTCGAATTCCGCGCAGTAGGTTCAAGCGCACCCATTGGCTATCCCGCAACAATATTAAATGCTGCAGTCACTTCAGCTCTCATGAAAATCAACGAAATGCTGAAGGCACATGCAAAAAATGGTGAAGTTTCTCCCGAGGCAGTTCTTTCTGTTGTTACTGAGGTTGTTCGCAAAACTCAAGCCGTCCGTTTTGAAGGAAACGGATATTCGCAAGAGTGGCGTGACGAAGCGGCTCGACGCGGCTTAAGCAACACAGCCACAACTCCCGAAGCAATTTCCGTGTTTCGAAATTGCGAAAAAACGCAGTTTTTGCAAAACACAGGAGTGTTCAGTACCGCAGATGTTGAAAGCCGCGGCGTGATTCAAATGGAGCGCTACGTCAAGCAACGCCTTATTGAAGTCAACATCGCCATCGAAATGGCGCAAACCGGAATCCTTCCTGCATCCATTCGCTACCTAGGCGAGGTTGTTGCGCTTGCACGCGACGCGGCATCCCTCAGCGTTCCATCGCCCGCCACAAAACTGGCTCAAGACCTTGGAAACCTTTGCAACCGAGTGGAAGCTGCTTTAACATCTCTAAAGAACGCCACAGAACGCACAACATCGGGCGATGCTCTTGAGCACGATTCCTTGTGGAATACGGGTTTGGAAATTTCCCGCAACCTTATGCCGCGCTTGGAAGAACTCCGCACTGCAGTGGATGCACTCGAGGCTCAATTTCCGTCACAAAGTTGGCCGTTCCCTCAATATTCGGATATCCTTTTTACGTTGGAGTAGTGTACGTATGCCAAATTTCCCCGGTCCTCGCAGCGCGGAATTGATCGCTGAACTGCAAAAGTGCGTGATTGTCGATCCGTATCCTTTTGCTTTGGACATTGGGGGAGCTCACGGAATGTGGCTTCGCACCGTTGATAATCAAGAAATTTTCGACTGGGCGGGCTACTACGCATCTAAACTCGTTGGACACAATCATCCTCGCCTTTTAGAACCTGATTATCTTTCGCGTTTGGCGACAGCCGCAAACAATAAGCTTGCCAACCCCGATTTCTTAACGCCAGAGTGCGTTGAATATTACAAACTCGTGCACTCGCTAGCTCCTCACTGCATGGCACAATCGTCGGTGGAAATTTATGCCGTAAACTCTGGTGCCGAAGCTGTTGAGAATATGATGAAGTACTTTATCAATCTTCATCGCGAAAAACTCGTAAAAAAACGCACAATGGTTGCGGCTCGACGCTTTGTTTATTTTGAAGAAGCATTTCATGGACGCACCGTATTTGCACTCAATGTGACGCGAATTGGGCACGACCCCGTTATCACAAAAGACTTTCACGGATTTATTCCGGGCAACACACAGGTTCCATTTCCTTCAATCAACACAAACGAAAGTTCAGAAAAGCACCGAGAGCTCACCAAAAAATCTCTGGACGCCGTTGAAGGCTGTCTCAAACAATTCGGCGACGAAGTTGTTGGCATTATTGTTGAACCCATGCAGGGTGCAGGCGGTCATCGCATAGCCGAGCCCGAATTTTTTCAGGGTCTTTCAAAACTCGCACATGATTACGACGTGTATCTTGGGTTTGACGAAGTTCAAACTGCAGGCGGCAATATTGGCACCATGTTTGCAGCAGATCTGTTAAATCTTCCGTACCCTCCTGATGCCATTGCTGTGGCTAAAAAGTTCGGATGTGGCGTAGTATTCATGAATCATTCCATGAGCGACCTCGGTGTTCTCGATTCCACATGGGGTGGAACTCTGGCCGATATGGTTCGCTTTGTTCAAGAAATGAAAATTGTTCGCGACGAAAAACTCATTGAACAGGTGCCACAAAAAACAGAGAAACTTGTGAGAGGATTGCACGAACTCCAAAATCGCTTTCCTGGCACCATCAACAACATTCGCGGCTGGGGATTGTACCAAGGGTTTTCCCTTGCAAACCCCGAGCAAAAAACAACCTTCATCAATGATGCTCTTGAAAAAGAAAACCTTCTTTTACTAGGTGCCGGAACCCATTCCGTTCGTTTGCGTCCAAACTTGAGCGTCACAGAAGCCGACATCCATCTTTTCTTGGAAAAAGTGGCCAGAATTTTGGTCTAAACCGTCAAAAAACAGACAACAAATTCCGATCTCTCCGCACAACTTTATCGGCTATCCTTCTTACACGGCCTCAATAACCAACAGCTGAGTAAGAGCAGGGAGCAACACCGTGACACTCACAATCCGTTTTAAGGAAAATCCAATCGGCGCATGCGCTTTTACGGCTGCACATACATTTGCACATACATTTGCACATACATTTGCACATACATTTGCACATGCATTTGCACATGCATTTGTACATGCATTTGTAAATTCAGTTGCACCAGTTACAACTCTCATCATTTTAAACACAGCATGCATCCCGCATTTTCAACAGAAATCAAACACAGATGCGTTTACAACCATTCCATCCGTTACTCCGGACACCAATTCCTTACGCATGCGAAAAATGTCGACTATAGCTCAAAACGAATACGATCCCTGCAAAACAACAGACGATCCGTTCGAGATTGGCGCTCTCATTGTTGCAAACCAATATCATCCCAATCCTCCCCGTGGGATACAATGCTCAAAATACGACAAAGCTTACACCAATGTCGCGTTCGACCCACAAGATCGCAGCGACTGCTGCATTTCACCCGTAAGATATCGCCCTGCGCTCAAATTATTCGATGATGAAATTGCGGCATGGAAACTTCCCTCAGGCAGAGAATGGCTATCCATTGCAAACGTTCGCGGAATAGAAGGATTTTACGTTGCTTCAATCCCTGTGAATTCCATTCAAAAAATGTGGTGGAACGAACGTCCAATATCGGGCATCGATGTTGGGCACGCGCAAATCATTGCTGAATTTAGTGAGCCAGTCATTCTCAAAAAACAATATCCGGCAGACATTTCGCAAGAATTTCTCACAAAAACCATTGTGTTCTCATTTCAGGGAGTGGGAAATGGCAAAAACTCAAATGACTACTTCATAACCGGATCTGTATTCACTTTGCTCGAAAAAGTGCGTTTCAACTTTGTTGAAAATAGAGAAATTGATGAACTTCAATATCAACTCAATCTCACAAACGAGCAAATGCGCAGGTTTGTGAACGACTATGTTGAAACCGCCAACACCTTCCGCCTCACAAAATACTTTGGGGTTTTGGGTAAAGAAAACTGGGAACAACGCTTCATTAACATTCTCGCAATAGGACAAAATTCTCCCAGCGAAAGGCAAAACGCGTATTTTCACATCGGAAACGAGGGTGGAAACTGCACAACGGAACTATTTTTTGTTTTGGATTCGATTCTTTCCAAATCGTACTCACCCGAGCAAAAAACAAAAATTGCAAACTGTGCGTTGTGCAACATTGTTCCACAGGAATCGCCAACAGGCCTTGTGAATAGGGGACTCATCAATTCTGTTGCGCCACATCGAACAATTCAGTCCATTGACATTGTGAAAGACTTTATTATGAATGGTGGTGGTAATGAGTTTGACTTTTACAAACGCTTCGACCGTTGACAATAAAGAGTCTCCATAATAAACATCCTTATCAAATCACACCAACATCGTTGCCACGGAGAAATTCTTTATGAAGAACGCCAAAAGGAACCAAATCCTGTTAGTTACCCTCGCAAGTAGCGTTACAATCGCCGCGTCAGCTTCAATATTTGAATTTTCAAGTACAAATCCAATGAATTCACAAGAAATAATAGGTGGAGAAAACGTTACAGACACAACCTCTGCCGTATACAAATCAACGGTTCGACTTTTGGTCACGGGCTATTACCCTAAAATCGGAGTGAGCGACAGTTTCAAAGGAAAAAACACCTCATGGCGTTGTTCAGGAACAATTGTTAGAAACAATATTATTGTAACCGCCGCTCACTGCTTTCCTGCAGTTATCAATGTGATTGATCCCGCAACCCAAAAACCCGTAGACATCACAATAGAATCTATTTCTGCTGAAGTGTTTCACAAACTCAGTCCAAAAGTAGACACTCCTTTCGGAGCAAAAGTCACTCGCTATGTCAGACATCCACAGTATAAAGATTTTTGGACTCGTGAGGTCGAAAACACTTGGAACCCACGTGAGCCCATTAACGACATTGCACTTGCAAAAATTGCAAAAGATATCCCTGCAGACAAAAGCCCTGTAGAAAATATTGCAGAAAAGTCATTTGTGATAAATCCCAACGACTCACTTATTTTGGCCGGGTATGGAAAAACATTGGATGGCTATATTCTTCCCGAAATGCGCCAAGTTCAGGTTCCATACCGCAAACAACTGGCCAACAAAACAGATTCTTTTGCAGGCGAAGGAAATCCAGAGCAACCTCACGAAACTCCCAGCCCCAAAGGAGCCTGTTCTGGCGATAGCGGTGGTCCTGCATACTCCAACAACAAAGGGGTTCTCACTCTTATGGGAGTGATTGTGCGTGGCCCCGGCGATGACGGCGGAGGTTGTTCATCATCCATGAATATCCTCACCGATGTTCGCGCTTATCACGATTGGATTTTGGAAGAAATTGATAAAATGTAAATATTTCAGCGGAGGTCACTATGAAAATTGCCCATTTGCCTTTTGAACTGAGACTCAAACAAACATTTCGCATTGCCCGAAGCAGCAGTGACACTCGCAACATCATTTTGATAAAAATTGCGCAATCAGAAGAAGACTTTTCAGTCGAATACAAACATGGTTTGGGCAAAATCATTCCCTATGCCTACTACGGCCAAACTTACGACCTCGCTCTCGAACTCATGCCCACCATTGCAAAGTTTCTGGATACCGCTCCTCCACCCAAAAACATTTCCGAGGTGCAAGCACTCATAAACTCGTTGCGCACAACTTTGCTTAAAAAAGGAAATCAAAAGAGAGCAATAAAACATCTTGAATCGGCCATTGGCGGAGCACTGCTGGATCTTTGCGCCAAATTACAAAACATATCTCTTATGGAACTTCTCAAAAATAATATGACTCCTGAAGAACGGGCAACCACAAAATTTCCGCTCACATCATACACATTAGGTATAGACACACCCGAACGTATGAAAGAAAAAACACTGGAGGCGAGCGAGTTCAAAATTCTAAAAATAAAGCTTGGACAGTCGGCAGAACAAGACAAAGAAAGCATTCGTGCTGTAAGAAGCTGCACTCACACCTGCTTGCGCGTTGACGCAAACTGCGGGTGGAATTTGGACACTGCCATTGAAATGAGCAAGTGGCTGGAAGATTTTAAAGTTGAATTTATTGAACAACCCCTTCCTCCTGATCGTGTTGCAGAGCACAAAAGTCTCATAGAAAAAACATCCATTCCCATTATCTTGGATGAAAGTATTCTTGAAATCAGTGACATCGAAAACAATTGTAACGCATGCCACGGAGTCAATCTCAAATTTTCAAAGTCGGGCGGATTTTTGCAGTGCCTAGAAATGGTACGAAAAGCCCGTGCCTGCAATTTAAAAGTGATGCTAGGCAGCATGATAGAAACCAGTGTGGGAATTGGATTTGCTTATCACTTGAGTGCACTGGTAGATTTTGCAGACTTAGATGGCAACGTTCTCACAGCGAATGATCCCTATTCCGGTCAAGGAAACCTCACCATTTGTGATGGACGCATCACTGAGGTTGGCAACAAACCGGGATTGGGTATTACCGATCCACACACTGCAAGCTGGATCACTCACTAAAAAACAGAGACAGAATTCATGACACACAAACATTTCGCCCCCAACGTTCGCGAGGAAATGAATCACGCCGCATTTTGGATTCAGCGCACACCCAATCCCGATCACGTTATTGTCCACAATAGAGAAGCCTGCAATAAAATCATTGCACAGCAATGCCAGCGCGTGACCAACATTCTGAGCGAACCAGAATGGATTTCAGGGCCCGAAACTCGTCGTCTCATAAATCGATACGTACTTCCTGAAAACGAAGCACGATACAACGCACACGGAGAACCTTTTCCCAAAAACGAATATATAAATATTCGAGATAACCTCAACACTCATAATATTGCCACAAAAACTCAATTGGAATTTGGTATTCCGGTTCAAAAAACCGTTGTACGGGCGTTTCCAACGTGGGAACGAAACGCTCTTGCGCCAAACAATGTTTCTTTCGACAGATTTCAAGAAACCGAAATAGATGTTTTCACGCCCATTGCCATTGTTCACAAAAGCGCCGACGGCGAATGGTTTTTTGCAAAAACACCGCTGTATGCGGGATGGATACCTTGCAAAGATATTGCTGTCGCAGGCGACAGAAGCAATATTGAACCACTCGCTGCTCCCAAAAAATTTCTAATGACAACTGGCAGCAGTGTGACTGCCAACAACGGCTCCACTTTTCAAATGGGAACCAAAATTCCTCTCGTGGAACGAAACGCCAACGGGAGTTTTCTGATTCAAATTCCAAAACGGGACGTTCATGGAAAACTGCACCTAGAGAACTCCATTCTTCAGGCGGAATGCGATGTTCACGAAGGTTTTCTATCCTACACCACACGCAATTTGTTCCAACAAATATTTAAGATGCAGGGCGAACCTTACAGCTGGGGTGGCCGCGAATCAGGCCGCGACTGCACACGCCTCATCATAGACACGCTTGCAACTTTTGGAATACAAATTCCTCGCAATAGTGGCGACCAAAAAAATATGGGAACGGAATGCTTAAAAAGAGAAAAGAAAATTGAGGTGGATGCTATTTTTGACCCTGCAATTGAAAATCTCTTACCTGGGACTTTTTTGTATTCCGATGGACATGCAATGACCTATCTCGGAACAGAAAGCGGTCACCACTATATTATGCACGCTTTTTCGGGATACCAACACATCGCATCGAGCTTGGGCACTCCTCTTTTTGGCGCTCACGTCACAAACCTTGCTATTATTCGCGGCGGAATTGCTGCCATAGAAAATGCGCGAACATTGGCCAATGCCGGCTGCAATCAATAACAAGTTTTCTAAAATATACCGGGCAACATACTCTTTATATCTAACACCATGTACCGATAAGAATCGCCGTTTCGTAACAAAAATGCAGACTTAGCAACAAATGTTCCGTCTGCGTTTTTCGGAATCATCAAATTAAAACGAAATCCATTGCGCCAAAGTTCCACTTCATGAGGAATAATAAGCGCAGCATCGTTTGCTGCAAGTGTTTGCACATCCGAAATAACCGGATCTTCCGCAGGCGCAACTCCCGACCAAAAACGCATATCCAGCAAATTTTGTGAGCCACACACAGACAACGCACGCGGTTCCAAACATTCCACCATCACAAGCAAACCGTGCGAATTTGTTCCAATGACGCCAGCATCAACAATTTGCGAAATCATGGCATTGGGCAAATCGCTTGTGCCAGCAAAACTCGTGGAAGTCACAAAGGCAGGCAAACGATTTTCCCCTTTTTCGGGCATCACCGAAAAGTTAATCACTTCATTGTGTGTGAGCGGCGAAACAGGCACACCTTCAATAGCGACAACAAGAACATTCCCATACTTTGACCCCACAAACTTCTTAGTTTCCCCCATGGCCCCCGCAAAATCTATTTTATCGATGGGCAAATACGTATCAGTATTAGCAGTTGGGCCGTATTCCAAACTCACAAGAGCAGCCAAACAGCCAGCGCTTCCCTCGGTTAAATTTTCGATATGTTCTTTTCCATCTGGAACAACATCAATCACCCTATTGTCGGTATCCGTAGAACAGCCGGAAATACTCAACTTGTAGCTTGCTAATGCGGCTCCGCTCAAATCGGCCTTCGCAGGTGGCCCAGAGAGCCAAACATTGACATTCACAAAAGACGGTGTTGGAAAATCTGAGACACCCGAACCTTTTCCACAGCTCATAAGACCAATGGAACACAAAACATAAAAACTAAAAAAACCAAAAAAACTAAGAAAACCAAAGAAAATACGGAAAATACAAAAAATACGGGAAATACGGAAGATACAAAAAGATGTTAGGAGATTTTTCATTTTTGACATTGAAAAACACTCCCCGAAGCAATACTTAAATAATTTTGTCCAGAATCTATAAACTCACACTCAACAGAACCAGAAAGCGGGGTTGTATCCATATCAAATCTTACCGAACACTGATTTGTCGGAGTTGAACCCACAACAGTAGAATGAACAAGCGCACTCACATCGCAAGAACCTTGCGTGACTCCACCCGAACCATCGTCAACCGGACCGCTGCAAACATACATAAGCTGCGGAGATTTGATGCCATAAAGAGAAATCACAAGCTTAAAAGAATGATCCGCCACAATGGAATTTGTCATGGAAATTTGATAGCCAGAACCAGAAACCCCGCATGTCACAAAAAGATCCTTAAAAAGAAAATCGGTTCTGGCCATGTTTCCTGTTGTTTGAATTTTTCCACAACCATATTTACTACCAACCGTCGCACAACGAGAAAAATCAGGAACAGGCTCGGCAAGTGAATCATATTTTCCAGAAGGCGAAACATGGTACCCAATATCAAAAGCCGTTCCGCACGAAACAAGTAAAGCGCCAATGCAACAAGGAACCATTCGCAACAATACAGTTTTGCGCACGGCCCCTCCCGCGTCAGTTCATCGGATTTTCAAGGTCAACATTGAAATATCGATACGACTTGGCATTGTTGCGCGCGGTATCAGTAAACTCCACAACCAAAAACATATTCCGTTTGGAATCCAAAGGCCCCTCACCAACCACACCTGTTACCACTGCTCCACCACGCAGATCAAAACCCTGTGCCATGGGCGCCGTAATTTGCGTCACCGGCCCGGCGACAATAATAGCTTGAGCTTGTGAGTACGTCATGGTGTTTGGCGTGGTGTACACAGTTGGATCATCATATACCAAAGCTACTTTCATGTCGGTCATGGATTGCTGATGACCCAACCCCGTAGGGCACACACTCCCAGCGCGCGCAATGCCGCATTCCAGTCTGAAATCGAAGGTCGGTTTTCCGGTTCCACTGGCAACACTCTGCAAAACGGCATCGTAAATGGTAAAGTTTGGCGCTTCTAATCCGTCCACAATGAGATCTGAAGGCTCGCTGTAGTTTGCCTTTGGCACTTGATGATCGGCGCCTTTAATAATTTCCGCCACAATGTAGTGAGCTTTACTGGTCGCATCAATGGGATTAGAAAGAGGCACATAAACCGTGCCTTGCATTTCCTCTCCGCCTGCGCCCAAAAACACGGCCGAACCCACTGAGAGCGTGCCACCACCACTCTTTGTATAAGAAACTGTTTTCCACTTGTAACTTTCCAATCCAGCAACGCAGTCGCTATCACCTTTGTAAAGGTTAACACTGGAAACAGGAGTTCCTGTGGTACTGGTTGCTGTATAGGTAAAGCCGGAAGCGCAGCCAGTAATTTTGATAACGAAGTCGATGGTTGAAGGCGCAGCAAGATCAAAAGAGGAATTGGTATCATTACCCACTAACGAGGTTGCCGACTGAAAAAGCACGCCAATCGGTACACTCACCGTTTGACGTTCGTCGGATGGCTTCGCCTTTGAAAGACGACCACATGCCGTCACAGCAAGCACTGCGGCAAAAGCTACAAACACGCATGCAAACCGACTCGTGGTCATACATCACCCCCGAAGCAGCCCAGAAACATCTTGGTCCCCAAGCTTCTCGTACAGGATATCGGCAATGTTGCTCATTACATTAATGAAGAAAAATTCTATGAGTCAGAAACACCACATACGAGCCGCAAAACGGAACGGAACGAAACGAAACAACAGCTATCTAAGACAATGAATTAAAAAACATTTCGGGTTTAGGAATTTTACATCGAGAATCAGTATAACGAGCTATTCATTATAACATTCTGATTTGTTTATGTATTAAAAGGTATTTTTCATAACAATCAAAAAATATTTGACGGTAATTTTGACTTATAAGAGTATCCAGCATGCAAATAATTTCAACGAAAGGAACTACTATGGTACAACAAATAGACATAAATCAAAATGACGCTACCCAGTCTGACGCTGTAACGATGTTACTTGTTGAACTTTCATCTATAGAAGGTGGTGCAGGATTCTAAAATCTGACCTGCCTTGAGAAAGCAGCAATTTCCATGGCAAAGAAGAGGGCAATAGTAACCGGCTTCTCTGGATACCCTGAAACTATTGGCTTCTTTTTTCCCGATGCAGGTTTAGCCACAATCGCATCAGCACTATTAAACGCTGGAGTTCCCTGCAAGGTATTTGACTTTCAATACGAGCGAGTGCTGAGTAAATCCAGAAACCGTTTGCCCTAAAATTGCAGCAGCTTCTTCAATGATTTTCTTGTTTTCGGATGTGAGGCGGATCTCCAATCGTTCTTGCTTTTGCGCCGTGTTAGTCATCGCACCCCCCTTTCTCTCTCTGAGTATACCTATCGGCAATTTGCCGTACAACTTTAATCACAGCACGGTCCAGTAAAGCAAGACTTTTTTTGAAGGCGCACCAAATCAGCATGTTACGTGGTGGTGATTTGTCCTTTTACCGCCAAACACCAGTGCGTGAGTCATAAAATTGGCGAGCTTGCCCGATGGGCGCAAGTATTCCCTGCCAACGCATCGGGTTTTCCCGCTCCCAACCACAGCGCCGCCAACACAAGACTCCTCTTGAAACCGAGCCGACGCAGAACAGAGTCCCTCAAAACCGGCGGAAATCAAATCTCGCAATTCACAGATATTTGCCACCATGGTTTGTTGATCGGTATCGCTTGTCAGCTTTTCTTTCACGACGCGCCCGCATCTCTGGTGCGCAGTCATGGCAATAAATATTGCCTCTGTCGCAGCATGAGCAGACTTTGCAAAGCTTCTGGCAACAGCCGCAGTGGTAGGCACGATAGGCCCCCCAGCGTCACAAAACGAACCACCCTGTTCCCAATAAACTCTATCTCGGGTACTCTTTTCCATAAGGCCTTGGTGGTGACTTTGATCGGTAGACACCAAGGTTGTCTTCGTTATTCCACTGAAAAAATTGAGACGTTTTTAGGCTGCCACTGCTGGCCTTTGATGCTGGTAGGTTAGTTCTTGCTGTGCCAGTCCAAATCCTGTTGCACTACGCGGCATGAAGATCGAAATCAGGCGGTTTGGGAAGATCGTTGACAATGGTGAACGCAAGGTGAATGTCGTGAGCAAAACCGACCCCGTTGACTTGACCTCGAAAACAAAAACCCCGCTTATTCAGCAGGGTTAGAGTTGGTGCGGATGGACGGACTCGAACCGTCATGCCTTGCGGCACACGCCCCTCAAACGTGCGTGTCTACCAATTTCACCACATCCGCTCGGGCAGCAGTGTGGTTATCCCAAGCTGCCTGAAAGGTCAAGAGTACCGAACGTTGGGTGGAAACTTTTTACCAAGATCTCATACAATTTTTGGGTAATTCATATGAGTTTTCATTTGTTCATATGAGATTTCTGGTGAATCAAACGAGCTCTACAATTGTGTAGTCTTTTTTGCCCTTGCGAATGAGCATGCCGCCACATTCTTGCGCAAAGTCTTGCATGCGTAACTTATAGCCAACGTCGGAGCATTTTTCGTTGTTAATGAGAAGGCCGTTGCCTTGAACCAAGCGACGGGCTTCGCCCTTGCTTGGGCTGATGCCAACTTTGGCAAGTAGGGTAACGATATCAACTCCGGATTCAACCTCGCCCTTTCCCAGTTGCACGCGTGGGGCCGACGAAAGATCGCCACCGCCGCCAAAAAGTGCGTGGGCCGCAGCAACGGCTTTGTCGGCTTCTTCTTTGCCGTGCACGAGGGCTGTGACCTCCCATGCCAGGCGTTCCTTTGCTGCGTTGGGATTTGCTGTGGGCGCGCAGAGTTCGCGAATTTCGGCCAAAGAAACAAAGGTGAGTTGGCGGAACGTTTGTTCTACGGTTTCGTCGGAAAGATTACGGAGATATTGATAAAAGTCGTACGGGGAGGTCGTGGACGAATCTAGCCACACTGCGTTCCCCGATGTTTTTCCAAGCTTGCGTCCTTGGGAATCAACGATAAGTGGTTGGGTAAAACAAAAAGCTTGTTTGTGCTCAACCCTGCGAATGAGATCGGTTCCACCCAAAAGGTTAGACCACTGATCGTTGCCGCCGGTTTGCAAAATACAGTTGTGTTTGCGTGAAAGTTCTAAAAAATCGTAAGACTGTAGCAGTTGGTAGCCCATTTCCATAAATGTGAGTCCGTGTTCCAGGCGGGACTTATTCACATCGGCGGAAAGCAGTTTGGCAACGGTAAAGTGAACGCCAATTTCGCGAGCAAAATCGAGCCATGACATGGGTCCAATCCAGTCCAAGTTGTTCACAAAAATGGGCGTGTTTGGAACGTCAAAGCGGAAGTATCTTCGTACCAAATTTGAAAAGTTTTCGATGTAGCGCGTGATGTCTTCTTTTGTGCTCATGGGGCGCATGTCGGTGCGGCCGGTGGGATCGCCAATGAGGCCCGTTGCTCCTCCAAACAAAATAATGGGACGCATGCCGTGATCTTGGGCGCGTCTAAGGCCAAGCAAGGGTACCAAGTGGCCTAGGGTAAGGCTTTTTGCCGTGGGGTCGAATCCGCAGTAAACGCCAGGGAAGGCTTCGGACTTATTATCGTGAGGTTTTCGTAGAGCTTCAATAAGAGCTTCGGCGTCGTTGACTTGGGCAATAAGGCCGCGTTTCTGCATGTGCGAAAAAAAATCGGACGTCATTGGATGAGCTCCTGAAAAGGTGGGGCATCGTTCTGCGGTTCAGCATGGTTCAGTTGTACCGAACCGCCCTAGGGTGTCTATCTTACGAGAAAAAGAGAGGCAATTGAACCATCAGGGGCAACATTGAAAAGTTTTGTGGAACGGCTATGTTGATTTCCAGCCGTGACATGGCATTGCGAGGGATTTTGTCCCTTAGAAACGTTGTTCCAAAGGAGAAGCACCGATTATGTATAAAGACGTGCCGCAGGGGCTTGATTTTCCATCTACCGAAAATCGTATTTTGGAGTTTTGGGAAAAGAACGAAATATTTCAAAAGGCGGTTGCTCGTAATCGGGGTAGCAAGAAAAAGTTTCGTTTTATAGATGGCCCTATTACTGCCAATAATCCCATGGGCGTTCACCATGCCTGGGGCCGCACTCTTAAAGACGTTTTTCAACGCTATAAGGCTTTGCAAGGCTGCGATTGTCGCTATCAAAACGGCTTCGACTGCCAGGGCTTATGGGTTGAAGTGGAAGTGGAAAAAGAACTTGGGTTCAAATCCAAGCGCGACATTGAAGAATATGGCGTGGACCGTTTTGTTGAAAAATGCAAGGAGCGCGTGCGTAAGTTTTCGAAGCGGCAAACAGAACAGTCTGTTCGTTTGGGCTACTGGATGGATTGGAAAAATTCGTATTTCACCATGGCACCCGAGAATAACTACGCCATTTGGCATTTTCTGAAAAAGTGTCACGACAATCATTGGATTTACAAAGGCACCGATGTCATGCCCTGGTGTCATAGGTGCGGCACGGCACTTTCTGATATGGAAGTGAACGAAGGCTACCAAGACAAAACGCACCGCTGCGTGTTTTTGCGCTTGCCTATTCATGGACGCAATCATGAATATCTTTTGGTTTGGACAACCACTCCTTGGACGCTGACTTCAAATGTGGCGGTGGCGGTTCATCCTGAGTTGGATTATTTGAAAGTTAAGCAACAAGATCAAGCAAAACAGAACGAACATATTTATTATGTTGCAAAAGGACGCAAAGAAATTTTGCGCGGTGAATACGAAATTCTTGGCGAAATTAAGGGACAAGAATTGGTTGGATTGCGCTATAAAGGCCCGTTTGATGAAATGGACGCGCAAAAAGAAGTTCAGCACAAGGTTGTGGCGTGGGATGAAGTGTCAGAAACCGACGGTACTGGTATGGTTCATATTGCCCCTGGCTGCGGTAAAGAAGACTTTATTCTTGGTAAGCAAGAAAAACTCCCGGTTGTAGCGCCGCTCGACGAATCGGGAAATTATTTGCATGGTTTTGGCTGGCTCACAGGCAAAAACGTTTCCGAAGTGGGGCCGTCCATTATTGCCGCGCTTAAAGAACGCGGAATTTTGTATTATCAGCACGATTATACTCACCGTTATCCCCATTGTTGGCGCTGCAGCAACGAGCTCGTTTTCCGGTTGGTGGACGAATGGTTCATTAGCATGGATGAAGTGCGTCATAAAATTATGGACGTTGTTCGCACTGCGCGCTGGATTCCCGATTTTGGTTTGGAACGCGAACTGGATTGGCTCAAAAACATGGGCGACTGGTGTATTTCCAAAAAACGTTATTGGGGTTTGGCGCTTCCTATTTTTGTGTGTGAAAGCTGTAATTCGTTTGATGTTGTTGGTGGATATACCGAACTGCAAGAACGCGCTACCGAGGGTTGGGATGCCTTTTACGGACATTCGCCGCACAAACCTTTTATTGATCAGGTCAAAATTAAGTGCGAAAAATGTGGCGGCAAAGCGCATCGCATTGGTGATGTTGGCAACCCATGGCTAGACGCTGGGATTGTTCCGTATTCAACCCTTATTTCCAATGAGCAATGCTACACTCCCGACAAAGAAGCTTCGGGTGAATGGCAGTTCGATCCCAAGCGTGGTTATCCTTTTGAAAAGGATTATTGGAAAGATTGGTTCCCTGCTGAATTTATTACCGAGTGCTTTCCGGGGCAGTTCCGAAATTGGTTCTATGCAATTCTAACAATGAGCACTGTTTTGGAAAATCGCACGCCGTTTGAAACTCTTTTGGGTCATGCATTGGTTCGTGACGAAAAAGGCGAAGACATGCACAAGTCAAAGGGCAATGCCATTTGGTTTGATGATGCTGCCGAAAAAATGGGTGCCGACCTCATGCGGTGGGTTTATTGTTCGCAAAATCCTGTGAACAATTTAAACTTTGGCTACAACATGGCCAGTGAGTTTAGGCGACGTCTGCTCACGCTTCACAATGTGTATTCGTTTTATATTACATACGCAAAGCTGGATAACTTTTCGCCCGCTGGACGTTCTGTTCACGGCGAAAAACTTCAGCTGTTGGATAAGTGGGTTTTGGCTGAGCTCAATGTGCTGGTGAGCGAAGTGCGTCAGTACATGGATAACTACGACACAATGGGTGCAACCAAAAAAATTGATGCGTTTGTTGACTCACTTTCTACCTGGTATGTGCGTCGCAGTCGTAGGCGGTTTTGGAAGTCGGGTGATGACAGCGACAAATCGGCAGCATATTTGACGTTGTTTGCATGCCTAGACGTCCTCAATCGCTTAATGGCACCCTTTATGCCTTTCTGGACCGAGGATATGTATCAAAATATGGTGCGTAGCGCTAACCCCAATGCTCCCGAAAGCGTGCACCTCACTTCCTTCCCAGAGGTTGATAGCGCTCTTATGGACGAAGCGCTCATTCGCAAAATGGATTTGGTGCGTGATGTTGTTTCGCTAGGACACGCTGCGCGCAAGGAAAGCAAAGTGAAGGTGCGTCAGCCTTTGCCCAAACTTCAGTTCCGCGGTTCTCAGGCGGCTTTGTGGCACGATTTGAAAGAATTTGAAGACATCATCCGTGATGAAATTAACGTCAAATTGGTGGAAGAAATTCCGTCTGTGGAAGATCTTATTGAGTATCGCGCAAAGCCTCAGTTTCCCAAACTTGGTCCAAAGTTTGGTCCGAAGGGCAAGCTTGTTGCGGGTGCAATTTCGGCTATGACAAGCGAGCAAGCGCGCCAATTTAAAGAACGTGGTTTTGGCAGCCTTGTGTTGGACAGTGGTGAAACGGTTGAAATTATTGCCGAGGACGCCGATATTGTTGTGAACTCAAAGCCCGGAATTATGGTTAAGGTGGAGCGTGATTTTGCTATTGTTTTGGATACAAGCGCTTCACCCGAACTTATTGCCGAAGGCCTTGCACGTGAATTTGTACACAAGGTTCAGAATGCGCGCAAAGATGCTGGTTTCGAAGTTTCCGATCGTATTGCCGTTGGTATTGAAGGTGATTCTTTGCTCATTGCCGCAATTGAAAAGAATGCCGACTACATCAAAACAGAAACTCTAACTGTAACTCTTTCTCAGGGCGTGTTGGATGCAGCCGAAAAAACCGAGGAAGGCGAAGTGAACGGATTGGCACTGAGGTTGTCGTTGCGAAGGGTTCGTTAATGAATTCGTCGGCTCATTTGCGCGAGATTTTGGAACAATCGGTTGCGGAGTCTCGCGCTCTCACTTCACGGGGCAAGCTGGCAAGCTATATTCCCGAACTGGCTCGCAGCAATTCTGGTTGGGTTGGTGCTGCGGTTGTTGATATCAATGGCAACGAAACCTGTGCGGGTGATTGTGATGTGTGGTTTACCATGCAGAGCATTTCCAAAATTATTTCGTTGATGATTGCTCTTGAGATCTGTGGAGAAGATGCTGTATTT
>CAIZES010000265.1 GCA_903932045.1 uncultured Silvanigrella sp. | reverse complement strand
GGCAAATGTGATCGGCTCGGATATGTGGACGGCTTGAAAGGGCAAAGGTTGAAATTCATTTGCAAAAAACATCCCAAAACGAGCAAAATCTCCAACCGGAACCCGCCAATTAAATTTGGCCCATTGCGAATAAGCATATTAGGGAAGAACCAAACTCAATAATTTCGTCCTCAAATTAGCAATACTAATCTGCATCCTTGCCCAACTTCTTTTTGAGCGTCAGCAGCTTGGAATTGATGTTGTCTTTAGACTTCTGAATGGCGGGATCTTCCAAAATTTCGTTTTTCAAACTCAAGGTGGTATAGATGCCAATCAAATCATCCATCTTGTTCTTCTTCTTGATGCAGTTCCTTATTTCGATAGCCAATTGCCTGGTGGAATAATCCATGGAGTTTTTCGATAGGTTGTTGACCACCAATTCCAAATCTTTCACGGTCATTTTCAGCAATGCCAATTGCGAACTCAGGAATTGTGCACGATTGATGAATATCATGCCGTGAAAAAGGTCATGGTGTTTCTTGTCCGGGCAAAAATGGTAGTCGGTGCCACTTAAAACCACGTCAGACTCCGCTTTGGCGGTAGATACATATTCTTGTTTCACCTTCTCTTCCCCATTGCCTTCCTGTGCCGACGAAACGTTCATCGTCTCTGTACTGCTCACTTTCGACCTGATTTTCTTCGCGAGCGACAATGCCAGTTTTTGCTTCATTTGGGTATACACATACTCCAAATTGTCTTCGCCACTGTCCACTTTGTAGTCTATCAGGAAGTCGGTAAGGAAGGTCTCTTCATTATACTTGGCCGCATAACGATCTTGAAACTGGCGCCCATTGCAGTTGCATTCCTCGGCCACGTCCCTGTTCTTTTGGGCTCTGGCGGGCAGCACCAAAAATGCGGCACTCAAAAACAAAGAAAAAACACCAATATATTTCACTCCTGCTTTCATACAAAAAACGCTGTCAAAAGTTGTTCAACCAAAAAAAGGGAGAAACCGCGAGCTCATGCGCAACGGCTTCTCCCGATAAAATATTACCTATTGATTATTCGTCATTGTCGGCACCGGCTTCATCGATGCGCTTCAAAATGTCGTTGGCTTTATCTTTAGACAGGCCGAGTTGTTCTTTGTCCAGCTCACTCATTATTGCCTTCTTGATTTCGGCTTTGTCTACCTGAATCACCACGTTGTAGTCGATGCTGTTGTCGCTGTTCTTACCAATTGTTTGAGACACCGTTTTCACATTGGAGAGCGATTGCTCGGCCACACCTTTTGTAAACAATTCGAATTTATCGGTGCCAATGCCATTCACATCGGTCTTCTTGTCGGTCTCCACAACTGCAACTGCTTCCTTGATTTGCTTGGTAAGGTTGGCTTTGGCATCGAGCATGGCTTTCTTCTCTGCAATGCTTTGAATGTTGCTCACGCCATTGCCATGGTCGCGGTAATATTTCTTGCTGGTTTTATACTTCTTGGCATCCCACCAAACCTTAACGTTGGTTTCGTCATTCTCTTTGGCATACTTCTTCTTTTTGGAAGCAGACACCGTTAGGGAAACAGTCTGTGCTGCCAACGTCAAGCACAGGAAAAATACGGCTTTTTTCATGTTTTTTAAATTGTACGGTTAAGTTGTTTGATTCTAAAACTGAACTGCAAACTTAAAAAAAAAATACTTTAAACTCCCATTCAGTATTCTTTATTTTTTTGTGATTTCATGAGTTTTTCGAATTTCCTTAAAAACACCTTTTCCTCTTGACCATGGTCTACGCCGTTCCTGTATTTTTTCCACAAATCATCCAACAACTTCTGCTTGTCAACCTCCAGTATTACCCATGAAATATGCATATGTCCCGACCCATAGGAAAGGTCTTGGTCTAATTCACGCATATTTTCGAGACTTATCTCATCCAACTTTTCCGAATCTTTTTCAATACTGCCGTTAAAAGCCGCTTGTATGGCCGTCACCAACCGCGATTTGGCATCAAAAACCGCCTTGGCGTGCGCAATGTTCTCATCGGTAGATTTTGCGGTACCCGCACACCTATATGCGCTGTGTGTGTTTTGATAGGAAGCACGGTCGAACGGAGCCGAATCGAGATAGCCCTCTTGCCAAGGTATCAAGAAGGAAAATAAAGGCAAGGTGGCCAAAACCACTATACAAAATGCTCCAATGGCAAATACCCGATTCTTAGCAACTAT
>CAIZES010000264.1 GCA_903932045.1 uncultured Silvanigrella sp. | reverse complement strand
CCATCCCGCATTTATCCCAGATTTATTCCCAAATATAAGTGCAATAGCTTGTGGTAATGATGTTGAAGCCAGAATAAAAATTCCGAAAACAAGAATTCGCGACTCACGATCACCTTTAAACGCTCTCCAAAAACATGTGGGAACAAGAACAAGGAGCATAACCACAATGCCAATGTTCCAGATGCGTGACAAAAACATAACCATGTTCCATTGAGCCGACGTCAAAAACCCAATCAAAAGTCCTGCAATAAGTGCGAAGTACAAAGCAAATCCAGAAAAAATACGATTCGTTAACTTCTTGTTTTTCCAAATTTGTGCAAAAAACAAGCAGAACAATGCAACACCCGCACTCACCAATATAAAAAGAAAATCGAGATCAAACCATTCCTGAGGAAAAAGAAGACCAAGGGAGTTTTCTTGAAGAATTGGGAATACACTCGTGAAAAAACAACAGGCTCCAACAGTAAAGTGTTCAATAATTTCTGGCCTACGCACATAGAGAGTAAGTTGATACAAACCAAGTCCCAGACAAAGAATTACAGTAACAAAAGACGGGAACATATACCTAAAGAGCGTAGAAATAAGATCTGGATAATTACCATAGAGCGTTTGCCCCTGCACCCCAATGTGTTGAACAGAAGAATAAACGTGCAAAAGAACATTTTGCGAGTCTTTGGGAAGCTGGAACAAACGAAATCGACGCGGTCCTTGAGTGGGTTCGGAAGGAATTGGTGAATTTGCCGAGGGAAAGTTTCCATATGAAGTCAGTTTTTTTCCATCCACAAAAATTTCGAAGGAAGAATAAATTTGCTGAAAAAACAAAGCTGGAGAAGAACTTTCTTCTAGCCGAGAGAGATTAAAACTGATCCATAATTCCTGTGTGCTCTGATGACCTGAAATCTGATTCAGAGCTTCTGAATGTGCCTCCCATGTTTCAGGATCTTGCGCGAGATCAATTTCGGAACCGGATTTCATTTTATAAGGAACATAGCCCCACCTAAAATGAATATTTGTTAGGTGCCCCATCCCAGGTGCACGTATTGCGCTGAGCTTCATTCCCCCTGCAACAATGCTCAACAAAACGGCGACGACAAAAACAACAACAAAGTTTTTAAGCGTAAGAAACTTCAACGCGGTATTTCCTTGAGCTGCTGAAATAAAATCACCCATCACTTAATTCTACAATAATTTGGAGAATCACTTGTAGCAGATGTCATTCTTTTTACAGTGGCGCCAAAGACTCCCATTCAACAATTTTGAGACAACTCCGAAGACTACGAGTGGGTGTTCCCTCTGTGGTTAAAAAAATTGTGCTTATCGCCTTTAGAAACAGGGAGATTCCCAATTGTTTATTCATCAGCGAACCGCCTATATCGTTAGAATTATTGTCTGTTTTTGCTCGATGATTGAAGTATTTGCCCTTGCTCAAGACGAAGTCATTCCGCAAGAAAACCCCGTTTCCCAAGATTTTGTTGCCACAAGATTTGACGGTTCGAATTCGCTGGCTGTGCAAAATGGACTCTACATATTCAGACTCAGCGGCACACCCAAAGAAATAGCCCAGAGTGAAGCCCGGCTCATGGGTGAGAAATTTTATGATGGTTACGTTGCACGCGGCTTAACAAATGCTCTTGAATTGCTTGCCGAAGGACTTCCTGCCTCTATGCAGGGAGCAGTGCCAACTGTTTTGGATGTCTTTGGTTTTTCGCGCATGCGCCTGGGAGGCGACGACGACAAAGGACTTATTGCCGGACTTGCCGCCGCCACAACCCTGAGTTTTGCAGAACTTCGACGCATTTATTTGCAACCCGATTTGTTGCACATCATTCCAGGCATTGCCGTAAAACTTGGCGCTCAAAAAGCGCTGGAGGGATCGTATGATTCTTTTGGATGCACCAGTTTAGCCATAGGTGACCAATTCACTCACAATGGTGAACGCATTATTGGGCGGAATCAAGATTACCCGGGAATTGGTCTTTATGACACATTCCCATCCGTATCGTTTGTAACTCCCTCAACTGGATATCGCTATGTTGCGGTAAAACCCGCGGGCTTTGTTACGGCCGGCATAAATTCTATGAACGAATATGGTTTGGTTGCAGCACTTCACACAATGTATTCATCAGAACACAAGTTTGACGGCGTGCCCATTTTAACCGCAGTCCAGCGCGTGATTCAGTATGCAAGAGACATTGATGAAGCTCTTGTTTTGATAGATGACATGCAGAAAGAGAGAGGATTTGTTTCGGGTTGGGGCTTGCACCTCAGCGACAGAAAGAATGGAAAAGCAAGAGCTGCGGTAGTGGAATTCGACGGCGCAGGTTTTAGTGTCGACTGGAGACTTGAAGGCAGCTCTACGCTCTCCAACCACTACTCAACGCCTGAAAGAAAAAAACACAGTTTGTATTTTTCGTTTGGCACTACCTACCATTCTATCGCACGTCTCAATCGCCTCGATGAAAATGTCGAAAAACTGTCGGTTGGCAACGTTGAAAAAGTAGTCAACGTCATGAGAGACAGAACCGATGATTACTCTGGAAAAACTTTTAGTTTTAGCCCTTGGTCCATTTCAACAATCGATCAGGTTTCGGCGTCTGTTTATCTTCCCGATAGCAAAGAACTTTATATTGCCATAGACAAAGCGCCAGTGTCGGACGGACGTTTTATGAAGCTCAACATGAACGACGGTTTTTTGGGAAAGTATGAGCGCACAATAATAGATCCGATTACGTTTCCTTGGAATGATGGAAACAACGATGCGATTTCAAAACCACGGTTTGCAGCGTATCCCAATTTTAAAGCAGCATACATTGCATACGAAAACAAAGATTTGTTCACTGCCTATTCGGAACTCAAACAAGCATATGCCAAGGAAGACAATCCGTACTTCCGCATCGACCTGGGCGTTATTGCAATGCGCCTTTCTTTGTATTCGGAGAGCGTAAACTGGCTGAATCCTTTAGTCGCTTCTCCCATTCTTCACCCTCATCATCGCAGAGTTGCAAGATTCTTCAGGGCACTCTCCTTAGATGCACTAGGAAAACGGAGTCCTGCCTCACAAGATTTTTCGATTGTTGCAAACGACCCCCAAACATGGCCAGCCCTACAAGAAGCAGCAAAAGTGAGACGTATTGTTCCTCTTGATTCAAAAAAACTAACCAATCAAAGCTTTAATTTGAAATATGTTGACTCTTTTTTCTATCCGGCAGGCCTGCTCTAGCCTCCGCACAAAGCCGCACAAAGCCGCACAAAGCCGCACAAAGCCGCACAAGACAAAACACATACCTCCCAAAATATTTTTTTCTCGCAAACTCTTTTTCCACTTTTTTTATTGACTCTGTTTGCACTTCTTGGGAACAGAACAGTCAGTGTTCACTAAAAGCAGTTATAACCGTCTCAAATTCGTGCCTTTATCTTTTGTCCCAGGCTTTTGTCCCAGGTTTGTGTGTTCTAACTTTTTTCCAGTAGTGAGGTATTCCTATGAAAAAGATTACTGTTTTTGCTACGTTGTCTTTGTCGGTGGTTGGATGCGGATCTGCGCAAACTTCGGGTCAAAATAAATCTGCCGCCGATGCCAACACAAACAGCTGGATAGGTGCAGTCAAAGCCGGTGCCACAGCCTATTCGTCCATTAAAAATATGAATGACGCTCAAATTGCCGATCTGGGCTCGAAATTCGACGTTGAATTGAGAAAAAAAGGAAATATTTTAGACTCCGGAAGCGAAGTCGAGTTAATAAGACAAATTGGCAGTCGCCTTGCGCCCGCAAGCAGCAAACCCGACATGCAGTTCCAATTTTCTGTTGTAGATAGCGCTGAAATCAATGCATTTGCCACAGTGGGTGGCTACGTCTACATAAACAAAGGTCTTATTAGTTTTGTAAAAAACAACGATGAACTGGCCGGGGCCATCGCTCACGAAATGGGGCACAACATTGCGAAGCACGTCCTAGAAAAACTGGCCGAAATTTCGGCAGCTGATGCCGCTTTGGCGTCACTTTCCGGACCTGAACTTATTGCAGCACTTCCGTCAAAAGTGGGATATACCGTTTTGTTGGCACCACACCTCAGTAGAAATGCAGAATTCCAAGCCGACCAATTAGGTTTCCAAAACAGCTGGAAGGCTGGCTACAATGCCTGCGAACTGGTTGGCTTCTTTAGCCAAATGAGAAAAACCTATGGAGACAAGAGCACAATTATGTCCGACCACCCATCAAACACAAACCGAATCGAAGCCCTGCTTCCTTTAGCACAAAAGCTTGGTATTCCTGGGGGCTGCTCCTCCGCTAACGACTGATTACCCTGAGCAACGCAACTGTTTGAATGGAGGTTTCCATCATGCAACACATTCCGTTTCCTTTGGCAACTTCTCGCAAACGTTTAAGTGCAATGATTAAATCTTCGTTTCGTATTGCCGCTTGCTTTGGAACTGTAACAATCACATGCCTGCCCGTTGCTCTTGCCGATACCAGTGACCGAAAAATTCTCGGAATTCCATTGTCCGATGATTTTGTGGCACAGCAGGTTGAGACAACTCTTTCTGTTCAAATGGAAGCGCGCTGCGGCAAACTCTTTTCAGGAAATTCTGTTGATACCACAAGCTGTCAAAATGCCTCCCGACGCTTTGCAACTTTATTGGATTTTTCGTTTCAGTCTCAATCGGAAGGATTCTCATTCGTATTTATGGCTAGCGATTTGGAAAAAATTGTGAATAGCGAAAATGGGAAACGCTATTTGAGCACTCTTGAAGACAAGCTCGCTATGGCTGCATATGCAGAAAAACCGTTCAACTTATTTTCCTGGACCGTTGATTTTCATCATGGAAATGTGCGCGAGGCCGTTCGCTACATGGCAACTTTGCTTCAGGATAGCCTAGCAACTCAAACGCAAGTGCAATTTCTTCGTTCCAAAAACAACTCCTCAGCAGACACCGTTCTTGGCGTGCTTGAAGGCTTAAATTCTGCATTGTCCGCAGGCACGGTTCAACTTTATCCAGCTGGAGTAAAAAACCAACAGCAAGCTTTGTACCACTACTACGTCCCTTTTTATCTCGCAAATGAATTGCGCGAAGGTGGTTTTTCTAAAAGAATGGCTCTTGTGGTTCCGTTTCTTTTCAACACACTTTATGAGATGCGCAAAATACAAGAACAACTTCACCCCGAATGCGTCATCGATACAAGCAAAGGCAGCATAGCGCTGTATCGCGATCTGCAAGAGCATCTCAATGGCACGCTTGAAGCATTTTCTCCGAAACAATTTCCCAACGAAATGCTATCCATTCACCTTGGTATGGCTGGTGCAGTTGCTGGAGCAACGGGCGATGTCTTGAGTTATCATGAGGACACTGAAACTTTTACACGTCTCTTTGCAAAAGCACCTTTGTCGTACCTGCGAACCGCTTCATTCCGGTTTTTGTCAGAAAAAAAATCTTCGCCTTCGGGGCAGCCTCAGCAGTAAATTGCGCTTCAGAAGCCACAATTTCGTTTCCTGAGTCAAAAAAACTGCCTTGCCATTGAAACTATTTCAGGCACTTTCCAAAGTATAAATTTCAGGTTTTGCAATGTTGCCAATAGCAGATACCTCTTGATGCAAAATCGTTTGATTGCTCGCACATACTGGGTCATCGCATCTTAAAACCTAAGGTTTTCAGAAGTGGGACATTTGCACAGAAATCTGCCACTTCAACATCCACGCGAGCACATGCCTCCCACTGGAATCTCAGTTCGAGATAGACTATAGTCGAAGCTCGATCCCTAGGTTCTTTTTGCAACTTCATGGAGGAATTATGAAGTCTATCTCGTTTTTCACAGCTGCTTTTGCCCTTGCCATTTCAGGAACCGCCCTTGCTGTCGAGCCCCAAAAAGAAGTCAAGGCAGGCGACATGACCTTCAAATGGAGCATTGAAGGCAACAAAATGCACGCAACATTGCGAGCCAAAACCACCGGCTGGATTGCCGTTGGATTCAATCCCACGAAGGGAATGAAAGATGCCATGTATGTTTTGGGCGCGGAAAAAGACGGAAAAGTAAAAGTCGAAAACCACTTTGGCACTAGTGAGCGCGCTCACACTCCGTACAAAGAACTCGATTGTAAAGAAACCGTCACAAATACGTCCGGGAAGCTTGATGGCGAATACACCGAAATTTCGTTTACCATTCCAACCGACGCGAACGACAAATGCAGCAAGCCTTTGGCAATGGATAAAGACACAAAGGTACTCTTGGCTTTTGGAAGCGGAAAAAAATTCTCTTTGGGCCATCCCTTTAAAGCAACCATGATGGTTAACCTCAAAACTGGCGCCCATAAATAAGAAATCTGCAGGTTTAAAAAATCTGCAGGTTTAAAAAGCCGCAGATTAAAACAAGCTGAAAATTAAAGAGCAGTCACTTAGAGAGCAATCACTTAGAGAACGCTGAAAATTACTCGCCGCCAAACAAAACAAAAAACGATCCGTGAACAGACTCACCACCAAGATGACCCGTAATGGTGACAAGCAATGCAGCCAACAAAGCCATTGCAATAACAAACTTAGGAACTTCCTTCTCAAAATCCGGTTTCTTGAAAAATAGCAAAATCGAAAACAGCATCATGAAACCGGCCGTGACATATCCAAGACCCTGATGAAGCAGCAGCTCTTTGGCAATAGTGTCGCGCCCAACAAGAAGAAGCTGCCCAAAAACCACTGTTGGAAGTATAAAAAGAGTTCCGAAATGCACAAAATAAGGAATTGTGGGACGCCAAATTTTTCCGAACGGAAATAGCGCAGCAATAACAATTACTGGCAATAGCGAAAGCAAAGCCACGGGAAAATGCAAAACAATAAAGTGAAACTTTGAAAGTTGTTCAATAAGAACAGCCATCGTGCTCTCCTTAAAAAAGACGAGTTATTCGAAATGCAAAATTCATACTGCCATTGGGTGCACCCTGTAAAGCCTGACGAAAGGTAACTGCCGGGCTATCAGAAACAACAAAGAAAAACTGGTGACCACCGGTTGAATAGCGATATCCTGCAGACCACGTCAGAAAATCACCCAATGCAAAATTCAGGGGTTCTTGAGTGAAGTGTGGAATAACTTCAGCGACAAGCGAGCTTTCTTCGGTAAAAGGAACAGCCAAAGCAAGAGCAGCACCAAAATTTTTGTCGTAGGAATCGTACGCAAATGCAACGGAAGGAATAAGATGCCACGATTCCAAAGCATCGGAACCCGCTCCAACGTAACCAAAGAAACTTTTGCGATATTTTCCAGAGTCTCTTTGCACAACTCCATCGAAGCCGGCAAAAGGCGCAAATCCAGTCATGGGCACGGTGATTCCCGCACCTGCAGTGACCTCAGGAGAGCGCAATCCAACAAAAGCATGTGCATCCATACCTTTTACAAAATTATACCGATAAGATGCGCCAACATTGGCTCCCGAAAAACCAAAATTATTTTGATCCAAGTGTTTTGCAATACCCTCGGTATCAACTACTTTCGTAGAAAATCCGTGAGCAATTCCCGCAACCGACGTTTTCGCATCCAAGGTATTCGGACTAGGAACCGTAAAAAACGATTCCTCAAATGCCAATGCAGGAGAGCCAGAAACCATTAAAATTGCAGCCAGTGATCCAAAAATTTGTTTCATTTGCAGCCTCTCTCTATTGCTCTGAATCGTTTACGCGGTTGCCAGTTAAGCCGAGCACAATTTTTGCAGCCAGTAGTGCAGCTCTTTTGGTGAGAGCCGTGTCACTATGCCCGACCGCGGCAAAATCGGCAGTTGCATCAATTCCGCAATGGGAAATCAATTTCTGACGCCCGCCCGGATGCATGGAAATAAAGTTGGTCACATTGTACACATCATCGTCGATGCGAATCCAACAGTCGGACTCATTGTTGTGGGCGGACAGCTGAGCAGCTGTAATCCCTGGTACAGTATTGGGGTCAACTTTTTCAGCCAACGTTCTGTGATCACAAGCATTCAAAAGCGCAGACACCAACGATAACGACAATACAAATACCGAGCGCAAAACCCTCATAGTACACCTCAAATTCGAACGGATGGAACAAGTATCGTACTCCTTAAAGAATCACTCTGCAACAATTCGACAATAATTCCTGGGGGCATCGCATCTAAAAAAAACATGACAGACAAACGGCCACTTCAACATCCACGCGCACGCGACACGCCAAGGTCCACGACTTTCGAATTTCGTTTACGTAAGCGTCAACGCCTGTCGTGGTGGTCAGGGTGTCGCGTGCTCGCGTGGATGTTGAAGTGGTGGATTTCTGTGCAAATGTATCACTTCTGAAGAGTACTTGAGCGGTGACTTTTGCTTTTTACATTATTGCGATAAATCCCTCCGCATGGAGGAATAAAAGACATGCTGAACTTTCAAAATTGAGATATTTGCGCAGTGCCATCAGGGAAAGTTTGTATCAACGATCGTGCGCGTTTCTTTGCCATCGCAAGGGGATCGACGATGGAATGTGGTGCAATTCTCGATTGCATTGACGTCATGAATCCGTGCTGTCAAGAAGAAGTCTGCAAAAGCAGACATCTGCTTCAACAAATTGTTGACCTGCTATCGAAGCCCTGCAGACCCAGCACCTAACGCTTATTTTGCTGAAATCGCAGATTCACATGCGAGTATTTTGTCTATGCATTCTGTTTTGCGAGAACAAAGAAGCCTCTGAAGCGCCAGGCAGGCAAGCGCATTTATCCTGAACACCAACGCTTCCCAGCATGTTTGTTTGTCTTTGGAAACCATTTCCAGATTCTCCTTTGGCTGCCGCAAAATGGATATGCAAGAGCTCCACGTTAATACCGAACCCCAACCGACAAAATTATGAACACTTGCGATTCGGGCTTTGCAACGACGATGCCAAACGACAACTGGGCAACTCTTGCGTATTTCTAAAAATATTTTTTCTGCTAAAATTTAGGCAGTTACCAGAACAGGGAGCCCATTGCCAATGAGAAGATTGAGTTCTTTCAGCACAGTTGCATCCAATTCTGGCAAAAATATTTGTACCAGAATTGTTTTTCATCTGCATAGGCAAAAGAGTTCAAATTCAACATTTATTGCTGCGATTTCCGTAATATGCTGCTGCCAACTTCCATTTTCAAATACTGCATACGGAATTGATCTCCAAACAGGTGTTCGTTACCCGGTTTCACTCTCCACAATTCGCACATCCGAAGCCAATGCCATTGTGGGTACTGACTTTGGTGTGGGCGCAGACGTTCGATGCTGGGTCGCACAATCGCTCTACATCGAGGGCGCATACACAACAAATGTCGCCCTTTCAAAAAAGAATCTTGTATATTCGGGCTCACAATTTGGATTGGGTTACAGTCTTTGGGGGCAATATTCATCAACTGAATCTTTTCAGAAAGGTGCAATAACAACAGTAATAGACCCAGTCCTGAGCATTTCGGGGGGAATCTTTGCAAAAAGTTTCGATTTCTCGGCTTACTTTCCTTCGGGATTTACCACATCTCAAACGCCAAAGCAGGGCAATATTTTTGGCGGCTTTTTTGCAGGAGAAATTGCAAAATCTTTCGGAACGAATTGGAGTGTTTCACTGGGAATTTCATATGAAAAAAATTTAGTTGCTCAACCCAGCATAGATGTCACGACAATTGAAATTTTCACTCGGATATCTAAGAAAATTTTTAATTAAAAAAATATTCCGATCTCACTGCATACAAAATAGAAAAAAATAGAAAAAAATAAATAACTATAATAATAACAAAAAAGCGCATCCAACCGTTGCGCAAAAACAACAAGCAACTTACTCCGAACGCCCGTTACGCAGCGCATGGGATTCGTGCTTCTCAATTCCCCGCAAACGTGGTTCTACAGAAGGCATATCTTTGGTCATATCGAAATACGTTTGAACTCTTGTCACCACCCAATTCATGGGCGAAGTATCTACAATAACATTGAATGCAACATCAAAAAGCCTTTGATTATGGGCGACAGGTATAGAAAACAAAAACAACCACAGAAACCCAAACACAAACGTGATAACAACTTTGTTCAACACAATCCGACCTCCTTCTCAGCAAACTCCATCGCCCTGTAATCTGCCCCCAAAAAGGGCAGTCGCATTCATTTTGACACCTCATGGTACGCAAACAAACTGCAAGGAGGTTCCTATGACGCAAAAAAATGACAGCAGCCAACTTGGGAACTATAGTAGTTGGGTTGACACAAAACCGAATCTTTCAACACTATTTTTTGAACGAGGAAACCCATGGAATCAAAGGATCTCGCACTCAAAACAAGCAAGCACAATCCCAAACCCGGCCACCGCGTACTGGTTGTGGTGCTCGACGGTGTAGGTATCATCGACACAAAAGATGATATTTCGGCCGCCCTTTTTAAGCATGAAGCCACCCTCCCCGCCGGAGCTTTTGCCGCCGGTAACGCAGTGAATGCTGCGTGGATGCCCAACCTGGCCGCAGCACTTGCGCAGCCTCTTTTTCGCACACTGCGCGCACATGGCCCAGCCGTTGGTCTGCCCAGCGACGACGACATGGGGAACAGCGAAGTGGGACACAACGCATTGGGCGCAGGTCGTGTGTTTGATCAGGGCGCAAAGCTTGTAAATCAGGCCATTGAGTCGGGAGCACTTTTCAAAAGCGAAACCTGGAAGTGGCTCGTAAATCGCCCAGAAATGACCCAAGGCAAAGCGACAACACACTTACTCGGTCTTTTTTCCGACGGAAATGTTCACAGCCACATCAATCATCTTTTTAGTTTGATTGAAGGTGCAAAGCGCGACGGCGTAAAGCGTGTTCGCTTGCATTTGCTTTGTGATGGTCGCGATGTGCCACCCACTTCGGCTTTGGAGTACGTTGAAAAACTCGAAACATTCCTAAAAACAGTGAACAACGCCTCGTTTGATTGCCGCGTGGCATCGGGTGGTGGACGTATGTTTGTAACCATGGATCGCTACGAAAGCGACTGGAAAATTGTAGAACGCGGATACCAAGCTCACGTTTTGGGCGAAGGGAAATCGTTCGCTAGCATGCGCGAAGCCATTGAACAACTCCGCAAAGAAGGCAATTACGTTGATCAAAACCTGCCTCCCTTTGTTATTTCCGAATCGGGAAAACCCATTGGCACAATCCAAGACAACGACAGTGTTGTGCTCTTCAATTTCCGAGGAGATAGAGCCATTCAAATTTCACGAGCGCTCACAGAAGAAAACTTCAAGCCCTTCGAACGCAAGCGTTTTCCAAAAATTCGCTACGCAGGCATGATGCAATATGACGGTGATCTCAAAATACCAGAACATTTTTTGGTAACGCCTCCAACAATTGAACGCTCCATGGGCGAACTTTTGTCTGCTACCGGCGTTCGCCAATTTGCATGCAGTGAAACCCAAAAATTTGGTCACGTAACTTATTTTTGGAATGGCAATCGCAGCGGCAAGTTCAACGAGAAAATGGAAAACTACGTCGAAATTCCATCTGATCGCGTTTCGTTCTCCGAGCGTCCCTGGATGAAGTGCGCCGAAATCACCGACGAAACCATTAAACAAATGAAAGCCGGTTCGTTCCAAGTCGGTCGCATAAATTACGCAAACGGCGACATGGTTGGACACACTGGCGACTTTCAGGCGGCATATGTTTCTAACGTAGCTGTCGACCTCCAACTAGGCCGACTCATGCAGGCAGCAAAAGAAACAAATACCATTCTCATCATCACAGCCGACCATGGCAATGCCGACGAAATGTACGAGCGCGACAAAAAATCTGGCAAGGTCACCTTTGATGCTTCTGGCAAACCAAAAGCAAAAACAAGTCACACCTTGGCACCCGTACCTTTCGCCATTGTTAATTCCGAGGCATTAGGTGCTCCAATTTCACTAAGAGATGACCTTGCAAAGGGCGGACTTTCCAATGTGGCGGCCACAGTGCTTGAAATTGCTGGATTTGAACCTCCCAGCGATTACGATGCTTCACTTATTTCCTGGTCGGCTGAAAAAAAAAGTTAATTGCTGATACGTCTTTAGAAACAAAAGAACCACCCGCAGACAAAGCTGCAAGCCAGGAGCCACTCGTTAGCAAACAGCTTTTAGAGCTTTGCGCAGCCTTTGAAAAAACCATCAAAAAACTGCGGGCACCCGATGGCTGCCCTTGGGATCGCGAGCAAACAATAGAAACATTGCGCCCTTTCTTGATTGAAGAATGCTACGAAGCCGTTTCAGCAAACGTGGCTCTTTGCGAAGGCAAAGATGGCGCCGCAGAAATGTACTGCGACGAATTGGGCGATGTTCTTTTGCAAGTATTTTTGAATGCAGCAATTGCACAAGAATCGGGATTATTCACAATTTCCGATGTTTTTCGGGCTATCAACGAAAAAATGATCCGTCGCCACCCACACGTTTTTGCTCGCAACACATCTTCAGCAAAAACATCCGACGACGTTCTTGTTCAATGGGCAGACATTAAAAAAACAGAGAAGGGAAACCAGGGCGAAAAACCGAAATCATTGATGCACAAAACATCTAAAAAACGCATTTTGCCCACTCTTGCTTACGGATGCGAAATTAGCAAAAGAACACTGGAGTTTGGCTTTCAGTGGACCGAAATGAAAGACGTCTTTAAAGATCTGGAAAGCGAAGTGCGAGAACTGTCAGAAGAGGTTTTTAAAAAAAATCCCGACGTAAAAAAGATAGCCGACGAAGCGGGCGATGTGATTTATGCACTGTGCAACGTCATTGCCTTTTTACGTGAACGCAGCGAAGTAGGCAAACATTTGGATCTGGACATTGCGGCACGCAACGCCTTCGAAAAATTCACAACCCGATTTTCAGTTATGGAATCCATAATGCTGGAACAAGAAGACCCCCTTACCGAAGATCGCGCCAAAACTCTGTCGCTTGATGAGTGGAACGACCTTTGGAAACTCGCCAAGCAAACACTTGCCAAACCCAAAGCGCCGTAGCATTCTCTTCTGACACTGTTTTTTAAGATTTTTTGATTTTGGGGATGTCCCTTACAAACCACCCGCGTTGCGGGCTCGTTTTTTATGAAGGATATGATCATGGTACTCAAGCAACTGTTTGGCGCAAGCAATAAAGAAACACGCAAACCTCAGGTTTCCACAATCGAACAACCCCCAGAAAAACCTACGCACGAGCTGGCAACACAATCCGGCACGCAACACACTTCTGCTAATACAGAGACCGATGGGCCTGCTGCCGCGGTACATCTAGAACAGGCTATGTTTGAAAACGCACGCAACGACAACACCGACACTCGCTTTAAAGTTTATCAAGAGCTCTTGTTTTCCGATCTTCTGTTGGCATTGGCAGACTCCGAATCCAACACTCCCATAAACACCGATCCCGCTAACGTGAACGTTGCTATTCTCACAAATCCGCAAAATGTAAAGTTTGCAGCAGCCTTCACAAACGCAGCCGCAACAAAACGCTGGCGTCCCGAAGGTGGCAACTACGTCACAGTCCGAGGCCAAGATCTTTTCAAACTTTTGGAACCAAGTCCGGCGGAAGTTGTGGTTATAAATCCTGGCAGTGCGCCCTTTATTACGCTTCCCAAAATAGAGTACCGCCAACTTGCCGCTGGAATTATTCCGCAGTCGCAACAAAGTCCTGTGCAAACAGCAACCACTCCGCAAGAACCCCAAGTTGCATTCCCGCCAGACATTGTTACCGAAATGCAAAAGAATTTTGCACGCGAAGTTCTTTTGAAACAAGAAAAACTTGATGCCTGTGCATTTGGCGCAATGCTTCCACCCGGAGCAAAACAAGAAGACGGTTGGGTTCGTACTCTTTTTGTGCGCGTGAAAGATCCTGCTATGAAACAGGAAGAAGGCCAAGCTTTAATGGAAAACATCCACAAAGCTATTGCCGAAAATGAAGCTTTCAAAGACACTGGCTTTCAGCTTTTGCACGTTCCTGACACAAACTTCTGGGGCATGGTTGCACAAAACAACGCCGCAATTTTTGACGCCAATCCGCCACAGCCACAAGAACAAACATCACAAGAAATGCAACTGGCTTTTCCTCCCGATGTTTTCACTCCCGAACAAAAAACAGCATCGCAAAGTGTTATTGAAAGCGAGTCACGCGTTGAGGCTGCCGCCATTGGCGCTATTCTTCCTCCAGGAGCAAATAAAGAGAGTGGCTGGATACGCACGATTTTTCTGCGTGTGAAAGATATTCAACCAACGCAAGAAGAAGTGCAAAAGTTTTGTATGGACGTTCGCGATCGCATTCGCGCCAATGAAAATTTGTTTAAGGAAACGGGTTTTGAAGTGGGGGTTATGCCTGATCCTAATTTCTGGGTTGCCATGAATCGCGAAAAAATTGCGCTATTTGATCGCAATCCACCCCCAGTGCCCACCGAGACCCCCGCAACAGCCACCGTCTGAGCCTCGTTAGAGTCACCGGTTGAGCCTCGTTAGAGTCACCGGTTGAGCCTCGTTAGAGTCACCGGTTGAGCCTCGTTAGAGTCACCGGTTGAGCCTCATGCATTTCGGTTCTCTCAGAACTCCCAACAAAATCAGCACGAAAAGTACCCCTAGGAATTCCCAAACTCCTCTGCTATAAGTTTTTCGAACCCACCTCCAGACATGGGGATAGCATGACTACAAAAATCAAAAAAAATGCCCAAGCCGCTTCAAAAATCAAAACTAAAACCAAACCTTCAATGCAACGTGCCACCCGCAAGTCCGGTGCAACGTTAACGTCGCTTGATAAAAACTTGCAGGTTCTTAAAAAAATGACTGCCGAAACCCGCGAGCAAATGGCATTTATTTATGGTGTCCTTGAAGAAATTGCGCAACGTCAAGAAATTCAGTCGGCGTGGCAAATAGACATCGCTCGTCAGGTTTTTGCGCCCAGACCACAAATGACGCGTGGTTCAAAGCCCATGCAACAAACACCATCGGACATGCCTCCAATGGGTTTTTCTGACACAGCACAAGTGGACCTCGCTTCCATGGAACTTGGAGTAATAGACGCAAGCGACGGCGATATAAGCATATCGGAAATGATTCCAGCCGAATTTGAGCTCACCGCCGAAGTTCGGGCTGGCGAAGGAATTCCGCAGGCACTTATCAACGAAATCACAAACGCTGCAGAAAAAATTCTGAGGAATTTGTCGGAACGACGCACCGACATCAAAACCAAAGGACTTCAGTCTGTGAGAAAAATATTGGAGGGCAATCGCACCGGCGACGACAAGCAAGAGCCCACAATTATGGTTGTTCCTCGCAAGGACGAAATCCACTAAATCAAAATCTAGTAAACGAGATTGATGCAGCATGACTTTGAATAGCCTTTCTGAAATTGCAAATTCAGCATCCGATCGCGCACACCATATTTCGCAAAGTATTGCTTGGTACTCAAAAGCACTGCGCAGTAATGAAGAGTTCCGTCAGGTTTTTACCACGCTCGTGGGCAGCCTTGCCGAATCGGAAACAACTCTGAATGGAAGTGCACCTCACGCACGCCGCCAAATTCATTTTGTAGCGGTTGGTAAATCGGGCGGAGTGGCTCAACTCGCCGCAAACATGTTTGTAAGCGTGGGAGTTTTGGCGCGATATCTTCATCCTGGAGAAGCCTTTCACGGCGATTTAGGTGCCGTATGCGAAAACGACACAGTGGTATGCATTTCCAATCAGGGCAGCACATCGGAAATTTTGCAACTTCTTCCTAAACTGCGCGAGCGCTTGTGTCGCATATTTGCAATCACATCGCGCCCCGATTCCCCCTTAGCCAAAGGCTGTGATTACACGCTGCCGCTTGCACCTTTCGACGAAGCCTGTCCCTTGCAACAAGCCCCCATCACAAGCACAGTATCATCGCTTGCGCTGTGCCAACTTCTTGTGGCGGCCAGCATTGAACATCGTGAGTTTGCCATTTCGCTCTATGCCCGAAATCATCCGGGTGGTTCCATTGGAAAACGAATTTACGTCAAAGTTTCCGACGTGATGGTGAATCAAAGTGAACTTCCTCTGGCACAAAAATCGAACACATTTACCGAGTGTGTTTCCATGCTCACCAAGCACGCCATGAGCGTACTCCTTGTGGAAGACAAACAAAAACTCGCAGGAATTATCAGCGAAAAAGACATTCGTGTGGCCATGGAAAAATTCGGACCCCAAGCGTTCAATACCGTTGCATCGGAACTCATGAACCCATCGCCCATCACAATTGAAGGCGACATGCTCGCCATAGACGCACTTAAGCTTATGAAAGATAGGCTCCGCCCTCTCAATTTTTTGCCCATTGTAGATTCCCAGCGCAACATTGTTGGTCTGCTGCGCTTGCACGACCTCGTGAACGCGGGCATCGTTTCTTAATGAAATAAAGTTCACAGATTTTGGTAGAAAAGCAAAAATTTGGTAGTCTCGTTTGCAATCAACAAGGAGACGGCCATGGCATCAACTCACCACATTCTTCAGTCTCGCCCCAATCCCAATCTTATTTCCATTGTGATTCCGTGTTACAATGAAGAAGCCGTTGTTCCTATTTTACGCGAACGAATCACCGAATTTATGAAGGTTTTGCCCTGCCCCGCAGAAATCATCCTGGTCAACGATGGCAGCGCCGACCAAACAATCAATTTGCTTTGGAAGTGGGCCGAAACAGATCAACGCATTAAAGTGATTGGCTTTGCGCGCAATTTTGGTCACCAACCTGCAGTTACTGCGGGAATGGATGTTGCGGAGGGCGACGCAGTTGTTATTATTGATGCCGACCTTCAAGATCCGTTAGAAGTTATTCTTGAAATGTTAAAAAAGTATTGCGATGGATACGACATTGTTTACGGACAGCGCGAAGAACGCACAGGCGAGTCTACCTTCAAGTTACTCACCGCATGGTTTTTTTATCGCATTATGCGCAAACTGGTTCACAAAGATTTGCCTGTTGATGCTGGAGACTTCCGACTTATTGCCCGCGATGCCCTAGACACTTTGAAATCCATGCGCGAAATGCACCGCTTTTTACGCGGCATGGGCGCTTGGGTTGGCTTTGCGCAATGCCCTGTTGTTTACAAGCGAGCAGCTCGTGTGGCTGGCGAAACCAAATATCCTCTTAGTAAAATGCTCAAATTTGCTTGGACAGCTGCTGTTTCGTTTTCTGCATTTCCATTGAGGCTCAGCTTAGGCCTGGGAATTGTTGTTGCTATTTTTGGATTTATGGCTGGAATATACGCAATCATACAAGCGGTTTTGCATTTTCTAAATACCAATCCCAGTCAAGTTTACAATCCTGGTTGGGCAACTCTGGTAACGCTTTTGTGCCTCATTGGAGGTGCAATCCTTATTTGCCTTGGAATTTTGGGGGAATATGTTGGCCGCATTTTTGAAGAAATAAAAGCCAGACCCTTATACATTATTCGTTGCTCAAAAAATGTTACGCTCCCCAAGTAAGTTATTCGCGCCGCTCATTTCAGACGAACGGCCCCTAAAACAAGGATTCCCATGACTCTTAAAGTTGGCATTATTGGCGGTGGATGCGCTGGATTAGCATGTGCAACGGAACTCATAAAAAAAGGAGTTTCGGTTACCATCCTAGAAAAAAACAATTCTTTGGGTGGCTTGGCTGCAGGATTTCGGGAATCAAACTGGAAATCGAGCCTGGAATATTTTTATCATCATTGGTTTCAGTCCGACGCCTTTCTAAAAGAGTACTCGAAAACGTGGGAAGTTGAAAAGAATATTGTGTTCAAACGCCCACTGACTGTGATGGAAACCAATGCAAAAATCACGCATGAAAAAGCTGCGAACGCAAATTCCAGTGCAAGGGATGCAAGCCAATTTGTGCAGTTAGATTCACCTATTTCACTTTTGCTATATCCGAATCTTTCTTTTTTCAATAAAATCCGCATGTCTTGCGCCTTGGCGTATATCAAAATGCAACCCAATTGGCATGCCCTTGAACGAGTTACGGCACAAGGATGGTGCGAACGCTATATGGGAAAAACTGGCTTTAACGAACTTTGGTTGCCTTTGCTACAAGGAAAATTTGGGGAAAAATGGGCACGAGAAGTGAATATGGCATGGTTTTGGTCGCGATTGGCTTGCCGCACTCCCGAACTTGGCACGTATCGCGGCGGATTTCAAAAGTTTTTCGATGATGTTGAAGTTTGGCTTCGTAAAAATTCTGTGAGTATTCATAAAGAACAAAATGAAATTTCCGTTTCTTTTGAAAATAACGTCTGGATTGTGAAATCATCGGGCAACACATTCGAATTCGATAAACTTGTGATTGCTGCCGGCCCCGGAGCCTTTGCATCCCTTTGTAAAAAAGTTGCTCCAAACTACGCAACACAAGTGTCGCGCCGCAACAGCTTGGGCGCTCATGTTGCGATTTTTTCGCTCAAAAAGAATGTTGGAAATGCGTACTGGTATAATTTGCGCAAAAATAGCTCTAAACCATTTATTGCACTCATTGAACACACCAATTTTGTGT
>CAIZES010000263.1 GCA_903932045.1 uncultured Silvanigrella sp. | reverse complement strand
TTACCGATGGCTGGGACTTCTACGTATTTTCCGAAGCAGCCGAAGACCTCGCTGCCAAAGGACAAAACGAGGGAGTTTCACTGGTGGTTCAAACCTACCACAAATCAAAACAGTCCGACTACACCGATGTCGGTTTCCTTGATAATGGAGTGCCAACAACGCAACGTTTTTGGTCAAAAAACGGTGAAATGACTATCCAACATAACAACTGGTTTTGGTCGGAAGACGCAAACCAATGCGTTCCCATTGAAACCCAAATTGCTCTCGAAAATGCAACTTATAGGGTTAACATTACAGCAAAAATGCCGCCCACTCACCAAACAACCCTTCTTTCACACATCACACTTCCAGTTGGTCTCTACTTTATTCAAGATCTTTTTCCAGAATTCACTGGTGAAATCATTCGCAAAGCAGATGGCCATACGATTACAACATTCCAAGGCGGCGGCGCTGGAGAATTCTCATACGCCAAAGCACCAACTCCTATTAGCCTTTCGCCAACCACTTGTAGCATTTGGGGCAGAGCATTTGATAAACTGTTTCCAGTAAATGGACCAAGTCTTTAACCACAGTGCAATAACGCCAGAACAAGGGCACAACGGCACAACGGCACAACGGCACAACGGCACAACGGCACAACGGCACAATGGCACAATGGCACCAGCTAAAAGAACGAATGGATTTCACAATGAACGAAAAATGGTTTTTAGAATTAGCACAAGAACATCGAGCTTTGGAACGAGCCGTAGCAGCATTGGAAAATGGAATAAATAAGCTTGTTTTTAACGCACTATCTGACAACGAAACAGCCGCGCCTCTTACGTCGGCCGATCGCGAAACCATCACAAAGGCAACACAAAATTTTGCCACGCTTTTACGCGCTCACCTCAAAAAAACAGAAAGCACACTCTATCCCATTGCAGAACGAGGGCTTTCGCAAGATGAACAGAAATGTATTCATGACCAATTCCGCGAATTTGACAAAACGCATCCCACCGAAATTCAGCGCCTCAAAATTCAATCCGACATTTTAAGCGCCCGCTTTCTCGCATCCAATTCCAGTGAATTAGAGTGCTCAGAAACAGGCTGTGAAGGTTGTCAAAATCACTTCTGCAAACAGCGCTGGCCGGAATAGAAACTATTCTGGCACTGCACCTTTCCTACGCAGTACCTTTCCTACGCAGCGCCTTTCATGTCGGGATTATCTTTTGCAGCTTCTTTCTCGGCTTGTTTTCTGCGGTCATCTTTCTTGGATTGTTGTTTGTGTTTCATATCATCGTGCTGATGTTTTTTCTTAGCCTTGTCCTTTGGACTTCTATCACCCATGTATAGCCTCCTTAAAAGAGTGTTGTGGGAACGGACTCACATAAGTTGTTTCGACACCTTCACAAAAAACATTAGGAAAGAATTCAAAAAATTTGAAAAAGAAACCGCCTCTCCAAAATAGAAAAGAAAATCGGGTCCGAAGGATGGAAACCTTCACGCGGTGTGCTAAACGAAAAAAACTGAAACGATTTTCCAAAACGCATAGAAAAGGGATTTACCAATGAATTTACCTCAATGCCCAAAATGCAGTTCTAACCTCACATACGAAGACGCTGATTTTTGCGTTTGCCCAGAATGTGCACACGAATGGAACCCAAATGTGGATGCTGAAAACGACACCCCCACAAATGTTCTTGTTGTCCGCGATGCCTACGGAAATACCCTAACTGATGGCGATTCCGTATCCATTGTCAAAGATTTAAAGGTGAAAGGCTCATCATCCGTTGTAAAAGTTGGAACCAAAGTAAAAAACATTCGTATTGTTAACGGCGACCACAATATAGATTGCAAAATAGATGGATTTGGAGCGATGCAATTAAAGTCGGAATTTGTAAAAAAGGTTTAAGCTTCTTTGTTCTTGCTGTAGCTATTTATCAAAACCGCAAGGGCTTTCTTTGAATTTTTAGCAAGTACACCCTTGATGCAATCACCCGCCTCCGCAAGAGTCAGAGTTGCATTTGTACTCAGATAAACGTCAAGTGCAGGACAGATTTCCTTTATTTTTTGCGCAAATCGAATACCCGACATTTCGCTGTTATCAAAATAAAAATCCGTCACAACCGCCGTAATTGTTTCCGCATATCCTTTATCTTGGGAAACTCTATTCAAGAAATCTTCTGGAGAAGAATAAGTATCACATGGGTAGTCGGCATCTTCAAATTCCCATGCCATCAAAACAACTGCGTCATCGTCCACAACTGCAAATCGCAACTCTCGATCTTTCGAACCAGAGACGTTACGGTCCCCTGATACATCACGAACATCACGAACATCACGAACATCAATGGCATCAAGCACATTTTTCACATCACTCATAGGACGAACAGACGATACCGCGCGTTCAATAGCCTGAGCCAAAAGTTTTAAGAAATGTTGCTCACTAAGGGGCTTTGGAAGGAATGCATCGGCACCCGCCTCAAGCGCCGCACGGTTATCTGCAGAAAAAACACGATTCGTATGAATACACACAAAAGACGTCATGCCCCGCCGTCTTATCTCAGCCGCAATTTCAAATCCCGATAAACTGGTTTCCCCCAGATCAACATCTAAAACCAGAAGATCGGGTTGGTCAACTTTTGTAGCGGCCCACAACTCCTCTGCATTTTTGTGCGTGTATAGAGTTACAAAGCTATGCAAACTATCGCCAAGGGTGTGGCTCACGGCATTTCTGTACAAAGGCTCGTCGTCAACAATGTGAATACGAAGCGTACGCTTCAGAGGCACGAGAAGATCCCGAATCAGTCCAGGAGTCATCGAATTCGTAGAGGATGATAAAAGAACTTTGTCCTTTCGATGCAGATCTGACTCATCCAATATTTCGCCACTTTCAACAGGAATTTGTGTTTGTGGAACACCGGAAAATTCCGAACTCCCCGGAAGAGTAAAACAAAATTCAAGGCCTCGATCCATTGCATCGTTATACCAAATGCGACCACCGTGCGAGTTTACAACTTTTTGCGCAATAGCCAAACCAAGTCCGGTGCCACCTTTTTTTCCGTGCGTAAAAAACGTTTCAAAAAGGTTGGGCACATTTTCAGCTGGAACTTTAGGTCCATTATTGCCAACTCGAAAAAGAACAAAAGGCATTCCATTTTCAAGAACATCGGCGGTTTCAATCCAAATCTCACCTTTGCAACCCGCGTTGGGAGACTGAGCAGACTGAAGAGCCTGAATGGCGTTTGAAATGATATTCAAAAACACCCGAAGCGTCTGATTTGTATCAATGAATACATTTTGTTTGTGACCAAATTGATGACTAATACGGATATCACGAACAGGATGCGCCTCAAAACAAGCCATCAGGGAACTTTTAACCAGAGAATCAACGCGGGTAGCCTCCTTATGAGGCTCGTGTTTCGAGCCAATTTCCATAATATCCGTAAGAAGGCCACTCACAGAAATCACAGCTCGCTCAATATCTCGCGATGCCGTATTCACAACAAGATGCATTTCCTCAACTGTTCGCACTTTCTTGAGCATATCAATTGTTGCTTGCATCATAGAAAAAGGCCGTCTTACATCATGGGCCACCATTTGCGTTGTGTTTGCGATTGCCGCATATTTCGACTGTTCCCGCGCAAAGTCCAACGTTCTATTCAAATAAACGGCCAGGCGATTAAATTCACCCACAATTTGCTGGAGCTCAAAAAGCTCGTATTTTCTTGGAACAATTTCTTCAAACCGTGCATTTATGATTTCAGAATTTTCCACCATTTTCATCTGCCGCAAAGCTGCTGCAGGAGCCGTAACAATTTGTCGGGAAACATAGAGCGCTAAAAAATTTCCACCCGTAAAAACGAAAAACCAAACCAACAAAATATTTGTAAGCTGAAAGGCACTTCCCAAACCCAAAAGCCCAGTTGCTATCAGCACAAAAAACAGAAAAAATAGCACCGCAGTTACAGCAATCGACAGAATAGCACGTATACTGTAGTAACCCGGAAGGGCTTCGGGCGTATTCTCCGGCAACGACTTTCCACATGCAAATAACACCGCCATACCTGCCATAACGGTTTGCCAGGCATATTCAAAGCCCATAAGAGTTGCTTGCTGTACCAAAACTGTTTGATAGCGGATGCCAAATCCACCCACAAAAAGCATAAGAATGAGAGTAAAAAAAGTTGAAGTTCTCCAGGTAGATGCACGGAGTGCGAGTGGAAGAGCAATTGCTGCAACCAGAGTTTCAAGAAGGGCGTACACAGTGCTATTGACTACATAAAAAGCATTGGGCGCCGGAGTTCTATGAAAAAATGGAATCAGAATGAATTTAAAATTTACAACCAAAAATGAAACAAACGCCGAAGCCGTGATGAATAAAGACGGCCCATTTGCAATTCGCTTCCTAAAGTGAATAACTATAAAAGCAACGAACAAAGCTATAAAAATGGTGTACGAAAATTCACTAAAATAGACACTCCAAAGCAGCTCTCTCTGCGGATTGAAAAACGTAACCATATAAACAACGTCGGCTAAAAAAACGGTCACAAATGAAAAGACAAGTAAAAGAGCAGAAACAGCATTACTTTGTTTCTTTCGAATAGTAAG
>CAIZES010000262.1 GCA_903932045.1 uncultured Silvanigrella sp. | reverse complement strand
TACCTTGAGCGTATTTCCGGCGCTCGTTCATTTCGGCGTCAAGTTTTGTATAGTCAGTCATGCTCGTTTCTCCGTTGGTTGCCACTGTGTGGCGGGTAGGTATCTTTCGGTTGGATGCGGTGCGTCAGTAGGTATTTCCACACATGCGTACACCGCACTAAACTGTCCGCGCTTTGGCACTGTCCATCTGTCAACGTAGATGCCATACACATTCTTAACTGCCTTTTGCACAGCCTTGTAGTTCATCTCCAGTACTACCGACAGCTCTAGAATAGTCAGACCATCTTCTGAGGCCGTCAGCGCGGCGCGGATGTCGTGAATGTTTTGGGCCGACTTGATTTCAACAAATGCGAGAGGTTTTCCAGGGCGCTCTAACACAAGATCAATTTCGCGACCACCCTCTGTTTGAAGAAAGGTCATTCGCGTATCAGGAGAAAAAAGATGAATAAGTTTTCTCACTTCGAGAACGATAAACTGTTCGAACAATTCACCATAGTGCGACGTTTGCGGTACGGCTTCAAATGAAACGGTTCGATTAAGTGCGCGTGTGATACCGATATCAAATAGATAAAACTTCGGCTTCATTTTGAGTCTTTTTCGAAAAGAATGATGGAAAGGTTCAAGCGCGAAGCCAAGAAGCGTGTCCTCGAGAATTGAGTAGTATTCTGCGACGGTTTTGTCGGTTACACCACAATCGCGAGCAACAGATGCGTGGTTTATGATCTTCCCGTTGTTTTGCGCGGCAACTTCGAGAAACTTTCGAAATGGCTCCAGTCGCCGAACAAGCTGATCCTGTGCAACTTCTTCCTTTAAATATGTGTGGGCATACGTTCGCAGAAAGTGCTGACAATAATCAGCAGCACGATTATTCCAAACTCGCGGCAGCATGCCGTAATTGAGTGCGTGCGAGAGATCGAATTCTTTGTTGAGTTCAAAACTAACAAAGGGGTCTAAAGAACAAAGAAGAGCGCGCCCGGCCAAAAGATTTGCTCCGCTTCGCTTCAGTTTTCGTGCGATCGATCCCGATAGAATAAAGATGAGATTCTGTTTTTTTTCGATGAGTTTGTGAACTGCGTCTAGGAGCGACGGAACTTTTTGAACTTCATCAATCACAACGAATCTTGTTTTCGGAGGCAGAGCCTCGATCATCTCTCGCAGTTTTTCGGGATGTTGCGCCAGTGTTGCTTCAAGCTCGCTATCAAGAAGATCGACCCATAGATTTGGAATTCCGTCTAAGCGTTCTTTGAGCAACGAACTCTTAAACCGGCCGCAATTGAAATTGCGACACAATGTTCTTCAGCTGAGCCGACATTCCGCTCAATTCTTCGGCGGCCGAAGCATTCTCTTCTGAAGACTGCGCCGTCTGTTGGGTTACTTGGCTCACTTGCGATAGACCCTGCGAAACTTGCACAGAGGCCGCGGCCTGCGAGTTACTCGACATCACAATCTCATTAAGAGCATCTGCCACAGCTTGCAATCCGTCGGTGATTTCTTGAAACGACACGGCAGTGTCTTCGGCGCGCTTCACACCGTCTTGCACTTTTTGTACCGATGCTTCTACCATTTCGGAGGTTTCGCGCGCCTTAAGAGCGTCACGCACCGAAGCTTCACAGTTCCAATTTACATTGCCGCGAGCAACATTTGTAGCCATGTTCGCCACCAAATTAACCGGGCCAACAATGTTACGCGCCAACGCAAACCCAGCGAACAGCGAAACCGCCACACCAAACAGCTAAGCGTATAACACAGACCCTCAGTTCCCGTTCCCCAAGGGCCTGTGGAATTCTTAAGCATTTGCTAAAGTTCTCTGCTAAAGTTCATCTGCTAAAGTTCTTTGCTAAAGTTCTTTGCTAAAGTTCATCTGCTAAAGTTCATCTGCTAAAGTTTTCCCGTCAATCCTCCGAAGCGGTCACTAGTAGTCAAATTTTTGTTTTTTTTTTTAGACGTGGACAGGAGGGGGTATGTTGAGGTTTGGGAAAGACCTAAAAAGTTTGTACTTTTTTGGTGTGGCCTCTTTGGTTGCTTGCTCTGGTGGAACCACTGGATTCACGGGCAGCGCCCAAAAAGTCCGCGTTCTTTCGCAGAGTACAGCGGGTACTGATGCGTCTCGGTCAGCCAGCAAAGAAAATTCAGGGAATGCTGTGGCGGTAGTCGCGAAAAAACAACATTCAGACACCTTTCTTATGTCCGATGTTGTTTCTGACGTTCAGCAGGTGTCGGTGCCTATGGAGCCGGGGGCTCAAACGGCCTGTGTGCAATCAATTGGAAATCAAAGTTGTCAGTCGCTTGTCGTGAACCCGGCTACAAACAAAACTGTCTCGCCCATTCGACAAGCACCGGTGGCAAAAAATTCGTCACACAATTTCACATCCGATGGCAAAAACGTTGCACTGTATGTGCTTGTTGATAATCAACGGACTTTTGTAACAAGTGGCGCTGTTTCCGATGCTAACGGTATCGCAACGTACCCTGGTCGTCAGTTGATAAAACAGGGCATTAACAGGCTTGTGAGCAACTTGTCCAACATGAATTGGACCCTCTTTTATTCGAGTTTTGTAGATAGCCAAGGTAAGGTTGGCTCATTTCCTGCGATCACAAAAGGGGCTACGCCTGAAGCAATTGCATCCGCACTGGAAAGTAACATTTTTGCGAATCCTCAGAATGGTGAGTCCCGTGTGTTTCGCTCGTTGAGTCAGCTTGCTTTGCAAAATGCTTGGAAGGACGATTGGAGGTCTGTCCACGTCCTCACATCAATGACAAGTTCACGAAACTGTCGCGACAACAACAATAATTTTGCAATATGTGGAAGTCCAATTCCAGCTAATAGTCCAGATAACTACACATATTTGGCGCAGTCTGCTTCTTATCCTGCGTTGCAAACGCGTCCGATGAGTTTGTATGGCGCGTGGCATCAACAAAGTTCCAACTCGGCGACTTCGAGTTGGTGTGGTGTTACTGAACAGGTTGAACCTGCTCCATCACAATTTTCACAACTCGCGAATTTATTTAATGTGAGTATTTCTGGTGCTCCATCCATTGTATACACAGGTGATATTTGTGCATCAACCCCTGATGTTGCATGGATTGACAATCTTTCAAACGACGCAAAATATTTTGCAACATACCGATACATGCTTAACGATGTTCCTGCTGCGTACACAGACTATCCGCAATATCGGATGTCTATCATGCAAAATAATGCAAATGTTTCGGCGTCTAATTATAGTTTTGTTGCAGGTTCCAATGGGCAACTTTTAAGTTTCAATAACTCAATGAGCGGTAAGGTTGACATCACCTATTTTTCGAGACCCGCATCATTCGATCAAACCGTGTTCGCTGTTTTGTCGGGTGCGCCTGTGCCAGGAAGTGTGTCTATAAGCTATAACTACGGTGGTGCAAGTGGCTCCTTGCCTTGTGTTTCCGCGAATTCTTTTGCGGGGCAGCCTTCCAATGTTTTGTGTCGTTATGACGGTGGAATTGTTTATTTGTTGAAGGCAGATTCTATTCCGCTTCCCACTCCTCAAAATGGCGATCAAACGCTTACAATAAAGTATCAATTGACAGCTGACAGCATTTCTGTGGTCAAAAAGAATGCGTCGAGTGCAATTGTGGCACCGGAAACCATCGCATTTTCTGGAACGGTTTTGGGCGGCGGTTCGGTACTTCAGCCCTCAAGCGTGGTGGCAAATGGCGCAAGTCTTACACTTTCATTTGGAGGTAACCTGCTTCCCGGAAATTATCAGGTTTGCTACAACGAATCTTTGAATATAGGGAAAACGTGCTCTCTAAGTTCCTATGCATCTGCGTCTTCTCCTAGTTTGAAATGCAGTTTTTTGGGAACAAATGCTCAGGCAACCGAGCTGCCTTGTAAACTTGCTGATGATCGCAAAACAGTGACCTACGATGGACTTATTCCCTTAGATGCGTCGGGTAAGCGGAATTTTGTTGCGAGCTATAACGCGTCACTCGATTCTGTTTCTTCCTTGACGTTGAATGCTCCTCCTCTTCCTTCTAGTGTTGCTGTGAAACTTGAGCATCTTGATGGAACGGCTATTCGTACATTTGAAACTCCAGCAGACTACGTTTTGCAAGGAGCAGTGGTTAATTTTGTTAATGCAATTGCGCCCGGACAGGTTGCAAAGGCGTCATACAAATTTGTCCCTACTGTTTCGGGGGTGATGGGAAATTGTTTCCCGCTGTCGTCGAGTGTTGTGAATGTCTCTACTGTCAGTGTTAAATACGGACAAAAAGGATCTGAAGCTTTGCTTGACAAAGACGGTTACACAGTGACTCCCGCAAGTGATGCAGCAAATCAACGTACGCTCGTTTGTGTTCCCGTGTCGCTTTTGGTTGCTGGTGCAGATTTGATTGTAGAATACACTGAGTGATTTTTGTCTTCAAAAGTTTAGGTGCGCCACGTCGGGGTCAAGTGCTAATATCCAGTAACCCGCATTTTGTGTGCAGATTTTTCCGGGAAAATTGGGGAGAGATGATTTTGACAAACCATCTTTGGCCAAAATTCGCACCACCAGAAAGAGCCTTGCATGCAAAAGAGGCTGTTTGTTGAAATGAGTGAGTTGAGCAGCGTAGTGCTCGCCGAAACGTTTCAAATTTTGCATTTGTCGTTTTTTTATAAACCGGGATATATTTGCAATTGTTGTGTATTTTACGAGGTCTTCTGCTACGTGGATAGTGCTTGTTTTTATTTCTGATACGCAAATGGAATGCGGAAGTTGTTGTGAGTAGGAACGTACATACACGCGATCGATTTCGCCTCCGCGAATAATTTTGTTGGATATTGTGGCTTGCCAATGATTTTTTTCCATGTATTTGTCGACCATGATTTCGCCCCATCGGCCGCGTTGTTTTTTTTCGCACGATGTGCCTGTTTTTGCAGAGTTCATAGTTGCATCCTCCATGTGTGTGCCCGAAGGTTATGACACAGGAAAATGCGTTGGCAAGAAGTGTTCAAGATGTGAACATTATGCTTTATCGTTGGGCTTTAGTACGCTCACAACTTCGGGGCCTTCAACTTCGTCTTCAGTTTGGTGAGTGGCTATTTTGCTTTCTCCCAAAACGCCATGGCGTGCATGTAAGGCTTCGGCGAGTAGATTGAGTCTTCCAACTAAATCTTGAAAGTCGTCGTGTTCCCGTGTTTTAAGGCGAGCTGAATAGTTGCCGCGCTTTAGTTCTTCAATAAACCGATTGATGCTAATCATGGGGCCGTACATGCGATGTGTGCGTCGAATAACAACATTGAGCATTGTGGCAATGAAAGCAACAAGCACGCCTCCTACAATCCACGCCGCTTTTTGCGAAACGTCGTTGAGCATGAGATCGGGAGCTTCGCTGGAGGCCACGCTGAACCAGTCCAATACTTGAGCATATTGCTCGCGAAATGCCCAAATAAGGACTCCTGCAAGAATAACGAGATAAATTAGAAAAACAGTGATAACATAAAGACCAAAGCGCACTTGTTTAAACGGCTCAACAAGATATGCCGTTAGGCTGAGACGCCTTCCACCCAAATACCGTTTCCAAGAGCGTGAATGTTGTTTGTTATCTGGAGCCACGATTTTGAACCTCCGCGCGAGTGACCGGGGCAATACTTGTGTTGCCCTTCCCAAGATAGTTTACATTGCTTGCTCGGGTTCGTCTGAAGGTTTGTTGTCGGTATTTTGGCAAGTCAGAAATTTTACGTTTTTGTTGGGGAGGGTTTGCAATGAAAAAAATTGAAACCACCAAGTTAGAGTTGCTTCGTGCCGTCTTCTTGGAGAAACGTATTGGAGCGGCTCCTCAGTATTGGGATGACGTGCAAACATTGGAGCTGTATGACGCCACATTTGCGCGCCGTATTGCGTGGAAATGGGATGCTGTATGGGGTGAACTCTTGTCACTTGGTTGGTCTCCCCTCGAAGGAATCACAACAGTTTTAGACTGGGGGTGTGGGAGTGGGGTTGCCTCTGAAAGCTTGCTGCAGCACTTGCCGGCGGCCAAGGAACTGGGGTTTGTGCTTTTCGACCGTTCAAAAATTGCCACGGCGTTCTCAGCAAAAAAACTTTCGGAACATTTTGGCGTCAAGAATATATTGCAGAATGTTCCGGTGGAAAATTTTAAAAAGACACTCCTCCTTGTGAGCCATGTTCTTACTGAGCTGGATGATAGAAGTTTGTCTCTCCTTGTGGAAATGGCGCAAAATTATGCCGCTGTGGTTTGGGTTGAGCCTGGAACGCCGTTTTGTTCACAGCACTTGATTCAAATTCGAGAGAAACTCAGATTGCAAAAATGTATTGTGGCTCCTTGCCTTCATCAAGAAACGTGTGGATTGCTCTCAAGAGAGAACAGTGCTGATTGGTGTCATTTTTTTGCAAACTCACCGCAAGAAGTGTTTCACGAGGCCAAGTGGTCGCAATTTGCGCGCACGGTGGGAATAGATTTGAGAAGTCTTCCCGTGAGCTTCTTGGTAGCTGCCTCTGACGCAACATCAGCGAAGGGGTGTTTTGTGGCTGGGCTTGCAAGAGTGTTGGGAAAACCGCGTCTTCAGAAAGGGTGTGCGCGTGTGTGTGCGTGTCGAAGTTCGGGTGTCGCTTCCGAAACTTTGCAAAAAAAAGACTACAAGGAGTTTTTGTCCGAATTGAGTTCAGGAGTTTTTCGTGCGGTTTATGCCGAAAAACTTAAAAAAACCTAAAAAGGTGTGCTAAAAAACCTAGAGTCTGAAGAGTTTGTGATTATTTCGGCGAGGGAGGAAAAAAAACAACCCACGCTTGTCCGTCTGTCCCGTTTCCTTGGTCGAAAGCTTTTATAACAGCTTTGTAGCTATAGTGGCGATTCTCTCCCGAAACTCCTTCGCTGCAAAGGCCTCTTTTTTGATAACCTGCTTGTGGCGAAAAGGTTGATTCGTCCCAGTAGCCAGCTGGATCGTTCACAAAGAATCCCTGATTGTCGTAACCAATGATAACCACAAAGTGCCCAGATGTTCCGCCAAAGTCGGCGCCTAAAATAAACGGTCGGTTTGCTTCAACTTCCTTTTTCATGTCAGAAATCTGTGCTGAGCGGTTTATTGTTGCGGAAAGTTCATAGTGTTTCGCTGCAAATTTAATGGATTCTAGAGAAGTTAATTTTCCTTTCGAGGTGTCAATGTTGTTTGGAAGAATTTGCCTTCCAAAAAAATTGAGAATCATTGCCAGTGAGCTATTGCCATCGGAGCTCTCGGAGTCCTGTTGGTTTTTATACTGACAAAAGTATGTGACATTCAAGTGTTTTGTGAATGATTTACCAGAATCTTTTAGAATATTTTTTGAGTCTTCTTCTGCAGTATTGTACTTACGACCAAGGCAAGACGTCAGTACAAGTACTATAAAGAGGACGAGCTCTGCTGGATAAATTAAAGTCTTCATTGGTAAACACTCCCGAATAGACTTCCTTTGAACCTTTCGGGTATTTTTTGGCGAATCTTAATGAAAAACTTTAAAAAAATGGCTAAATTCGAAAAATTTCAAAATTTCCAAAACCTTTTGCGTCTCTTGCCTTGTGAGATTCTTTTCTTTAGAGGCTCTCTATCTTTTGCTTGTTGCATGACTATGAGTGTCGAAAGAGTTTTTTGGAGCGCACAAGGGAAGGGAGCGTATTCCAATTCGGGGGCGCTTTGGTATGAGTGGAGGAGGCTTTATGAAAAACACGGCATCAGTTATTATTGGCACTACGGTGCTTTTTGCTGCTTGCGGTTTTCGTGAGCAGGAATCGTCTCGGGTTTTGTCTTCGGAATATTCGGGTATTGTTTGGGGCGCAACTGTACTTTCTATTTCCGATGGCGACTTAAGACTCTTTTTGGATGGACAGGATGTTCCAGCTTTAAAGGGTGTTGTTTTAAAACGTGAAGAAATTCGCTCTAAGCTTGACGCAAAACACCGTATCAATCCCGCGTTGGCGGGTTGGGCCGTTCGGTCTCCTACTGGTGTGGCAATTACTCAAGCCCTTACAAAGTTTATTATTGATGACAGCGTGGAAACAGATGGTCCGAAAGTGTTGCGTCAGGAAGCAGAAAAAGGTGAGTTTACTGTGTATCAGTTAATGCATGCGTATCCTGCGAACACGATGCGCATTAACTTGGTCAGTTTTTGGAGTTTGCAAAACACTCTTGAGGACAATCTTGCAAAATTGGAAAAGCAATTTCCGCCGAACACAAATTGAATTAAAATTGAATTAAAATTGAAAAGAAATGCCGCCTACAATTCGTGCCATCCAAAAGGGTTCTGATGCAAGTGTGCCAATTCCAACGGATGCGGCTCGGTATCGCTGATCTTGATTTTGTACGATAAGGTTATTTATTTTAACGCTGTACCCCAATCGGGTTGATTTTTCGTAGCTCGTATCTACGAAAAAATGGAGCAACGAACCTGCAAAATAGCCAATACGAACCGTTGGAGCCATAACAAGATGAGTTCCCGATTGGGAGTAGTCTACAATGGTGCGAGTTGATGGAACACTCATAGCATATGAGTGAGAAATGGAAGCGAGTTCTGCATTTGCTAATCCCAATATGTAGAACTTTTTAAAAAAAGACGCTAACTTTTCTTTCATGCGAATGCGCGTTCTTTTGGGATCTCGAGCTTGAGATGGATTAAATCCCTGGCGAACAAAAGGATGTAAGCGAACGCCTATGCCGCCGCCGAAACTCCACAACGAATATTTGGAAGTCACCGGGAATTTTACCAGCACGTTCCTCGGTGACAAACTCTCTAGCTCGCAT
>CAIZES010000261.1 GCA_903932045.1 uncultured Silvanigrella sp. | reverse complement strand
TTTGGTGCAACTTCTAGGGAGTCTTCCTTCCAAAGATTGTTCTCGGGGAGAAACTGGCGGAACGTGTTGTCCGCTAGCGCGGTGGTTGCAAATGCAAAGGCGACTAGGAACAGAGACGAAATGGCTTTCAAACTAGCTATTCTCATATGAATCCTCCGACGTGCGCAGTGTTCGCTCGTTCCATAGCTGGCTTTTTGGCCAGGGGTCAAGAAGATTTTGTGCAACCTCACAACAATGTTGGGCTGAGAGTTCTAGCAAGCTGTGATTGTTTGAATTTTTGAGAAAATCTGTGAGACGAATCAGCGCGAGAAGTGTGAGTTAGTATGAGTGACCGGGATAGGGGAACGGAGAAGGGTTTCCGGGATATCCTGAGCCAAAACACGGGGTGCTTTGTTCGTACCGTTTTATGATTGTCGCCGAAAATTCATTAGCGGCAACCGTTGCTGCCTGAGTAAAAACATTGACGTTAAATTGATACGAATTTGTTGTGATGGTTTGTTGGACGTTTTGCCAGCCGCTGACTGGAACCTGTTGAACTTGGCAAATTTGGTGTCCATTCTGCGGATTCCAAGTACACACATTGCGAGTTTCAAAATAGGTGCAAGTGCGAGTGAAATTATTATGAGTTGTGTTGGTCTGAAAATCGTTGCGCACAATTTGCAAACCCATTGCTTGGTTTGTGACGTTGGCGGGAATAATTAAATTTGTGGAATTTAAAATATTTTCAAGTTCTTCCACTTTGTGTGCGGTGTCAAATACAGCTTTCCGTCCATCGGCAAAGGTGACATTCATAACAATCCAGCCGTGGCCTTCGTTTCCAAAGGTCATGTTGCTGATTTCTGTTTTCTTATCAGCAGGAGCCGGTGTTGATGTTGTGGGCTCGGGTGGGAGGAGGCGTGCGGCGAGTGCGTCAATTTCAGTTTGGAAACGTTCGCAATCAGGGGTTTCCGCAATGGTTCGTTTTTCACCGGGCAGAAGTGCATTGTTGGGAGTGGTTTGCAGGCGTTCAATGAGATCATTCAGGCGGCGGATGATATCATCGGCTTTTTCCTTTTGAAGACTAGAAAGTACCGACGCACAGAGAGAATGATCGCCATGCATACCGAGGCGTTGGCCAGCGTTTTTATGAGGGGTAGGAGGCGTTGCGGATGCGTCGCCAATAACTGCAATGGAACCATCGGTGGCTCTGACTTTGTACTGAGTATAGGTTGTTGAACCCTGGAAAACTGAGTTGAAATCGGGATTATCGCAGCCCGTTGTGAGAAGGCTGCTTGCAGATAACAAGCCGAGCAAAAGAAATTTTTTCATAATGACCTCCACGCTGAGAAAGAGAGTTTCTATTTATTACGATAATTTTACAGGGGGCGCAAGTGAGGAGTCTAGTTGTTGTTTCTAGTTGTTGTTTCTAGCCGCTGTTTCTAATTGCTGTTTCTAGTTGCACTTGCTGTTGGAGTATTTTTTTTTGCTAAAGCGTCGTCAAGATTATTCTAGCTGAGACATTTTTGGACTCAGGGGTATTTTCATTCCTACGATGCCTTTTGTGGAATGAGAGTTGGGATTTTGCTTATTGACCTGAATCCGTGAATGGAAACCCGGAAATCTAGTTAAACCATCGATAATTCCCAAATTTCCAGCGCCGAGTCCCGCACCCAACGGGTGCTTCGAAA
>CAIZES010000260.1 GCA_903932045.1 uncultured Silvanigrella sp. | reverse complement strand
CCGCATCCCGAACGCGCCTGCGAACCGCTGCTCGGCAGCGACGACGGCAAATGGATTTTCGAAAGCATCTTCGCCGCGCTCAAAAACAAAACCGTCGCGGCGGTGGCTTAAAATTGCCGAATTGGAACATCACTAAGAACCGTGAACGAAACCGAACATTCTGATTCGTTTGTTCTGAGAATTGATTACGAGAAGGACTCGCCTCGTCCCTCTCGCGTTTTCAGGGCAATGTCAGAATTGATTGAAGGTTTCCAATCTCTCGACAACGACCTCGTCCAAGCATTTCCGGTAAAAGTTAATCCGGTTTTGCTGTTGGAAGACATTCAGGTTGGCTCGTTGAAAACCGTCATCAAAAACGTGCTGACGGGCATCGAGGATGAAGCTCTAAAAAATCTTGAATGGAAGAAGATGATTGGCGGTTTTCTTGTCCAGGGGAAACACGCCGTGCTTCAATGGATTGAGCGGAGAGAACAAATTGAAAGCCGAAAAGCTCTTGAAGAGCTCGCCCAGAGAATTCGACTTTTGGCAGAAGGGACGAGTGTTTTGCATTTGCCGCACTATTCACCACCTCCATTGCCACTATTGATTAAAGACCTCGCCATGATCGGGGAGGCTACAAGCCACCTTGGCCCGAATGACTCTGCGACTTACGAGTCCGAAGGCACAACATCCGCCTTCAACAATAAGTTTCATGTTGATGCCGAATTTGCCGAAGAACTTTTGACTGATGAAACCATCAGTAATCGGTCAGAGGTTTTGCTTCGTGTCAAAAAACCAGACTACCTTGGCGAATCAATGTGGGATTTCGTCCATGCTGGCCATGCCATCCGAGCAAAGATAGAAGACCACGATTGGCTGGTTCAATTTCAATTTCAACGGATTCAAGTTTTGCCTGGCGATGCACTGCGTGTTCAGCTTGAAACCACCACACATCACGGTGCGGATGGAGGCGAAATCATGACTTACTACCGAATTCTGAAAGTTATCGGCGTTAAACGAGCGTCTGGTGGAACACAACTTGAACTTCCGCCATCGCCGCAGAGTTGATTGCTGTTGGTTTTAATTATGAAAACAAAGGCCGGAATTGATAACCGCGAAATACGCCAAATACGCGAAAAGGATTTTTGCCTGTTTGTTCGCGTATTTCGTGTGGTTCGCGGTTAACGGATTTTATGAGCACCGACATTCTTTACAAAGACGAGAGCTATAAGATTGTCGGCGCGTGCTTTGAAGTTTATCGCGAGAAGGGCTGCGGCTTTCTTGAAGCGGTTTATCAAGAGTGCATGGAGATTGAATTGCGGTTGCAGGGCATTCCGTATGTGCCCAAGAAGCCGCTCGCGCTGGAATACAAAGGCTGCCCGTTGCGCTCAACGTACGAGCCGGACTTTATTTGTGACGAGAAAATTGTGCTGGAATTGAAAGCTGTGACCGAACTGACGGACGAGCATCGGGCGCAGGTTCAGAATTATCTCAAAGCCACCGGCCTGAAATTGGCATTGCTGGTGAACTTTGGACATTTTCCGAAAGCACAAGTTGAACGAATCGTGGCCGAATGTGGACGCTATGAAAACAAAGACCGGAATTGATAACCGCGAACCACGCGAAATACGCGAACAAGACAAAACTCAAATATCTTTTCCATTTTCGCGTATTTTGCGTATTTCGCGGTTAAAGAATTTTTCGCTGTAAATTTTATCATTTTATTTTTGCCATGACCGAACCCGCCATCACCCCAGAGTTGGTTGCCAAACACAACCTCACGCCGGAAGAAT
>CAIZES010000259.1 GCA_903932045.1 uncultured Silvanigrella sp. | reverse complement strand
TTGTTTCCGACACTTTCCGAAGGTTTTGATGGTTTTGATGGTTTTCGACGGTTTTTGATACTTTCGGAAGTTTTTTGAGTTCTATTTTGGATTGAGGAGGAAGGTTATGGTGAAACATATTTTTTCCGCATCCGTTCTTGCGCTTGTTGCGCAGTCCGCCTTTGCCGACCAGACGTACATCATGAACTTGAACTTTGCGGGTTCTGGTTGCAGTCCAGCTGATTCTAGTGCCTCTCTTTATGATACGAATAGTGATGGTTTGCCAGATCAATTTTCTATCTATTTTTCGACGTACGTTGCGCAGCAGGGGCCTGGTTTAACTCTTGCGGAGCGTCGTAAAAATTGTAATGTTGGTGTCCAATTGCATCTTCCTCAGGGCTATCAGTTTAGCATTGCTAACGTGCGTTACATTGGGTACGCCGATTTGCCTGCGGGAGTTTTGGGACGGCAAAAATCGACCTATGAATTTCCATTTTTTTCCAATTCAGTCACGCTTCAAAGTGTTTTGCCAGGTCCATATACCGGAGGATACGAGCGTACCGATAACTTGGGAATTAGCAGCGTGGTGTGGTCGCCATGTGGCCTAAATACTCCTCTAAATATTCGTACTCAAGTTGCGCTTGAAGGGGCTTCTTTGCCAAGGGCAGCCTTAACAACCGACCAAATTGATGGTCGTGTGCGCCAGGTTTATGGTCTTGTGTGGAGGGCTTGCCACTGATGAGTTCTATTTTAGGTTTTGCAGTTGCTAGCGCAGCAACTGCTCTCATTTTTGTGAATGCAATGGCAAGCGACACATCCCAATTGGGCGACATCCGTTATTCGGGGCCGGGGTGTCCGCCTGGAAGCGCGAGTGCTGCTTTGTATCGACTCAATGATGATGCTCCTCCAAGCGAGTTTGCTATCTATTTTTCGAAGTTTTTTGCTGCCCAGGGGGCAGGGATTTCGGCTGGCGAGCGGAGCAAAAAGTGCAAGGTAACATTGCATTTTGATTTGCCCAAAAGCCGTCAATTTGCGGTGTCTGGGGTGCAATTTAACGGATATGCCGATATAGCCGCAGGAGCAAGTGCATCTCAAGTTGCTACTTATTGGTTTCCGTCGGTTTCCGATACAAAGCGTTTCTCAACACAGTTAGACGGTCCATTTGCAAATAACTATTCTCGTTTGGACAACTTGGGGGGCAATGGTTTGCTTTGGTCGCGTTGTGGAACGGGTATTCCATTTTTTATTCAATTGTCTGTGGATGTGATAGGAAATCGCGGTGTTTCGGCAATTGTAACGGCAGATCAGGCAACGGGGCAATTGACGCAGCGTTTTAAGCTTTTGTGGAAAGATTGCGCTTTTTGACGAAGTCAACTCGGATGCGTGCCTCTTGCAGGAGGCGCAAATCGCGCAAGCGCATGTCTTTTGCTCGTTTTACATTCCGTGATTTGAGTATGTTGAGGGCTGTGCGCACAAATCCCACGTCCTCTGTTAGAGTTTGTAAGTTTTTTTCTGCCTGCATTCTACGGGTGCGCAAGTCTTTTAGCTTTTCGCTATCAAAAGTTGCTTGTTGCGGCGGTCTTTCGTTCAAAGGCTCTTGTTGCAATGCTCTCTCGTTCAGAAGCTGTTGCTGCATTGCAACCTTAAGCGGTGTTTTTGGAGAATTGGTTTTGAGATTTGCTTTTGTCTTTTCGTTTTGCAGTTGCAAAGCAAAAGCGCGGACCTCGTCTAGGGCGACTTTTGCTTTGTTGTGGCTGTCACAGGCGTCACGGTACTCTTTTTGTTTCTGATTGAGCAGGGAAAGCTGGTTTTCAAACTGGAATAAATTGGAAATTGAGTTTGAATCCCCAGAACGAACAAAATCCAAGTCGTCGGAAAAATGGTTGTCCAGCATGCGTTTTGTTTGATTGATGAGATCGTTGGTTTGAGCGGCTCTGTAAAGATAGGAGTTGTGTTCCACCTTCGCAATTGCGAGATCAAGACGCGAGCGAATAAGATGAACTTGTTGCGGGCGGAAAGATCCGGGAGTTTTTGCAAGTTTATTAAGCATGATGTGAATGTTCTTGATCAAAATATCTAAATCGGACTTCACACTCGCTTGTAGAGCGGCAATATGGATATTTTTTCCGCAAACGTTCTTATGAACTGATAATTGTGCGAGAAGAGTTCGAAAAATCTGATAGCGTTGACAGAGCGATATCTTCTGCGCTCTCTGCGCCTTCTGAACTATTTGAACCTTCTCTGTGCTCAACTGTGTTGTCGAATTGTTCGAGTTCTTTTGTGAGTTCATCAAACGCCCCCTTGAGTTCCAAAATTTCTTGTTCGATGTTTTCGAGTGCTTGGGCTTCCATTTGCAGAAGTCCGTTGAGTTCTTGAGTTGCATTGCCAAGAACATTGTTGCTATCTGTAACAACACATGAGTTTTTATTTTCTGGATTTTCGGATATTGAGTTGTGGGTGAGGCCCAATAGGCTAAGTTCTGCACTTACAAATTGGTTTTCACTTTTTAATGTGTTTGTTTTATGATTGAGTTGTTCTCTTGATATATTTATGCGTTCCGTTAGTTTTTCAATTTCTGTGACTCGCGAATTTAAAAAAGCACAGGTGATACTATCTTTTCTGATGTCAGCTAAGGTTTCCAACGCAGGATCGTAAGGCAGCATATTTGTTTCCAAGCCGAACGATGTCAGAAGATTTTGGACCAATACTTGTGATACTAAATATTGCTCCAAGCATTGTTGCCTCAATTGCGCTGTTTTTTCGTTTATAGCTGCGGTTTGTGACTTTATGGTGTGAGTCTCTTTTTGCAAATCTTCTGTGGAAGTTTTTTTGCCCCTAAAGATGGATAAAAAACTCCATTTTGGGGAGCGAGTTGTTTCTTGAATTTCGGTAACAAAATGCTTCGCAAGGTGAGCGAATTCTGTTCTCTCTTTTTCGAGAACAGCTTTCTCCACCAGAACTGTCCAGTTTTCGAAAGATTCCAATTTTGAGGTTGAGCATGGCACAGCTTTGGCAAGAGCCGCGCGAAAAGCGGAGTCTTGCAGTTTTTGTACATCCACACTGTCTGTGTCTGTTTCGAAGCTGGGAACAACCGATGGACTGCAATTTGAGGTTCGGGTTCCTGAATCAGTTGTGGAGCAATTTGTTCTTGCCAGAATCACGTGGTGTTCGTATATTTTGACAAGCTCCGAGTCTTGGGAGTTTGTCTCAATGTTTTCGATTGCAGCTTTAAGGCAATCTTCCAAGGTTTTTTTCATTTTCTTACTCCCTTTGTGCGGGCTCATATTGCCTATCGGTTGAGTAGGCAAATAAGTGAGTGTTTGAAAAATTTTCTTGTCGCAATTTTGACGTTCAGGAAGCTACACTGTTCTCTGGGAGCTACAGCGCTGTCAGGAAGCTACAGTGTTTTTTGTGCGGGTTAAGCAAACTACTGTGACGTCATCGTTGCCAGGTTCGTTTTTCCACACATTTTTTGCTTTGTTGGCAATACTCGTTGCAAGATTTTTTGTTTCGTCTTCACCTTCTTCAATTGCTTTTCGAAGTTGACGACTGCTGAGCCTGGCCTCATTTGGCCCTGTATTTTCGACGAGCCCGTCCGTGTATAAAACAAGAGAATCGCCTTCTGCCATTTTGAATTTTTTGACCTCGCGGTCTTTTCCAATGCCCATGCCTAAAATTTCGCCCATGGCTTGAACGGCTATAACTTTTCCTGTGGCGGCATTGCGTATGAGGCCAGCGTGGTGTCCGGCGTTCACCAAAAGTCCTTCGCCTGTATTGACGTCGATAACCACTCCAAGGCACGTCATAAGAATGTTTCCGCCTGCTGCTCGTAAAATGGATCGGCTCATTGTGTCCATGACATCGAGAAACATTCTCTCGCTTTGTTCCAGGGTGCATTGTTCCTTTGAATTGTGCGTCCAAATTGCCGAGAAAAACGCACCGCATGCATTCACAGTCACCATTGCTGGTGCTAAGCCGTGGCCAGTGGCGTCGCCAAGCAAAGCGTATAGCAATCCAGTTTCTTTCTCGTAGTGGAAGGCATACCAGTCGCCAGCAACATGCTGCGCGGGCTGAAAAAACGTATCCAATTTCCAGTTTTCAATGTGGGGAGCTTCGGCAAGAAGAGTTGATTGAAGTGTGTTGGCCGTTTCCAATTCAAATTCCAATAATGCCAAGCTTTTCATTTTGTGACGTTGCGAAATGTTTTCAAACAAAATTGATACTGAGTTCATGAGAGTGGAAATATAGTGACGTTGTTGTTGTGTTAAGCTGGTATCTGAACTTCGTAGCAGTAGGAGGGTGCAAACTTTTTTTCCATTTTGCATGTGTACTGGAATAATCACAAGTGTGCCGTGTTGTGACACCTCATTGCCTGTTTTTACAATATCAAGTTCTGAACTGGCAGTGATGGTTTTGTTCATCATGCTCTTTTGTTTTGTATGATCTTTGCTGGCGTTGTTTTCGTTGCGATCGTTGTTATTGTTGCCGTCTTTGTGGTCGTTGCTATTGGCGCTTTCTTTTTTTGTCAGTGGAATGATTCTGAGTTTTTCGGTTTGAACCACACCTTCAATTTGTTCCCACCATATAACAGCTGCAACAGTATTTTCTTGTTCTGTAAGATTTTCGCCTATGCCAACAACTGCAGTGTTCACAACCTCATCAATAGTTTCGGTAAGCGTGAGTTCGTGGGTTACGTGCAAAACGCTGTTCAAGTTTCTTTGAATGCCAACAATGGTTCTTTCGCGATCGGAAAGTTTAGATGCCATTCGTTTCGCGCCACCTATAAGTTCTGAGATTTCATCTTCGTAATGATGTATAACATTCACAATATATTTTCCGTTTTCAATGTTTTTGAATGCCGCAAGAAGGCGTTTGAGCGGTTCGAGAATGGCTTCAAGGACCGATCCTAACACAACTCCAAATCCAATGAGTGCGGTAATTTGAAGAAGCATCATTTTGGTAAGAAAGGTTTGAGCAGCCATTACCAATCCCGATGTTGTCGTCTCAATAAAGACGTAAATGTTTGTCCCGGGAGCTTCTTGATAAGTGACAGCAACTTCTTGAAGGGATCCTTCGCTTTTTACAAATCGAAAACCGTTGCGCATTCCGCCTTTTATTGCTTGAATAAGAGTTTCTCTTTCGCGAAATGTTTTCTCACCCATCAATTGTGGGTGTGATGTTCCCAAGAGTGTTCCGTTGCCGGAAACCAAATAGCACATACCAGCATTTGTGGGGCAAGAATTTTCATAGAATTGATAGTCGCTAATATATGTTGTGGGAGCGCTTTGGGTTCGCCAAATGGCAACTGGTTTTTCTTTGTATGTGCCAACAAAAATTTCGCCAGGTTCGGGCATCCGAGGAATGTGATAATTTCTTTGCAGGAAAATGGGATCCGATTTTGTGGGTAAAAAGGGTTGTGGCTTTAAGTGGCGCAGGATGGAGTCGTGGAGTTGTGAAAACACCAATTCCGCTCGCAGCTGATGATTTTCGAAAAGGTAAGCCTTTCGATCTTGCCAATAGAGCCTAATTCCCAACCCGGCCGATGCCAAACCTTGTACAAGCATTACCAGAAGTGTGAGAAGAATAACTCGAACACGAAGACTTGTGTTGTACCATCCGGCTTTTCTGACAAGGTTCCGAGCAAATTTAAGGGGGAAACCCATAACTCGAAAAACCAATCTATTTATTGAGTATTCGTCTGTCTTAATCATCGAGCCACCTCATTCTTCCGTCTTCCCATTTTTTTGGAATGAGATCCGATTCTTTTTGAGTTGTGGCACGAATCCATAAAACATCGGAAATGGCAGAGCTATCTTCCGAAATAATCTGCATTCGGTACGTTCCGGGCTCTGGAATTTGGACATCAACAAATCGCCCGCGCGAAACTCCCGACCAACTGGGCCTGAAGTCGTCTTGTGGCCAGAGATATCCAAACAAAACGGGATTGCTTTTCACATTATACACTTCAACCGTGATGTTGTTGGGATACTGTGATGAAACAAAGTCGTAGGAGCCTCGCGGAAATTTCCATTCCAGCAGTTCGGCTTCTCGAATAAAAGCAAACACTCCGGAATTGAATTTGAGAGAGCGAGAATTTCCATCTCTTTTTGGGTTGTCTTCCAAATTAAAGGCAAGTTCTTCGAGCTTTGTGTCTATTGCCTTCTTTTTCTCTATCTCAGCCGTTTGGGCAAGGCTGCTGTTGTTGTCTCCTGGGCGCTCTATAAGGTGCTGAAAGGGATCTTGTTTTTTGGGTTTTGCCTTTTTTGTTTCTTTTTCTTTTGTGTCTTTCGCGCTTTCAACAGGCGCTTCTACTCCAAAAAGTGCAAAAGATGTGTCTTGGTATCGCATGTGTTCTAGGTTTTTGTCTATAAAGAACATTGAAGGTGTCGAACAATAAAGCGAAGCTTTAAGTTTTGTGTAGCGAAGAAGAATTTCGCCTCCTTCTTCAACGTAAACATGGTCTCCTGGGTTAAGAACTGTGCCAACCTTGCTGGTGTTCCAAAGCGACGAAAAAGACCTTTTGTGTCGCACGCTTCCTTTAACTTCGGTTACAACGGCCCATCCTGGTTCTTTATTGGCATCCAAGGTGTGATCTGCGTTGGGAGGTGGATTTTGAAATGCGCCAATGGAGGCGAGAATGGCAGCAAAAAGTGAATTCCAGGATTGTACAAGCTCCGCAAGCATTTTTCACTCCTGAGATTCATCGGGTTTTTTGGTATCGATAAATTTTTGGATGCGAAAAATGGCCACGTGGTTGCGTCCATTTAAACTGAGGCCGCGCGTTTGCAGCAACGAGCTTTGTTTGGATTGGATGAGAAGATTTCCATAACCACCCGCGGTTAGAGAGGAAATGGGCACGCCTCTTTGCACAAGTTCGCTTACTAAAAGAGACGCCTGTAAGGACGAAGTTTGCAATCCTTGTTCTGGGCTTGTTCCGCTGGGTATGCCGTGAACTTCCACAATGAGTTTGTCGTTCTTTCCATTTTGCAAGAACTCTTTCGCGAGTTGCGATACTTTCGCTTTTCCTTCAGGGGTAAAAGTGGTGTTGGTATTTTCAAAGACTTTTTCAATGGGCATCATAATTTGAAGTTCTTTGTACGGGCTGGTGTTGGCCCAAGTCATTTCGCGCAAACCGCGCTTTCGCATGAGTTCTTTTTTGCCCTCGCCTTCATCTTTGTTTGTCCCAATTTCCCAGTCTGAACTGTAGGAGCTTGAGGTGATAACGGGAGGAGAGTCTTCTACTTGTTTCACTTCGGCGGTAACGTATTTGCCCCCAAATTCTTCGGCAAGTTGTTTTCTAATTTTTTCGAACTGTTTTGTGCCCTCTTTTGCTGAGGCAAAGCTGTACATGAGTACAAAAAAACCAAAAAGCAACGTCATCATGTCGGCATAAGAAACCAGCCACGGTTCTTCGTCGTGACTTTCTGGATGTGCGCGTTTGTATATCGCTTCTTCTTTGTGTTCTTCGCGCTCTGGATGTTCTTTGCTGGTATCTCTGTGACTGTCGTGCTGTAGTGTTGATAAGCCTATATCGCGTATTTTTTGAGCAGCTTGGTTTTTACTCATTGCCCAGCGCCTTTCCAGTCCAGTCTTTCTTTTGGAAGGAGATAGCTGTTCAGTTTTTCGGCAAGCACAATGGCGTTCGTGCCTTCAAATATAAGCTTTACTCCGGCTGTGATAATCGTGTTTTTTGTGCGAATAATCTCGGCTCGTTCCACAAGGTTTTCACCAATGGGAATAATAAAAATATTGGCCACCGCAATTCCCCAAAATGTGGCAACAAGTGCCACAGACATTGCAGGACCCACCGTTTTTTCGGCACCAGGAGAACCTAAGCTTCCAAGGAGTGCAATCATTCCTAGCACGGCACCCATAAGGCCCATTGCAGGTGGAAATTTACCAATGGCTTTGAATTTTTTTGCGTCTGCCAAATAGCGTTCGTGAATGTTTTCCACTCGTTCTTGCAAAATTCGAATCACCTCTTTGGGTGGTGCCACTTCGTCCAGCATGAGCGTAATTGCTTCGCGCATAAAGTCGTCTTTTAATTGAGGGAGTTCTTGTCGCAAGCCGTTTTCACTGTTCCTTTGAATGTTCGCAAGGCGCATGAGCTCTGCCACAATGTTTGCATAGTTGATTTCTCGACCAACAAGCATTCCTCTATAGAATGCGTTGAGCATTTTCAAAATATGAACAGGGTTAAAGGCGATGGCTGATGCTGCGAGAGTTCCACCCACAACAATAACCATGGCGTGAAAGTCCATGAGGGTTTTGGCATTCAAACCACCACCGAAAATGGCGTACCCCATGGTGATGAATGCCAACAAGAATGAGGCTAGGGAAAGTATGGTTACGTTCGTCATTGAAACTCACGCTCCTTTGCGCTAGGCCGCATTTTTGTCTTCAGGCGGTTGGTTATTTTCGCTCCCTGGGGGCGAAATTCCAGCAGCCTGTGCTTGTTTGATAAAGATTTCTTCAAAGTTTTTGGCATCTGCGGATATTGTTCTGTGCAGCACATCCAAAAACTGTTGAATGTATGTGTTTTTGTTTTTTTCCACTGAAGAACGGCGTTTGTCGTTTCTTTCTATTTGTGCAATTTCTGCGGTGATCATTTCGCGAGCCCTTGCGCCTTCAGGATACAGACTCAAAAAAAGAGTTTGTTGTTCAGCGTTGCAGCAAAAACACAGCTCAGCACGAAAAGCGGGTGGAAAGGTATCGAAAGCCTGTTTAACAATGTCCTTTTGTACATACGGTAAATCGCGGAACAAGAAGCGCGACTTCATCATAAGCGACTTCATTTCCCAATCGTCGTTGGCAACCAGGCTTTGAATGAATTCTTCGTCGTCGGGAGTTGAACTCTTGAGGATGCGAAGCATAAGGCGTTTTTGTCCAACAGAGCCTTTTTTGCCAGCGTTTTTTTGAATTTCTTGTAATTTTGTTTGAACTTGCTTTGCAATTGTTGGGGTGCTTGCTAGCTCGTCGTCCAAAATTTTGTAAGCTTCCCGGAAAACGTCGGTGGGGATTTTTTTAAAAAAGGTTTGTGCACGTTCCATGCTGAGAGTTTTGAGTAAAAGAACGCAGCCTTGGACATCAACAACGGCAAAAAGTTTTGCGAGGGAGTCGTCGTCAGCTAGGGTGAGTTCTTTGCGAAGCGCTTTTATGGCTTCATCCCCCAGAGCTGCATTTTTGGTGCGTCTCGCCACAAATTCGCGGTTGAGACGTTGTGCGAGTTCTATGCCGTTCATGGGGTTGCTACGTTCGCTGCCGTTGTCTTCCAAATACGCCGAAAACTCGTTGAGCAAATCCTTTGAGAGCGAGTTAAGCGAAGGTTTTAAAACTTCGAAGCCAATAAAAGTAACCAAGTCTTTTAAATCGGCCATGCCCTCTTCAGTACTTAAAAAGTCGCGCACAATTTCGGCTACAAGTTGCGGGTCTTGAGCAATAATTTCGCCAATCTGCGTTCGCACCATGGTTATGTCTGCTGCCAACATCCTGGACATCGCATTGGGATCGTTTAGGCCAGCCTTGCCTTCGTCGCGAGATCCTTCGCCGGGTCCTTGTGCGCCGCCTGCTGCCAATGTGATTGCTGTGGGTGTTTCCGATTTTGATTCTGCGGCAGGAGCTTCCTTGGGTTTGAGTTCTGTGAGACCTGCGGCGAGTTTCGAAATTCCCCCTAAGAGTAGGAATGCTGCAAGCACAAGAAGAATACCGCCAATGGCTGCCGCAGCAACTGCGGGTATGAGTGCGGATTGGGGCTTGAGGAGTTCCTGAATATAAGATGTTTTTTCTGCCTCTTTGGCTACTGGTGCACGCGAAACAATAATTTTTTTGTCTGCGTTGTTGGCAATTTGTTTTGCAATTCCTAGGCCCTCGGCTATGGCCTTGCGCAGTTCTGTGTCTAGCTTTTCGGGGGCGTTGGTTGGCAAAATGACGTTGATGCGGACGTCTGTTATATAGTCTGCCAAATCGAATGTGAATGCGGGGGGTGTTTCAAATGTTCCACTGTGGCCGCTCATTTGAATGCCAAGTGTAAAAGGCAAGCGGGGTTGTGTGTCTGTGGATTCTGTTTTTGGTGCCGGAGTGGGTTGGGTTTGTGCTTGTTGTTGGGCCTCGGGGTCGGGATACGTCATGCCCAAGAGATCGAGATTGAAGTTTCCAAGGCGTTGCCCTGGGGATTTGTTGTCTGAGCCGTTCTTTTTATCGGGTGTGGGTTTGGCTTCGGGTTTGGTTTCTGGCTTGATTTTTTCAACGCCAATGTCGTTGTAGCCAAGAAGTTTTGCCAATTCTTTGATATCGCTTTTTTGTGTTTCCATGTTTTGCTTGCGAGCTGTGGTGCTTTCTTGCAAAAGCGTTTGATACCACGCCTGGTAGTATTGAAGTGAGTCGGCACGCAGTTTTTCTTTATCGAAGTCGAAGTCAACATTGACAGCAATATCGTTGGATGAAATTCCTTGCGATAAAAGTTTGCCCTTCACAATGCGTTCGGCGTTTGTTGTGAGTCTTTCCTTCATTTGCAGAAGCTGTTCTGCACTTGCGCGTGCTGGTGGAAGTGATGGTGCGGCATAAATAACTTGCGTAAAAAAGAATGCCAAACAAAGCAGTGTGCTAACTGCTGCTTTTAGCATTTTGAAAGCTTCAAATTTTTGAAGTTTTCGCCGCAAGTGTGTTTCTCCCAAAAGGCCTGGTATGGCCGTTGTTTGTTCACAGGATGGATCGGTTGTTGGTTTTCAAAACTAAGGACATGGCGATCGCATGGTGTTGAAATTTTGACGAGGCGGCTTGCTTTTGTTTGGGTTGAAGCAAAAAAGCGATACACAAGATGATAGCCTAGAGTGGGTTGGGTTGTGGTGGAGGTTTGGGAATGATAAAGAAGTTGGCTTTGACAAATAGGCTTGGCCACTGCCTAAGTAGCGGTTTTGGGCTTGTCGGTTGTGCTTTTTTGGTGTGCTCTTGCGCCTCCCTTAAAGTGATTTCGCAACCCCCGGGAGCGGATGTCATTTTGCTGGCGGCAAATAATTCACAGCCAAAAATTGTTGGAAAAACTCCCTACGAAAGTGCTGTTTCCGATCTCTCGGAATTTACGGGAGGCGGCCCCATTGTGGTTCAGGTAAAGCAAACGGGGTATCAGCCTCAAAATTTTTTGGTTCCCACATTGGGCGGCGAATATGTTGTTGAGGCTAATCTTGAGCGCAATCCCTTTGCGTCTTTTGATGAACTTAACAAAATTGTTAAAATGGCATTTTTGGCAGAGCGTCAAATTCTTCAAAAACAGTATGATGATGCACTTAAAACTGCCGAAAAATTGCAGTCAATTAATGATAACGTTGCTATGGCTTTTCAAATAAAAGGAACGGTTTATTTTATTCAGGGAAAATTTAACGAGAGCCGGTTTGCGTTGGTTCGCGCTCTTGAACTTGACCCCGAAAACCCCGAAGTTAAAAATATGCTTACTGCGGTTGAAACAAAAATTAAAGGCGTAAAATAAAGAAAATAGCCAAAATATCACAAATGGCGGCATTAATATTACGTGACCGCGTGAGTGTTGAATTTATTTCTATTTCCCAAGCAAATCTGTAACAACGCTGCGAACTGTTACATCAACGTCTAGCATTTTTGAGATAAGAAGTTCTTTGCCATTTATAAAAATAGAGGGTGTTTTTGTTGCCCCGTATTTATTTGCTAAATTGAATTTTTCTTGAATGATTTTGTCGGTGTCTGTTGAATCTAAACATTCGGAAAAAGGTTGCTCCAAAAGTTGGATTTCTTTGGCCACGCCCATAACATGTGCGTGTGCGGCAAGTTCGGCTTCTCTAACGCCGCTCCCCTTTACGGCAAGCGCAGTGTTTCCAAGCACAGCTGCTTTGTGAAACTTTTGCGCAACACCGATATTTTGTTTTGCTGCACACCAAAATCCTTTTGTGAGAGCTACCGATAGGGGCTCTGCAAGACGCGGAGTTGGGTGTACGATAACTTTGAAATCTTTTCCGAGGTCTTCTGAAAGTTTTTGTAGTTTTGTATCAATAACCTTGCTTTCCGTGGAATAGTCTGTAAAGAAATAAAGTTGCGTTTTGGCACTCTCGCTTCCCAAATAGTGAATTCCTGTTGGAGCTTTTCCGTAACCTGAAATTCCGCAAGGAACAGGAAGAAGCGATTTAATGGTGCCGAGTTCTTGCAGTGCAATTAGGCGTTCGCGAAAAAACGACTCACTGCGTCGTTCCTGAATGTATTGCTTGAGTTGTGGAGCTATGTCTTCGAAAGTGCGTTTTCCAAAGGATTCTTTGTGAATGCTGTAGTAGTTGCGCAATTCGGAGTCTGTGATGCTGTTTCCCATGCTCTTGGAAAGTGTGGGAAGTTCGCGTGCCGATGCTGCGTTGCCAGCAATAGCGCGACGTACAGCAAATTCCTCTAGCAATTGTTTGCTTTGTTCATAGTTTTGCAGCTGAGAATTATTGAAACGCTCCCGCAGGTCTAGAGGAAGAATGTTTTGGCTGACTTCTTCTTCGGCAACGCGCCCAATAACCATATCTGCGTCTTGCCCGCCGTTTGCAAAGCAGCTTCCAGGTGTTTCATCTTGATGATGTTTGCTTCGTGCAAACAAAAACCCCGATCCAAAACTGGCGAAAATAGCGAGAATGATTCCAATTGAAGTGTTTCTGTTTTTCATGATGGCGTTTCCTATGTTTCATGAGCAGTACCTTTTGCGATGACTGCTTGTGATTGCTGTTTTGTGATGGCTGTTTGATTGTCCCGGTATTTCGCTCAAAACGGAAGCGCTCGGTTGGGCGGTCATGGCAGAAATGCCGTTGGTTATCATTGACGTGCAACGCGGCGGCCCTTCAACGGGTATGCCCACAAACATCGAGCAATCCGAC
>CAIZES010000258.1 GCA_903932045.1 uncultured Silvanigrella sp. | reverse complement strand
TCGTTAGCCCGCCCCCGACAAATTTCCTGAAAATCGCACCTACAAATAGTGCGAGTCCGCTCAGCCTAAAAGCTCTGCCGAACTCCCAATATCATATTCATTGATGAATTGTAATCTACAGAACGTTTGAATAAAGCAATATCGTATTCGCTTCCTAACACGAGTTTAGTATTACCAATTTCCAATAAATCAAGAAATACTGCTGCTGCAAACGAGACAGAGAACTTTTTACTATTTTTAAACAGGATTCCCAACTCTGATTCGTTTGAATACACTCGATAACGAAATTGGTGTGATAAAGATAGATGTTCGCCAAACGGGGGAAATATACTTAGTGCAGAAAATCCAATAGAAATCTCTTCATTGTTGAGTTCTTTACCAAATGAACTAAGTCGATAGTGTGTATAAAAAGCCGAATTTTTAGAAATCCTCAAAGCAGTATTCACTCCAAAAACAGAATCTCCGACCAAATCAACGCCTATAGACGAATGTATGGATGATTCACCACAACTATAGCTTGCGCAACTAAGATTGGCAGCATTGATATGATTTAGTTCTTCTGCATAACATTGATGTTGCGCCGTAAATGCAAAAAAACCTAGTATGCAGGTACCCAAATATTTAATTGACATTTTAATTTCCTTATATAATCGCACGAAACAATTAGAATTTTTTCCAACAGGTCATTCCAATATCTTGACTTTTTAATTCTATAAACATTTATTAACGGCTACTAATAAAACGGGAATAGGAATTCCGCAAATAGCTGCCGCACTTCCGAACGCTGGTGCGCATCCAACTCCAGCCGAGGCAGTGCACGCAGCAGTGGCGGTGGTCAACGCAGCTGTACACATGGCATATGTTAGGTAGCTAACTGTTCCAACGCTGGTTCCACAAAGAACCACATCTGTTTTTCCACTCCACCAACTTTCTGACATGATAGGCAAATGAAAAGAAGCAACATCAACCTTGTCTATTTCTGTAAATTTCACCGCAATATTTTTAACATTATTATTTTCCGAAACAGAAGCAATATGCACACCGACAACTTTCCCGTTTTGTAAAATAGGAGAACCAGAAGCACCTGGAATTGTATCAAGTGTGTGCATTATAAACCCTTCCTCATTTGCACTAACAGCACTGCCTTTAGAACTTAATACAAATTCTTTTTTATCGAGAGCATAACTACCAATCTCAGATTTTTCGGAATCACTGAATCCGGAAGCTTGAAAATAATCAGAAATTCCATCAATATCTAGCTTCACAACATCAGCTTTAACAAAAAAATGGGCGTCAGAAATCTTCATAACTTTACCGTTCACTAATACGCTAAATGCAGCCAAATTAGCATCGGACAAACAATGGATCGCCGTTGTAATCTCATTTTTTCCAGAAGCAAAAACAGTACAAACAGAACTTCCAGAATAATTCAAAGTTCCTATTCGCTTTTTAAGCATAGAAGACGTTAAGGTATTTCTATCATCTTTCCCTATGATAGAGGTTGTATCTGCAGAAGAATCACTTCCACATCCAGATAATAAGGTAATTGCGACCAAACAAGAAATGTAAGGAAGAGCACCAAAACGTAGAGACATAATGAATCCTCTCATATAGAAAACAAACGACACCAACATCGGTGTACTACTCCTTCTCCAGCAAGTAGTGTGCCAAGTATTGTAAGCGCATCATCAAACACAGGGTGCGCCGCTATTTTGAATCGTATAAAGTGCTTCAGTGTGGGTTAGGCCTCGGATGATTTCCAATTCCAAGGCAGAAGTGGTTCGAGAGCTTCGCCACGAGGAATGCACGTGAGGATGTCTCGGAGATAAGAAAAGGGATTGAGTCCGTTTTTCTTAGCTGTGATGATGAGGCAGGCGGGAGTGGACAGGATCTGGTGTGCGTGGACTTAGAAGTGATCGCCCCATGTCAAGCCTGTTTTAGATAAGACCGCCGTGGCCTACCCTTGCCACTCCGGCGTCCTGGGTTCATACTCATTTCAAATTTCGCTCACAGCGCACTGCCAATCGTTTTCAAACAAGGAAGGTCCAACTATGGCGCTTCGCAACATGACCCACTTGCTTCGCAATGTTTTGATTTCAAGTATTCTTTTTGCACCAACGGTTTTTTTTGATGCATTTGCACAAGAACAAGTACCATCCCTATCGCTTGCGGGAGTTAAAAAGGAACTGAGAATCAAACAACAAAAATGGAAAGCATCAAATAATTCCATTGCCAACTTAAGCGATTCCGAAAAACGATTGATGCTGGGTGTTCCCCTCTCCAGCATTGAAGAACCCGAAAATTATGGAAAACATTTGGACACACTGGCAGAAGTATTACCCGAAGAATTCGACTGGCGAAGCAACAACAATAAAAACTTTATCTCTCCTGTCAAAAATCAGGGGCGTTGCGGCAGCTGCGTCGCATTTGCTGTTGCCTCAACGTTCGAATCGCAAATGAACATTGTCACAAATTCCCCATCACTGCCTTGGGCATTTTCGCCGCAACATCTTTTTTCTTGCGGTGGCGGAACCTGCGCATCGGGATGGCAGGCCACTTACGCCATCGATTTTTTGAACTACAAAGGAATTCCCGAGGAAGCCTGCTTCCCTTACAAAAGCGGAGCAATGGGCGAAGACATCGATTGCAAGCAAACATGCTCTGACGCAAAGTCACGAAGCGTTATTGGAGACCTTCGCGTTCGCAGCCAAGTTTTCACAGGTGCAAGCATTGAGCAGGTAAAGCAAGCACTTCTTGGCGGCCCTGTAATTTCAACCTTCAAAGTTTTTGAAGACTTCTATTTCTATAAATCAGGTGTTTATCGCCACACTACCGGCAAAGTTAAAGGCGGTCACGCTGTTATGATTATTGGCTGGAGCAACTCCAATAAAGCATGGATAGTACGCAACAGTTGGGGAACCGATTGGGGAATAAGTGGCGACTTTCTTATTGCCTGGGACGATCCCGGTTATCTGGGCGGAACATTTTATGGATTGGAGCCTGCAAAAAACTTTTCTGCAGTTGTGCTCGAAGGCCCCCATAACAACGCATATCAAAACGGTACAACAACCTTCACGGTAAAAACCACCAACTCAGCGCTTTCTGAGGCTTTCCTCGAAATTCGCGGAAATAAATCGTTCCTCACCAAAATTCCCTTCAATGCCAACGGCAAGATTGCATTTGACACAACGCAAATCAGCGATGGTGCATACACTGTTCAAGCACGAATCAAAGCTGAAAATGGTGAAGAAAAAATTTCTCAAGCGCACATTTTGTATGTTCGCAACGGACAAATAACCGGCACCATCAAAATTGAACGCATGAAGCGAAATATGAACGTGTGGGAAACAATCATTCCACAATTTCGCGTTTCCAGCACTCCTGTTCCCTTCGCAAGCATTCGCTACAAAGTGCTTAATACAAAAGGCGAAGAAGTTCTCACACGCACTGCGTCGCACAGCGCAGACCTCATTGCCATGAGCCTCAACCCTAAAGGATTGCCTCTGGGCCATTACACAATGATTGCAGAAGGCCTCAGTGACGATGGAAAAGTTATTGCAACTGACAACACAGAATTTAACGTCATTTCTGCCGATTAACGCTTCTGCAAACGAATAGATTCGTGCAGAAAATTCTTTTTCGTATGACATAGACCAGTGACTTTTGATGGAGTTCCGTATGACCGGAAAAATTGAGAAACGTTTGCGCACAACAACACTTGTTCTTTCTGCCTGCTCTGCACTTTACGGCATGTCAGCCCAAGCAGCAGACCTAGGTTTGAGCCTTGGTTACAACAATCCGGCACAGGCAGGGTACGGACTCAACCTTATCGCCGTCTGGAAATCATTGGCATTGGAGGTTGGAGTGGGTTCAGCATCCGCCAGTTCCTCGCAACGAAAGAGCGACGGAAACCTCACATTGAGCGGTGATATCGATTTGAAGTATCTCTTTCAAAGCGCCCAGTGGCGTCCGTTCGTTGAAGGAGGCTTTCACACAGGCCTCGGCGCGGGATCCAATTCGGGAATTGCCATCGGAGCAGGAAACCCATTTGTTGGCGGCGGACTTATGTATTGGGGAAGCAAACTCTTTGGGTACGCCGGCGCAAACACTGACGCAGGCAAAGAACTTAATCCCTTTATTGGAATCGGATTCCGTTTTTAAGACCTCGCCCAATAGAAAATCTCACCCTATAGCGCAACTTTCCATTTCCGCGTTTGCAAACATCGCCGCCAATTGCGCCACATGTCACCTCAAACTGCTTCATGTTAAACTGTGGAAAACTGGGCCGTCACGCCCCAAAGAACACAGGAATCCACATGGAAATTATTATTTGCAAAGATGCCGAAACAGTTGCAGAGCTTGCTGCAAACCTCCTCACAAAACAAATGAAAAAAAATCCCGAAATTGTAATGGGCCTTGCCACAGGCAGCACACCAGTCAATCTTTACAAAAAACTCATTGCAAACCAAAGAAAGGGTGAAATCTCGTTTCAAAAAGTGACAACCTTCAATTTAGACGAATACGTGGGAATTTCCCCAGAAAATCCTCAGAGTTATCGCTATTTCATGAATCAAAATCTTTTTCATCATGTCAACATCAACTTCAAAAACACCCATCTTCCCGATGGCGCTGCCCCCAATCCACTTAAAGTTGGAACGGCATACGAACGCAAAATCAAACGTGCAGGAGGAATTGACGTTCAAATTTTGGGCATTGGAGCAAACGGTCACGTAGGTTTTAACGAGCCCACCTCAAGCCTTGGCAGTCGCACACGCGTTAAAGCTCTTACGGAGCGCACCATCCGAGACAACAACCGATTTTTTAAACCAAGCGAGTTTCAGCCTCAACTCGCAATCACAATGGGAATTCAAACCATTCTAGAGGCGCGGCACGTTATTCTGCTGGCCACGGGCAAATCCAAAGCAAAAGCAATTGCTGACGCAGCAGAAGGCCCTGTCTCGGCCATGTGCCCGGCCTCGGCTTTGCAGTTTCACCCCAAAACCACTTTCATTATTGACGAAGACGCTGCATCAGAACTCAAACTGAAAGAATATTACAAGTGGGTACGAGAGCATCAAGAAAAACTTGCGCTCGGCGCCCCAAAAGCAGCCCATCCCAACCACGAGTTGCTGCATTCCGTCGGGAAACGGCGCCACGATGCGATGACCGGTGACGAAGTGGGTTGGTGAAATTTTCAGCGGCGTGCTGCGCCCCAGCAAGGCTTCGGATGGCGAGGGCAGGCGAGTCTTCTTGGTCTCGAACATCATGGCCTAGGCCTAGCATGCGACTGCCCCAGCCGCGCTACATTTAGGACCATGAGCCAGGTTCGATTATTGGGGATCAGCGGCAGCCTGCGCCGCACGTCGCTCCATCGCGCGTTGCTGCGCGCCTTGGGCGAGCTGTTGCCGGCCAGCGCATCACTGACCATTTTCGAACGGCTCGGCGAACTCCCGCTGTTCAATTCCGATATCCCCACCGATCCCGAGGCTGTCAGCGAACTCAAAGCCGCCATTGCTGCCTGCGACGGCGTCGTCATCGCCACGCCGG
>CAIZES010000257.1 GCA_903932045.1 uncultured Silvanigrella sp. | reverse complement strand
AAGAACGCATCAATCTCATTCTTGATTTCTTGGTCTTCCTTACGCACAACCCAGGTAATGATATCCGGTTCACCTATTGGGAGAACCGCCTTTGTGTTTTTGAACTCTTTCTTTGCGGCCCACATAGCAGCATCAGCATCATTCATAGTAAAATCAATCTGACCTGCGTCCACAGCCTTCGCCGCTTCGTCAAAGTCCATTGCCTTTGTTTTAATGGGATTGCTCTTGAAATCCTTCGTATTCCAGCCGTCAATAAATTTTTTTGCGCCAGAAGAATCCAACACACCGCCGGTTTTGCCCGCGAGATCTTTAAATACACTGATGTTAGACTTCTTACTCACCAAAAGCATTGTTCTGCTTGGAAACACTACGGCATGATCAATTGACTTATTGTTATGCCATTCACGCTTGGTAATAAGATTGGGATAAATGTCGCACTTCCCGTTTGCCAAAAGTTCAGGCTGATACGCGGCCTCTTTTACTATTTTTCCCTCTTTGTTCTTGAACTGGTCTTCCCACTCAATTTTGATAAACTTCGTTTTGGCATGAGTTTTCTTTTCAATTTCTGCAGAAAAAGGCTTCACAATGTCGAAAAGATATCCCGAAAACTGACATTTATCAGTGCAGCCTGCAGGCGTTGCCTTCGTAGAAAGACCTGTCGTGAGACAAATCCGCAACTCTTTAGAGCGCGCAATCTCTTTTAAGCCCCTGGCAGAAGCCATTGAGGATGTCATCAAGACAGACACAAAAACGGCAGACGTAGAAAGCACTCCAGACATTCTCATAGAAAACCCTTTCTGGTAAATTAAACAAACCCTAACACCTCATGAAGTCAACTTTACCACAATCGTTACTAACCTAGACGGCACGACTTTTGTAGCGTCAAAAACTTGATGCCAACATCTGGAATTATCGGTGAGCAAATCAAAAAAACCCTTAACGAAGGCTTTCTGAGGTTTCGAGACATATTTCTTGACTTGTTTCGAGGTCGAACAACCCTCTTCATTTTCAGAGTATCTCACTTGCTTAGTGGTTTCACATTTCCTACATTAGCACTCGATTGCTCGTAAACACACTTGGCCTTTTGCTCCTTTGCTATTTTTTTGTGGAGAACACCATGAATTTTTCCGTCACAAAAGCACTCACCGCACTGACCCCCAGAAAAGCAGATTGGTTTTCGCTGCGCTACATGAACACTCGCTCACAAATATGTTCGGTTAGAAATGGCCATCCCGAACATATTTTTTCCAATCTCGACACAGGCGTCATGATAGAAGTTCTTGTCAATGATGTATTTGGATATGCTTGTACCAACAATCTTTCTACGACCTCGCTACAAGCAGCTCTTTTGCGTGCCGAACGCGATGCCCTGGCAGCCCAACCATTTGCACTCAACCGCTTTTCGCAAGCACAACGTCCAGCTTCAAAAGGCGAATACAAATCCCCAAAAGAGCGCGACGGGAACCTTCTTGACCATATCGATCTCGCTGTTGAACTTTCGCAAAAGCTCAAGTCGCACAACGCAATCGTTGCTGGCATCGCCGATTTCACCCTTGAAACCTACAACACCGAGTTTGTTTCATCGTCCGGTGCATCGGTTTTTCAAACAGCAACCGACACCATTGTAGATCTTCGCGCCACCGCAGCCAACGCCACCGACTCTCAAACCCGCACATTGTGTGGAATGCGTGGGCACTCAAAACAAGCTGGCATTGAATCCTTCGAACGCAATTTTCTACTAGAAAACGCAGAACGAATCCGCGAGGAATCCATTGAATTGCTACTCTCTCCACAGTGTCCCGAGGGCAAAAAAAAAGTTGTTATTGCGCCCTCGCAAATGATGCTTCAAATTCACGAAAGCATTGGTCACCCATTGGAAATGGACCGCATTTTGGGAGACGAACGGGCCTACGCTGGTGCAAGCTTTGTTAAATTGGACGACTTTGGCAAACTTCAATATGGATCACCACTGCTCAATGTCACTTTTGATCCTACTATTTCGGGCGAATTTGCATCATACGGATTCGATGACATCGGCGATCCGGCAAAAAAAGAATTCATCATCAAGGATGGGGTTTTGGTGCGAGCCTTAGGTGGCTTAGAAAGTCAATTGCGCAGCGGCATTCCGGGTGTAGCTAATTCTAGAGCTTGTTCTTGGAATCGAGCACCCATCGATCGCATGGCAAATTTGAACATCGAACCAGGAACATCAAACTTTAATGACATCATTGCATCAATTGAAGACGGCATCTTTATGGAATGCAATCGTTCTTGGAGTATCGACGATTATCGCAACAAATTCCAGTTTGGGTGTGAATATGGCAAACTCATCAAAAATGGAAAGTTAACCGGGACTGTGAAAAATCCAAATTACCGTGGCATATCTGTGCCATTTTGGAACAGCCTTTACATGGTTGGCAACGCTTCCACCATGGGAGTTTTTGGCACTCCTAACTGCGGAAAAGGCGAGCCCAATCAGTGCGTAAGAGTTGGTCATGCGTCACCCGTATGCGCATTTTGTGACATTGAAATCTTTGGAGGCCTGTGAAATGAAAAAACAATTCGAGCTGCTTGCACAACACGTCTATGCACAAATAACAAATGCTTCCGAAGATCTTATTTTAAACTTCGATGCCGAAAAAAGCCAATTCATTCGCTTCAATCATGGACACGTTCGTCAAACCGGAACCGTTGAACAAGCATTCATCACAGGAAAAATAGTGAAAGAAGGCAAGACCTATTTTTTCCGTTGCCCCTTTAGCTCACAAGAAGAAACCGCCGAGTTTATTAAAACTGAAATTGAAAATTTTCGTATCGCTCATCACAAATTACCCATGGATCCTTATGCAACAAAAAGCATTCATTCCCATTCTATTTGCGACATGTATCCCGCCACACTTCCCAATGCCGAAGACATTCCAGCCATTGTTAATAGGGTTGTTCCCGAACTGGATTTTGTAGGTATTTACGGAGGTGGAACATCGTTTCGTGGCGTTTCTTTTCCCTCGGGAACAAGACATTGGTTTGAAACAACCACATTTTCGTTAGACTACTCAATTTATCTTGCCAATGGTAGGGCCATCCGTTCCACGTATTCGGAGAAAAACTGGAACACAACAAACTTCGAGAAACAAATTGCCACAGAAAAACAGCAAATTTCCGCACTGGAACAACCCATAAAAAAATTGGAACGTGGAAATTATCGCTGCTACATTTGTCCGTCTGCAGCATCTGAACTTGTGGCAATGCAAACGGGAAATTGTTTTTCAGAACAGGCCTTACAACAAAAAGAATCGCCATTTTGCAAGCTTCTCGAAAACCAAAAACCGCTTTCGCCGCTTTTTTCACTGTCGGAAGATTTTTCCACCGGCCTTGTTCCACGGTTTAACAGCATTGGCGAAGTGTCACCTCAAAAAATTGAGCTTGTGGCAAATGGAAAATTTAAAGCGAGTCTTATCGGCTCACGCAGCGCAAAAGAATATCAGAAACAAACAAACGGTGCAGAAGTGTCGGAAAATGTTCGTTCACCCGTTATGCCTCCCGGAAATTTAGACGCGGAGAAAGCTCTGGAAACATTGGGTACTGGCATTTATATCTCCGCACTGCATTATCTCAACTACAGCGATGTTCCCAACGCACGAATCACCGGAATGACCCGCTATTCGTGCCTTTGGGTTGAAAACGGAAAATTTGTTGCACCCATAAACGATTTGCGTTTCGATGACTCTCTCTACAGTTTATTTTGAACAAATCTTGAAGCTGTTACAAACAAAGTGGAATTTATTCCCGACACAATGTCATACGAACGCAGATCGCTTGGCGGATACTGCTGCCCCGGTATTTTGGTAAAGGAGATGTGTTTCACATTGTGATGCGAAGATTATTGTACAGTGCTCACGGAATCTGTTGACTCACTCAAAATATGTTGGCCCGTGACACAATTTACTCGAGATGTGTACATAAACACACACTGTCCATTTCCCGAAAGATTGCGACAAAGGTTGCTCTGCTGATCCATTCCCCAAAAGCGGCTTTGGCCATAAACCACGACAGGCGCCGACGTTTTCGTAAACGTCATTCGAAAATCGTGGTCTTCGACGTGCCGCGTGCCGCGTGCCGCGTGCCGCGTGGACTTAGAAGTGATCGCCCCATGTCAAGCCTGTTTTAGATAAGACAGCCGTGCTAAAGCCGGGGGCTTGTTTGGTGAATTGGGTGAAGTGGGTGTGGTGGGTGTGGTTGGTGTAGGGTTCCTTCTTTGTGGCAAGGTGTTTCGTTTCAGAACACTTTACCAAAATTGTGTTCTTTTTTGTTCTATTTTTGTCCCATTTTTATGGATATTCGCTAAAGCGACGTCTTTCTGGACACACCCGCTGTTTGCTTTTGAATTTGTGCATATTGCTCGACTGGGTTGGGGGTGTGCAATGGCAAAAACGTTTGCAGCAGTGCTTGTTGGCGTGGAAATTGAAGTGGTCGAAATTGAATGTTTTGTTGGGAGTGGTTTTTCGGGGCTTACCATTTTGGGCCTCACCGGCGATGTTGTGCGCGACATGCGGGAGCGTGTGCGTGCTGTTCTTGAGGGAGCTGGTTTGGGCTTGCCTGCTCGAAAAATTGTGGTGAGCTTTTTGCCTCTGCAGGTTTTGAAACTTTGTAGAACAAGCTTTGATGAGCTCGATTTTGCTGTTGCCGCCTCTGTTGTGCGCGCCTTGGATGAAGAACGTACGAATAAGATGAAAAGTTCTCAAAATGAAGTGAGGGAGTTTTTTGCGGGTTCTTTGTCGCTATCGGGAGAGTTGCGACCCATTTCACGTCCCCTTGTGATGAATGCTCTTGAATACCGAGAGTTTGTAAAAAGGACGGGTGCAGTTTTTCATGTTGCTGCAGGCACTCATTTGTCTTCGCCAGATCGCTTTTCTTTCTACTCTAAATTTGTTGATTGGATGAACGGTCGCAATGTGGTGAAACAAAAGTTGGTGAAGGAAATGTGTGCTTCTTTAGAAAAAAGTGATGCAAGTGGGAAAAGTGATGCAAGCAAAAATTCCCGTGGAGATGGTGCAGAACCTGGCGCCGAACCTGGCGCCGTTTTGTCTTCTTGTTTGTGTGACTCCGAGTTTGTGGTTGCCAAACGTGAGAGCAACGTTATCGAATTTTTAGATATGTTTCGCACGTCACCAAAGGTTTTGGTTACAATATTGGCGGCTGTCGCGGGTGGGCACAACGTTTTGTTGGCAGGAGAACCCGGGGTTGGAAAAAGTTTTGCAATGAAACACCTGGAAATGTTGCTTTCTCCGTTGTCGGACGAGGAGGCTTTTCAAGTGCAGCTTATTTCCGATGAACAAGGGATTGTTGTGTCTGACTTATCAAAAAAACGCCCCTTTCGAGCCCCACATCATTCCTGCACTTCTGCTGCCCTTGTGGGAGGTGCAAACTTGAAACCAGGGGAGGTGACCCTTGCGCACAACGGTGTGTTGTTTATGGATGAACTTGCTGAATTTTCGAGGCTCAGCTTGGAGGCCCTTCGGGAGCCTTTGGATTCGGGGAAAATTGCAATCAGTCGAGCTGCGGGAAGCATTGTCTTTCCTGCCCGATTTTTGTTTTGCGCAACAACAAACCCTTGTCCTTGCGGATTCTTACTTTCGCGAAAAAAGAGCTGCCGTTGCTCCACAGCTGAAATGAGTCGTTATCTCTCGCGCTTGAGCGGGCCTTTGCTGGATCGTTTTGCTTTGCAGGTTATTTTGGAGCCCGATGTTCCTGAACGCGATGTGTTTTCTCGGTGCGTTGAGACAATGTTGCGAAATGGTGAAGAGCGAACTCTGGCAACTCGTTTTCTGCAAATTCAAAAAGATTCTTCTTACCGAAGGAATTTTAATTTGAATCTTGCAAAATTGGCAGGCGCAAAAGGCGAAGGTGTTTCGCGCAGAACCGATGCACATCTGGAATCCATAGCAACAACGTTGTTGGCACTCTTTCCTGAAGTAGAGCAAGCAACGTGGGAGGATGTTGCAAGTTTTCGAGTGATGGAGCAACGATTTGCACGTGTTAGAAGCTAGAAATCTGGCTAGGCGCCAGGCAGTTGGGCAAAGGATGCTGGCACGCTGAGAGAATGTGCATCCTTTAACATACGTTTTTGAGGAGAAGATTTTCGATGTTTCTTCGAAAGCGTAAAAACCATGACGCATGTGGGAAAAGAAGGAGCCAGTCTCTTTTGACTCAATTTCGTGAGGTGATATGCTTCCTATTAAGTTTATGCGATTTGAGGGGGACGTATGCCAAAGAATGTTCTTGTGGTCGATGATGCTATGACTATTCGCAATCTCGCGAAATTTGCACTCACAAAGGGTGGATATAACATTCTCGAAGCCGAAGATGGTGTAAAAGGTTTGGAAATGGTGGGCAAGAATCAGGTCGATTTGGTGATTACCGACTTGAATATGCCTAATATGAACGGTTTGGAAATGGCAAAAAGTATTAAGGGTAATGCGGCAACCAAAGCAATTCCTATTTTTATGCTTACAACGGAAGCTAGCCAAGAACTTGCACTGCAAGGCAAGGAAATAGGCGTGATGGCCTGGATTGTGAAGCCTTTTGTTCCTGAAAAACTCTTGGCGGCTGTTCAAAAGGTTATTGGCTCATAAAGTTTGCCCCATGGCTTTGCAAAATTTTCTTTTACTATAGGACTCACTTGCGGTGTCTTGACACATCGCCTTGCTCGGGGCAGTTTTGCGTCTCACGTTCGTGGAACTGTTTGGGGGAAGCTTGCTCGAGAAGCTAAGCGCCGATGTTTGGTTTGTTTTTGGCTCTTTCGTCTATGGATTGGAAGGCAGTGTCAGTGCGTGTTCGCCGGACGGCGTTGAGATTCATTTGCAGAGTGCGGCCCACGAAGACGCTCAGGGGCTTTCTCAATTTCTAGAAGAGGTTGTTATAAACTCTAGGCGGCTGCTCAAAACTCAAATTTGTTTTTATGATACTGGCTCTGTTGGCTCCAGCTCGGAGGATCTTTGTATCAGTCTCTTCACCGAGGTTTGTCCAGCGTTTTGTGCGGGTGAGCCTTCGGGACATCTTGTTTTGTCGGGGTTGCGGGGCGTAACTGACGACGATTTTCAGATGTGGCAGAAACTCGTCGCAGGGACGTGGCCGTTTCCACTCTTTTCGCGTTAGAATGAACGCATGTTGGCTGATTTTGGGAGGTGATGATGTTTACCGTCATTCGACTCGCGTTGTTGTTTTGTGTTTTTGCGGGGGTAATGTCATTGTCGCGCGAGGGAAACGCAGCCGAATCTTTAAAACTTCCTGAGCAAGAGGGGGGTTTTGACAATCCAATTCCTCCCGTGCCAGATGTTTTGAAAGCATCTCGGGTGGTGCCGAAAAAAGCGAAATCAAAATTACCAAAAGCAGAACAATCCAATGTGGAACAGCCCAAGGGAGAACAATCCAACGCGGAGCAACCTCAGCCAGAACATGCTCGCCCGGTTGAGCCAAAGGTGGGGCAATCTGAGGCGGAGCATGGCAATTCTGCGTCAAACAAGGGGTTATCGGACGAAGTGAAGCATTCGGAAAATGGCCAAGAAAAAACAGCTCACGAAAAAGATGTCAATGAAAAAACAGCTCACGAAAAAGATGTCAATGAAAAAACAGCTCATGAAAAAGATGTCAATGAAAAAGAGGTCTCCGAAGGAGAATGGCCTGAAAATAAGTTCATTAATGCAAAAGACGTTAAACCACCCATTGAACCTTCATACGGTTGGTATTGGTTTGCAGCTGTTTTTTGCTCAATGGCGCTTATTCTATTTCTTATGGCGTGAGTTGAGCGGGGAAATTAACCCGCAGTCATTTCCTGATAAACTTTGGAAAGAAGTTGGGTGTCTTTGCGTTCCCAGGCTTCAAACACGCGACGAGCTTCCCGATTTTTGAGCGCAGTTGCTCTGAAAAATTCAATAAAGGTCTCTTTTTCTTTCATTGTGCGCAGAGTTGCTGCGTCTTCTGGCAATACTTGAATAGTTGTTTGGCCGCGGCGCAAAACGACTGAATTTTGAAACCATTGAAAGCTTACGACTTCAGATGCAAAAGGCATGGACTCCCCCGTGTTTATGAGTTCGGGCGGTGTCATATCTCAAACGCTTGGCGACTGCAATGATTTGCCCCCTTCGGTAAAAATAAGAGGGGGTGCAAAAAGTGCCTGCCGGTGCTCTGACCAAGTCTCCCCATTTCTGCACTCTGCATCAAGCTTTTTGGCGCTACAATGAGTCAAGGGTTCTTGAGTGGACCAAAATTGAACAGGTTTGCATAAGGAGGTTATGTGGCTGCAGCGAACAAGTATTCTGGTCCGCAAAAAGCTGCGATTTTGCTACTAGCCTTCGGAGAAGAAATTTCTGCCGAACTTTTTAAGAATATGACCGAGTTTGAAATTAAGCGCATTGGTAGTGCCATGAGCCGTTTGGGTCGCATTGACGGCGAAGTTATTGAAGAGATAATGGAAGAATTTTATGGAATTCTTCAGTCGAACAAAAAATATTTTTTGGGTGGAAACGACTTTACAAAGAAAATTATTGCTTCTGCGTTTAAAGATGATCAAGCAAGTGCCATGATTGACGAGTTGGCATTGGAATCGAACGCAACTCTTGAGTCTCTTGAGCTTATTGATCCAAAAACTTTGGCAAACTTTTTGCGCTCCGAGCACCCGCAAACAATTTCCCTGATTCTTGCTCACCTTGACCCCAAAAAATTTGGTGAAACATTAAAGTTGTTGCCCGAGCAGCTTCATACTGAACTTATTTTGCGAATTGCAAACCTAGAAAGTGTTTCGCCAGATATTATTGATGAAGTAGACGATGTTCTTCGAAACGAAATTCAGCGCATGGGCAATGTGACATCTCAGCGCTTGGGTGGCGTGGATCCTATTGTCGAAATGTTGAATCTGATGGACAAAGCTACGGAAGAAAATATTCTCGACAGATTGGAAGAACGCGATCCCGATTTGGCAGAGCAAATTCGCAAACTCATGTTTGTGTTTGACGATCTTATCAAAATTGACGACCGTGGCATCCAATCTATTCTGCGTGAAGTTAAAATGGATCAGCTTAAATTGGCGCTCAAAACTTCCAGTGAAGCGGTTCGCGATCTCATATTACGCAATATGTCGCAACGAGCTGCCGAAAATATGCGGGAAGAAATGGCTGTTATGCCGCCAGCAAAACTTTCGGATGTGGAAACCGCGCAATTCGCAATTGTTCAAGTGGCGCGTCGTTTGCACGATGAAGGAAAGATTATTATCGCTCAGGGCGGGGACAACATGTTGGTTTGATGTTTATACAATGTTGGCTTAAATCGGGGGATTTGTGGGTTCACAGAGCAGGGGTCGATACATTAGTAAAAACGAGCAGCAACGCTATCCCGAAATTGAAGTTGAAGCGTTTTCGTTTGGCAGTTTGTCAAGCCATGGTGCCCTTGTCCCCGACAATCCGCGCAAGAGTGTTGTGCATAAAAAACTGCATACAGATAAGGAATTGTCGGAAAAGGTGCAAGAGGCGGAAATGCTTCGGACGCAACTGCAACCTCGCAAGGAAGTTATTCCCCCTTCCGATTATACCGTCGATTATAATAGAACTCTTGAAGAACTTCGAATTAAAAATAGACGCAAATTGATGGACGAAGAAGAGGCTGTTGCGCAGGAACTTGCCGATATGATGGAACGGAATCGAGAAACTCTTAAGCAAGTTTCATGGAAAGAAAATGGAAAAAAGGGAGGAGCTCAATCTGTTGCACAGCGTGCAAACGATACATCTGCAGCCGAAATGGCTGATGCTGCAGGGGCTCGTCCAGAATCGTTGCAGGTGGCTGCAGGAATAGCAAGTGCTGCGGGGGTGCGTGAATCCCATCCCATGCAGTCGCAGCAGTCGCAGCAGTTGCAGCAGTTGCAGCATCAACAAAATCAACAGCAGCAATCTTCGCAGGCTGGAGAAAATTCAATTTACGCGAATTCTAATTCACCAAGCGGTAGTGATATTGAAAAAATTCGCCAGTCTGTGCGTGACGAAGTTTACGAAGAAGTGCGGCAACAAATTTATGATTCTGTTTCTGAACAGGCTCGCGTTGAGGGTTTGCAGGCAGGACGCGATGAAGGTATCGCGCAAGGCCAAGAAGAAGGAAGCAGAAGTGGATATGAAGATGGTTTTCGCGTAGGTGAGCAGCGCGGCGAAATTTCTGGTGAAGCAAAAGTAGATAAGACGCTGTCTTTGCTTGCTCAGGTGATGCATCAAATTGATTTGTTGCGCTCGGAAATTCTGGCCAGTGGACAAGAAATTTTTGTAGAATTTGCAAAGGCTGCGGCAGAGTCTATTTTGCGCAGCCAGCTTGCTGTTCATGATGACACTCTCAAAAACTTTTTGTTGAACACAATGTCGCCATTTGTTGAAAAGTCGTTTCTCAATATTGAAGTAGGAGGAATTGATGCGAAACGCATTGTTTCTGTTCTTGCGGAATATCCCGATCTTCAAAAGAGAGTGAAAATTCGCGAAAATAGTCAGTTGGCTTCTGGCGATTTCCGCGTTGAGGCCGATAACGAAGTTGTTGTTGTGGATATCAAGAAAGCCGTTAATGATTTTATGGAAAGTATTAAGGCAGACATTTTATCGTCAAATGTGGATTCTGAAAAATCGAATAAAGGGGCTGCCTAATGTTTAGTACCAATGCTTTGGACAAGCTTCGCGCAACACGAACTGGTTTTATTCAGGAACCCAAATTTGAAAAGCTCGGAAAAGTTTCAGATATTGTTGGTACGCTTGTTGAAGCCCATCTTAAAGAAGTTCCTTTGGGTGCTTTGGTTCGAATTTTTGATGAAAGCAGCAGCTACGACATTCAAGGTGAGGTTGTTGGTTTTCGAAAAGACAAAGCTCTTATTGTTCCGTTTTCCGATCCTGCTGGTATTTGCGCCAATTCGTATGTGCAGTGTTTGGAGCGTGAGCAACGGATTCGTGTTGGGCATCATCTTATTGGAAGAATATTGGATGGCTATTGCAATCCTATTATAGGGCCAAAATTTCAGCCAAATGAAGGGGTGCCGTGGGCAATTTCAAGAGAGCCTTTGAATCCGCTGACGCGTCGCCGCATTTCGCGTCCACTGGATTTGGGTGTTCGTGCTATTAATTCGTTGTTGACGTGTGGCGAAGGGCAGCGTTTGGGGATTTTTGCAGGATCTGGTGTTGGAAAAAGCGTATTGATGGGTATGATTGGTCGGTACACTCAAGCAGATGTGAACGTTATTGCTTTGATTGGTGAACGCGGTCGCGAGGTGAAAGAATTTATTGACGACTGCCTTGGCGAAGAAGGACTTAAAAAAAGTGTGGTGATTGTTTCCACTGGAGATCAATCGCCACTGATTCGTATTCGAGCAGCTCATGTTGCAACTGCGGTTTCAGAATATTTTCGTGAAAGCGGATACAGCGTTTTGTTAATGATGGATTCTTTAACTCGCGTTGCAATGGCTCAACGCGAAATTGGGCTTGCTGTTGGTGAGCCTCCAACAACTAAAGGATACACTCCTTCGGTGTTCAGTTTGTTACCCCGTTTGTTGGAACGCGCTGGAAATTCCAGTTCAAAGGGTTCGCTCACAGGAATTTACACTGTGCTTGTTGACGGTGACGATTTTTCTGAGCCAGTGTGTGACGCAGCACGATCTATTCTTGACGGACATATTGTTTTGAGTCGCGATCTTGCAGCAAAAAATCACTATCCTGCTATTGATGTGCTTCGTAGTGCGAGTCGTGTGATGGTTGATGTTGCCGGAAAAGAACAAGTGGATCATGGTTCCGAGTTGCGTAATTTGCTTGCAACGTATAAGCATAACGAAGATCTTATTTCTATTGGTGCTTACAATCGTGGCACGAACCCGCGTATCGACCGTGCTATTGATATGCAGCCTCGCATTGAAACATTTTTGCGCCAGGGCCGCAATCATAATGCGAGTTATGACGATTCTGTTTCTGCACTTTCTGAGCTTTTGAGTATCGACGTAGCAAGCGATTCTGCGCGAGGATAAAGTAAATGGCAGAGTTTAAGTTTCCCTTGCAAAGAATTCTTGAAATGCGACGGGAGAAAGTTGCTGAAATTGAGCGAGCGTTGGAAGAACGCTTTGCTGCCTTGCGGCAGCTACGAGAAATTTTGATGCAACAAAGAGACCTGTATTTTTCCGACAGAAATGAACTCAACGAATGCATGCTTTCAAGTCGGTTTCTTCGCGTTCCTGTGCTTGATAATTCGTTGAGTTTAATAAAGGAACGGATGTTGGAAATTCTTGAGCGCATCAAGGATATTGAATCGGATATCGATTTTTTGCAAACGGCGCTTGTTGCAGCAAAGCGTGATTTTAAGGTGGTGGAAAAGTTGCGCGAAAAACGGCACGCAGAGTGGCACATGGGTGAAGAAGACAGGGAACGCAAAATTCTTGACGAAATGGCTACTATTCGGCACCAACGGCAAGAATTTGCAGAACGTAGAGAACGTATTGAGGAGAATTTATGAATGCAAAAGCGCTGAAAATTTTGATTGCTGCAAAGGCGGCGCTTTTGTTAGGACTCGGAGGCTATTTTGGGCGTGATTATATTAAGCAGAAAATTCAGGCTCAACTTGGCATAGCACCTCCCGTTGCCGCTGTTGCAGTGCAAACGGAGGTAACCGATGTGAACGGTGTTCCTACTCTGCCTGCCGGAAATATAGCGCCCGGTGATGCTGCGGAAATTCGGGCTCAATTGGAATTTTTGCGCAAAGATGCTGAAAACAGAATTGCCTCGTTGGCTCAGTCTCGAAAAGCATATGAGACAGCAAAAGCGGACGTTGAAGAAAAGTTACGGAAGGTTGAGGAAGAGCGCCGCTTCCTTGATGATACTTTGCAAAAGGAAAAAAAAGTAAAAGAGGAACGGCTTACAGAGACAATCGAATTTATTTCAAAAATGGAGCCGCGTAAGGCTGCAACAGTGCTTGAAGGCATGGATAGGGATTTGGTTATTTTGCTGTTGCGTAAACTGCCGGCGCGTTTTGTAACAAAAACGTTGGAGGCAATGAATACAAAAAAAGCAGTAGAGTATATGGAATACTATACGCGAATTCGTTCGGGTCGTGAGTTTGAACTTATGAAGGAACTTGGTTTGTGCAAGCCCGAGGGGGCTAACGATGAGCAAAAGGGCGGGGCAACGTCGGCACCTGCGGCAGGCCCAACGGCCGCGGCAACATCTGTTGCATCTGGTGCATCTGGTGCATCTGTTGCATCTGGTGCATCTGGTGCATCTGGAGCATCTGGTGCATCTGGTGCATCTGGTGCATCTGGTGCATCTGGTGCATCTGGTGCATCTGGTGCATCTGGTGTCACGCCTGTAGCAAATCCTTCTGCAACGCCCACAATTGCGCCGGCAGCAACGCCTGTTGCATCGGCAGCAACGCCTGTTGCATCGGCAGCAACTCCCGCTTCACAAACCACAAAAGCTCAATAAAAAAACAGATGTATTGGTCTTTTGCCACGGCTGTCTTATCTAAAACAGGCTTGACATGGGGCGATCACTTCTAAGTCCACGCGGCACGTCGAAGGCCACGATTTCCGGGTT
>CAIZES010000256.1 GCA_903932045.1 uncultured Silvanigrella sp. | reverse complement strand
GTTGAGTTGGGTCAGACTTGTGGCAAAATTTTGGGGTGAGCTGAGGGGAGGTTTGGGAGTGAAAAGGCGTTTGGAACTCTTAGGCCCAAAACAATATTCTGGCTGGAAAATTTTTGTTGCCACATGGGACTACGAAGGCATGAGCGGAAAGCTGCGTCCGCTGCTGGTGTCGCCAACGGCATGGGGTTTTGGTGGTGGATCGCCCGATGGTTCTTCGGCATTGATTATGGATTCTGTTGGGCCCATTACTTTGAAATAGTGGGTTTGGGTGGGCGATTGTGAAATCGCTTGGGCAAGAAGAGAATCAGATTCAAATAACAAAGTGATACAGTCTCGGAGCTGGGCATAGGTGCGTCGCAATTCTGTTCCAACGTGAGCGATGCGATGTTTGCTTTGCTCGCGTCTTGCTATCCATCTTCAAAAACGATATTGTTGAATGAGATACAATTTCGCTTTCTTCGTTTATTTTTTTTGTACAACCTACCTTGGGAATTTGTGCGATGAATTCTTTTGACTCATTTTCCGCAGCTGACGATGAAGCGTGGTTTGAGTGCTTAACGAGTTTTCTTCAGGGTCTATCAAACGATGCCGCTGTCGAAGTTAACGATATTTCGCAGTGTGCCGCGCTCAGCGGAAATTTTCTTGTTACAACAGGCTTTACAAGTCATCTATGTACGTGCGATGGCACAGGAGAAGCCAATTCGCTAGCAAAAGCCGCTGCAAAATCGGTCTCTGAGTGTCTTGAAAGATTAACGCTTTTAAGAATTCATCCAAATATTGGTTCCGGACGATGCCTTTCTGCAACGGGAATTGGTTTTTCCGTAGAAGAAGCTATCGCATCAGCTCAGAATGAGATTTGTGAACGAATCGGAGCGTTCGTTGTTTCAGATTTGTTATTTGAAAGAGCTAATCGGGAGCAAAGTCAAAGCATAAGTCGCTCCTCGCAGGTTTGGGTTAAACAAAAAACCGCAATTGGGGATGCTGCTACTCTTATTCTTACGACCGAGAACGGCCTGTACTTCGCCGCATCTGAAATTTCTTCAGACGGACAAGATCGTCATTTCAGTGGTATTGGTTTTTCGTGCTCGTGCAATAAAGTTGCCGCTATTGAAAAGAGTATTGAAGAAGGAATACGCCAAGTCAAGATTTTTGAAGCGAGCCAGCCTACCGACTGCATACCTGCACCTAAAAAAGGGCTAAATTATCGGCAATTGTCTCATATTGTCTTGGCTATTATTATTGAATCAAAACCGAGTCTTACTGTTGTTGAATACAAAGATTTTTTTGTTGCTGTATGGGTGTACGATATGCTAGCGCATAAAACAGACTTGGGGCTGTGTTCCCCAAGTTATCTTGTTAACTGGGCTCGAGTGCTGTCGCAATTCGAGGAACTTACAACCGGAGGCTATCATGAAACTTTCTCAAATCAAGAAGACAACCTGCATCAACTCATCCTCAGCAGGCATGTGCTAAACGTTCAAAAATTAGCGCTAATTCCTAGAAAAATCAGCCATCGGAGTATTTTCTGATGGCGATTTTTTTATCTTCACCAAAGTTCAGATTTTGCGCGGCACACGTAGTCTCAACTTTTGGGGAGCGTCTATCATTTGGTGCCGCCCTCATCCACTTTTCCCTACTCTTAGGCGTTCACGGCCCAGTTTTGATGCTAACAATATGGAGTCTTGGCTTCGTTATTGCATATCCTGTTGCAAACAGAATTCTGGGAAGTTTGAACTTATATCGTATTTTAATATGCGGAGACTTTGTTCGTGCTGTTGTGCTTTTGTTGTATCTTTTTTCTTTTATCATACAGAGCAAAATAGGCGCTGGAGTCTTTCTTGCGATCATTATGACACTTTTGGTGTTCATCACGGCAGCTTATCGTCCAGCTCAGTGGGCAGCAATTCCATTGTTAGCCGGCGAGAGCGAGATTCTGCAACTGAATAGATTTATGACCGTCTCAAATGGAGTTGCTCTTGCTGTTGGTACAGTTGCAGGCGGGGCTTTTGTTGTCTTTTTTCCCATCTATTGGATTTATGTTTTTGATGCATTTACGTACATTGTATCATTTTCTATTTTGGCGAATGCCGACATAAAACGCTCTCTGACCCGCGCTGCACCAAAGCAAGCGCGACCTTCCTTGCGTATGTTTCTTGGTGAGATTCAGCAAAACTTGTCTCTGAAGAAAATTTTTCTAATTGCGACAACAATATCAATAGTTGTTGGCGTATTCAGTGGTATTATGGTTAGCAATCTTCAGGAAAAATTCGCACTTCCTAAGCAAAATATCGGGTATACATATGGCCTTTCTGCTGTTGCTTCCATTTTTGGCTCGTACGCCATAATTCCCTTAATACGCATATTGGGGTGCAGTTCAGAAGAAGTCGCAAATAAGATTATCGCATACAGCAGTGTTGTCTGTACTTTCGCGCTGTTTATGATGCCGAACTATCCTCTAGCGTTACTGGTCTTATTCGTTGCGAGCGCTCTTTCCACTCATACGTCAATTTGGTGTACTTCGGATATGATGACCGAATGCCATCCAGAAAAAAGAGCAACGGTTGCGTCAACAAATACCGCAATTGCCCGAGCAGCTATGTTTATTGGTAGCGCAGCTGCGCCTCTTTTTTCTAACGACTACTTCGTTTTAATATGTTTTTGTCTGTGCTTAACGAGTTTGTGCTACGGATATTCCGTGAAAATGTCTAAGCGTATTAAGGAAACTTTATGAAAATATCATGCTTTCTTCCTGCGCTAGCAATAATGCATGCTACAGCTTTTGCTGTTGACGCGAAGTCTCAAAGAGTGCCAGAGTTTACCATGAGTTTCTCGGCTCTGCCGGCACAGGTAGATCCGCTTGATTGGCGATCGCTTGATCGTTGGTTTCTTCTTTTGCACTCGTTCTCAAACCTCATTCAATGGGATGAGCTGCAGTTTATTCGTCCTTCAATCGCCGACAAGTGGAGCGTAAACACTTCCAGGACTGTCCTAGATTTTCATATTTCAAAAAACGCCAAATTTTGCGATGGCACCAAAATTTCTCCAGCTGATGTTGTGTTCTCTTTGCGGCGATACGTTTCAAAGCAGTCAGAAGAGAATCCTCTAAAACAGGTGATTTCGGGCGCTATAAATTACAGAAACGCTTGGGATGAGCTCAAAGGAATTCAAGTTGCCAACGATGAGACAGTTCGTATCAAGCTTGATCGCCCTTTTGAGTGGATTTGGACATTTCTTATGCTGCCACAATCGGGTGCAATAATTCCCAAGGCGTGGGTTGATCGTAATACCGGGATGTTAAAGCTAGGCGCGCCAACGTCGGGAGCATACTGTATATCAGAGCATAATTCTTCTTCTATACACCTCAGAATGAACCCACACCTTCAGACAAAAAACTCATTAGCGCCTCTGAATGTTGCCATGATTAAACATGCATCTCCGCAAACTGCAGTTGAGATGTTTTCTCGCGGTGAAACCGACGTACTCATTGCGACCGAGCCAGCCCTTTATGACGAGCTACGAGCCAAACATTCAAACCTTGTGGAACCCATTGGACAACGTACAACAATTGAGAAGTTTCACAGAACAGGGGTGTTTGCTGTTAATGATCGTATCTTTAAACAAACGGGAAAACACGCAAAAGAAATCTTTGATTCTGTCTTTTCTGTTTCAGATGATCGAAATTTATTTTTGTCGCCATTACTTTTCTGGTCAAATAGTTTTTTTCCAGTTGGTAGCTCCGGCTTCAGAAAAGAAAACTTTAAAGTAAGCGAAAATAAGCTAAACAAGTTCTGTTCATCCAACTGTGCTTCTTGAAAACTCCGTTGGATCAGAGAGATTGTGGAAAATATTTGGTGATCGCCTACAAAAATATGGATTTCAGCCCACTGTAAAGTATGTGCCCAAATCTGAAATTGTAAATGCTCTTCAAAAACGAAATTACGACATTGTGTTTGTCACTTTTGGATTTCCTTCCGGTGATTTTGGATTCGGGCTCTATTCATACTTCCTCGAACAACCTTCGTATTTTATAGATGAACAGTCTCAAGTTCACAATATGTTCGAAAAACTCGGTGCCGAGTCTGATTTCAAAATGAGGTTCTCAATGTATGAGGAAATAAATCGACGCATTGCAGCGTTTCAGGGAATTTATCCAATTTTTAGTAGTTCTATTGCAATTAGTCTTGGTAGGCAATGGAGTTTTCGAAATGATTATCATTCCGGTGTTGATTTTACAGCACTCGACATCATAAGGGTTAAACAGTGATCCGAAGACTACAAATTAGAATTTTTCTAATCTTGATTCCTGTTTTTTTATTTATTGCAGTAGGAATGTTTGCGATTCAGCTTGTTGTCACAGAGCATCTGCGAAATATTAACCAGAGAATGTTCCAAAATTCTGCTATCGAAATTTCCAAGCTTATTCAAAACAAGCTCGTTACGTTTGATTTCGGCGCTGCATATAGTCAAGTCGAACAAGTTGCACAGAACTCAAACATAGAATTTTTTACCATAGAAAGTTCCACATTCCCAACTCACTTCACAAGAAACTTAAATAGCAAAAATGTGCCGCCAGCAGGAGTAAACTGGAGTGTAGTTACGCGAAATGTACAACTGTTGTCGACTCCAGATATCGAGTACCATTCCATTGCGTTAGGCATTGAAGATAATCTGCCAGCAGATTATAAGTTGACAATTGGCTTCGATAAAACTCGACTGAATCGCGATGCCAGAAAAATTACTATGAATTTGGTGTGGATGCTGCTTTCAATGCTTGCAATGACAGCTCTCGCTTTTGTTTCTATCTCTAAGTTTTCGATAAGTGCCTTTCGATCCCTGCTTCAATCGCTTGAAGAAACTCTTTGTGGAGACCTTAAAAACTCACAAGCAATGCAGGAGTTTCGCTTTGTAGTTAATGAAATTGAGCATCTCAAGGCAACCATTGAAAGTCAGAATGCTGAAATTCGTGCGAGTACGGATGCACGAGCCATCGCTCGCACAACCCAAATGCTTGCGCATGACGTCCGTAAGCCGTTTTCGCTGTTAAAGTCTGCGCTCTCGATATTAACTCATGCAAATACTATTGAAGATGTCAGAAAAAGTATGAAGGTCATTGGGCCTTCGGTGGAAAATGCACTTATGTCGGTTAACGGTATGCTTGAGGACATTATGGAAATTGGGCGAATGGAAAAGCCCATCACAGAGCCCACGAGTTTGATTGGCATTATTGAAGCAAGTTTGAGTGAAATTTTTCAGGTTTATCAGGGAACACAAATATCTTTACGATACCATTTCAATCACGAGCATTTTTTGGAAGTTGATGGGGCAAAAATTCAGCGAATGATGTCGAATATTGCAGGTAACGCGATCCAGGCCATGAATCGGCGGGGAGAGATTTGGTTTGAAAGCTCTGAGCGGCATGGATTTGTTGAAATAAAAATAGGTAACAGCGGCCCTCTCATTCCCGAAGATGATCTCCCAAAACTCTTTGAGGCTTTTTTCTCCAAAGGCAAAAAAGGTGGCACTGGACTTGGCCTTGCTATCGCAAAAAAAGTTGTAGTGGCTCACGGCGGCGAAATTCGCTGCGAGTACACACACGATCGAAAGTATGTGGAATTTGTTTTCACACTTCCCATTGCGACAAAACTCGACGACAGGAACGCATCGGTGTTGCCACGTCATTCAAGTCAAATTGTGAGCGTCATTGCGGCATTGACTCCTGTACAACAGTCAGTCGATTCTGCAGTTGTAAATGATCCGCGAGAGGTTGAATTTGAAGCACGAATCATTGATGCGTCAAAAAAACTCGAAAGACCTTTTGTCGTAGCCATGCTTGACGATGAGCCTCTTTATCGAGCTGCACTTTGTGGTTTGTTTGGAAAAAATATTGACAACGCTGGCTCTATACGAGTGGATCTCTATGATAAATCATGCGACATACTAAGTGCGGCCAACAAGCTGGCGCGCCCCGATTGCGTGGTGTGTGATATTGACCTTGCGGCAACCGATTCTATGGATGGTTTTGGAGTGGTAACCGAGTTGCGAAAGATAGGTTTCTTGGGGCCAATTTGCGTGCACAGCAATCGATCTTCTTTTGAGGATTCTAAGAATGGCCTTAATGCTGGTGCCGATTTGGTTTTGCCAAAACCCATGAGCCGTGCACATCTTTTAAGTTTCGTTGTGGCTGCAATTTCGAAAACAGAGGCTGCCGTTATTCAAAGCGAGCGGAAGACTCCATTAAAGCCTTTGGTTATTGTTGTCGATGATGATGCGGTGGTCTTGATGAATTGGGAAATGGAGCTCAAACAAGATGTTGAATTAGTTCTTGTGGGTTCGGTTCCTGAATTAATGCAAAAACTAGCGGCCGATAAATCTGTATTGGAAAGCACAAGTTGTGTGATAACTAATTTTTGGCTCGGAAGCGAAAATGTCCTCGATCTAAACATTGTTGGTAAGCTTCGCGCTTTGAGCTACAGTGGGCCAATTTTCCTTTCGTCCAACATTGGTCTCGAATATGAC
>CAIZES010000255.1 GCA_903932045.1 uncultured Silvanigrella sp. | reverse complement strand
ATCGAGGTCCTGTGAGGTCCATGGCGCTGTCGGGCGCCACAGTTGCAGAAACCTATTCGGGCTCAATGCTCGACAATCCGGCTGCAATGGTGTTTCAGAGTTCGCTTCTAACCGGTGATTTTTGCTATGGTCAACCTATCGATGAAAGTATTTCAACGGCATCGTCGGTTTCTCTGTCTCAAAGTTTTCGAATGATTGGCGGAACCGTTTTGCCGCTGGATTTTTTTGCAATGGGAGTAACATACCAAACTCTGAATTTCCGCAGCATCAATAAGCCAGACTCGCTTCGAACTCTCACATTCTCAGACGATATTTCTGAATTAGATTTTGCATCGGCACTGCGCATTGGTGAGTATTTTAGTATTGGGGGGGCAATTAGCAACGCCGATTCTGTTCGTGAAATTGACCTCGCTTTTTCCGATGGGTTAAGTTTTAGCGGACATTCGCGCGCCACGGGAAGCACAACCTACAAAGCAGGAATTCAGTCGAGGTTTGGAAAAGTTTTCAGCCTGGGTCTTTTTTATCGCGAACCTTCGCATTTTTCATTGGCAAATTCTGGAGAGTTGTCTCTGGAATTTTTTGATGCGTCGTATCACCCTCGGGTTGTTCAGGCTGGATTTGTTTTGCGCCCGTTTGCTATGGCACAAAAATCGGGACCCTTTTCGTTGCAGAATTTGGCAATTGCGGCTCAGGTTGATCAATACAAATTCACTGATTTGCCTGGAAATGGAAAAATTTATTCTGCTCCCGGAGTGGTTTTTGGGGCTGTTGATGCCTATGAGCTCAATACAAAAGACGCTTATATTCCCAGAATTGGAGTTGAGCTCCCTGTAGTGACAACGTGGATTTTTTCCACCTACACGCGATTCGGAAGTTATTACGAGCCTGCTTACCTTAAAAACGGGCGGTCGCGGTATCATGCAACTGTTGGGGCCCTTGTTCGTTTTTGGTATTTCGCATTTGAGGGCGCCTTTGATGCGGCACGCAGCTATAATAATTGGAATTACGGCGCGGGCTTGTCTTTTGAATTCGACTAAATATCCCTTTTTCTGCTTTCATTCACATTGCGTCTTGTTCTGGGGTGTGCTTATGTTCCTTTCTGTTTGATAATGGATGGACGGCTGTGGGGCATTTGTTTGCTATTTTCTAGGCTTTTGCTTCAAGCAATACGATTGGAAAACGAAATGAGAATAAATTTTTCAAGTGCTTTTGCGGCTTCCGTTGGATTTGGAGTTGTGGGTTGTTCCGATTTTCATGTCCCATCAACATCGGACATTCAGTTTACGAGCGCCCGTGTTGTTTTGTTGAATTTTGAATTTGATAGCAAAATTGTCTTGAGTAGCAACCTCAAGCCTGATGAGGCAATTCAGGAACAATTGCTATACACAATTGGGCAGCTTAACGATATCAGTACCATAACCGGAAAGGGTGGGGTTGGCAGACTCGATGCAACTGAAATCACGAATGTTAGGAACGAGCCCCTGCCAAATGGTAAATTTCTTTTTCAATATCACGCAAAAATTCCGGTAGGCTGGAGCAATATTGATAATATTCCAACCTCATTTACGTTTAAGCTTCCCCTCGATTTCACTTTTTTGGGGAGTCGTTCCTTTGTGAAAAAATATGCTGCGACATGCATGGATCTGTGGAGTGGTCATTCCGGTCTCACTTCCGACGATTTTTGGTACTATTACCGTCCCACCGCTGCAAATTGTAAAATGGATGATTCTGATATCGCGGTTGCAGAGGCCAATGTGTCACTTTCTGACGAAAGCACCAAAGGGAAGTATCCAGAGTACGACATGATCTGGAAAGACGGAGCGCTTAACGTTATTGTGATCTTTGGGCGCGATGAAGCCGGTTCAACCGATGTTACCGATTTCGGAATAGCGCAGTATGCTCTTTTTAATTACAAACTCCGCCACGCAGATTTTGACGTCACGCTCAAGCCAACTCCCGAAAATATTATGCTCGCTCCAGGCGCGGAATCACCTGATGTGGAATGGAAAGGCGTTTTTTCGGATGGTCGAAAAATTCGAATCAACACATTGCTCATAGACAATCCGCAAAATACGACGTCGCAATTTGATACTCGATATTCAGACCTCACAAAATCAGCCGACGTTATTATCTATAATGGTCATGCAGCGTTGGGCGACAACGTGCGTGCGTTGTCTCGCAAGGGCGTTTTTGTTCCGGGGCAGTACACAATTGTTTCCATGATGGGCTGTGATTCCTTTGCATACGTGGACGGATTTATGGCCAAACAGCGCGCATTACTGAATTCAGACGACCCCAATGGAACAAAATATTTGGATATGATCACAAATGTCACTCCTACAAATCCCACAAAGCTTTCGGGAGCAGCCTTGGAGCTCATTCGGGCGTTGGCAGACCCTTCAAAACCCAAAACCTACCAACAAATTTTAAGTCAATATGAGCCCGATCACTTTGCAGTTGTTACAGGCGAAGAAGACAATCGGTATCAGCCGGGTCAGTTGTAAGATGTTATTGCCTACAGTTTATGGCTTACGGCTTATAGCTTACGGCCCGCAAATTACAGTTAGAGTACGCCTGTCACGCTTAAAATTGCAATAAGCACGCCCAGCATAGATTCGCCAGCAATAATTCCCGAAGCACCAGCAATCAAATACTTTTCAGAAAGTGCGGGAAGTGACGTTTCGAAAATAAGAGCAATAAGAGCACCGATAAACATAGAGAGAGAATTGAAAAAGGGAATCACAAACGAAAGACCAACGCCCGTGGCCGAGGGCACAAATTTGCGATATTTTGTGGGAAGCGTGAGTTCCAATGCAGGAATAAAAATTCCAGCAATGCCGCCAGCAACCATGCCGAGCCGGGCAAGAGGATGCAAAGATTCGATGCCGTTGCCAAGCAGTTTGGCCACCGTTGCCCAAACCTGTGCTGATGGGGCGGGCCACATGTCGCTTCCCAAAACATCGGGTGTGGGAACGATAATGTAAAATGCAGGAACAATTACGAGAGAGCCTGCAATGATACCAATTAGAATAGCCAAAAACAGTTTCCGTGGATTTGCGCCAAGCAAGTAGCCTGTTTTTTGCACGGTACAAAGATCGGCAGCAGAACCGGCAATTCCGGCGGTTACCGAGGCTGTCATAAGGTTTGTGACCATGTTTGAAGGGGCAAGAATTCCGTAGGTGAGCTGGGTGATTTTTCCCATGGCTCCAACGGGAGTTGTGTCTGTTTCACCCGTTGCGCGAGCAGCAACAAGTGCGAGAACAAAACTTAGGGCAATTGCAACAAATCCCATCCATAAAGTTGTGCCAAAGTAAAAATAAAGCATGGCCATTACAGCAATGCCGCTCACGGCAGTTCCGGCAATAAACCACGACTTTGGAACGTCAATTTCCTGCATGGATTTTGTTGACGCATTTGAATCGGAAGAATTTTTATCTGATTTCTTTTTTATGGAAGCAGATATTGCGCGGCCAATGGTTTTGAATTGGAGAGCAAAATAAAATAAGCCGGATGTCACCATCATGGACGCGCCAACCCATGTGGACCAACCCATAATGGCGCGGTATCCCATGTTGGCGGCATCAATGGCTCCCTTTTGTGCCATGGATGGGGCCAAAAATCCGAAATTTAAAATGGCCCCTAGCAGCATTGACCAAGCAATTTTCCAGCCCATAATGGCGCCGCCGGCAATCATAATCAAACTCATGTCAAATGAGATTGTGAGTTTTGCAAATCCAAAATGCTTTGCCGACCCAGGAATGGCAAGTTGCGAAGGAATGGAAAATGGTTTTCCGGCATCACGAAACCAAGCCACAAGGCCGCCAGCCAAGCCGCCCAAACCAAGTGCTTGCGCTTTTTGAATGGCTTCTTCGCCTGTAGCATGCAAACTTTTAAGAGTTTCGGCGCAAGCAACACCACTCGGAAATTTGAGCTTTTCTTTATTCACCATTTGCTTGGAAATTGGAATGGAAACGAATACGCCCAGTGCGGCAAGGCAAAAAGTCCAGAGCATTAAAATATGCCAGGGTATGTGATGTCCTGTAATAATAAGATATGCAGAAATTGCAGATATAATGGTGCTGCCGGTGGAAACTCCAGCAGATGTTGCTGTAGCTTGCATGCTGCAATTTTCTAGCAAACTCATTTCACTTCTAAAAATGCGGGGCATCATGCTGCGTAGCGACTTTGAAATTGCAAACGAAAGAATACATGCCGTAATGGCAACACCCAATCCCCAGCCGGTTTTTAGGCCGATATAAAGGTTTGAGAGTGACATAAATCCGCCCAAAATCGAACCCATAACAATGGAACGCAGCGTGAATTGGCGCTCGTTGCCTCTGTAGATTCGAACCATTCGGCTTCGGTAGCGTTATCGGCGTTAATGACATGGTTTTGGTCTGTCACAGTTTTCTCCTTTACAAAAGCACTTCGTTTGCAAGATTTTTTCCGAGTTCGAACGCAAAGTTTGTTCCCCGATCCCAAGGATACACATGATCCATGGATCCGTGAAAAAGATTGGACGCTTCCGCAATCCGCATGGGTGGAATGTTTTTTGAAGCATTCACGCCCACAACGGGTTGTGCATAAGCATCCCGAAAGACGCGTGCACGAATGACATCGTCAGATGAAATATTGGGATTTACCGACTGAATTGTTTTTAGTGCCAGAGCAATTGTGTCGGCATCAGAACGTTGCCACCCAACCGAACTGGTATCCAAGTAATCGGCGAGGT